>JAGNZK010000047.1 GCA_017984435.1 Nitrosomonas sp. | reverse complement strand
GTTGAGATGGTCGGTGTGGATATATGAGATTTGTATCGGATTGGCTGCAACCGGTTTTCTCAGGACGGCAACCGGAATATCCGCCAACCAGACGGTTTCCTGTCTTAACAACCAATCATCGGTCGGGCTGGCGGTAGCGGTGTTGTCCTTGTATTCGCCGATCAGTTGCCCATCCGCGTCATAGAAGAAAAAAACCTTGGGTGTGAGCGGGCCATTTTTCGAAATGCGTTGATCCAGAGCATTGTATTTATAGGTATGGGTTTTTGCATTTTTGACCGTGGTCGAGAGCTTACCTGCGGCATTCCAGGTGAACGTTGCCGTGCCGTCACTGAGTGGATTGCCGGCGGCGTCATAGCTGTAGGTTTTAGCCACCGGTCCGGTAACGGCTTGCAGGCGGTTACTGGTGCCACTGTTGGTGTAAGCATAATTGGTGCTGCCGAATTGCGCGTTGGTGCGATTACTATTGGCGTCATAGTTCCACAATTTGAAACTGGTATTGTCGGTCTGACCGGTTAAACGATCCAGTGCGTCATAGTCGAAGCTGCGGTTATACAGCGGATTGGTGTCCGTAGTGTTGGTGATGTGGCTGGCCGCATCATAAGTCAGCGTGCGGGTATCGCCTCCAATGGGATGGGTTTTGAGTCTGCCATCGGAGTCGAAGCTACGCGTATACGCTTGTCCATTACCCCAAACCCAGCTTTTGGGCTCGCCAAACGGTTGATAAACGATATTGCTCAATAACAGGTTGCCATTCACACGAATTTCCGTGGGGCGGCCATCGGCGCCATACGTGGTGCTGATTTGCGTACCGGATGGGTAAATCATTTGTTCGACGCGCCCAGAACTGTCATATTGATAACTCAATGTCTGGGTATAGTTGACAGTGCCGATCTTGGCGATCTGCGTTTTAGTGAGCAAGCGGCCGTGTGCATCGTAACTGAAACTGGTTGCACCGGATTCATCCGTCATGCCGGTTAGCCGACCGATGCCATTGGTGCCGGTATCGTAACTCCAGGTCATGGCAGCCGTATTCGGTACGCCGGCGATGGTGGTAAAAGTACGTTTGGTCAGCCGGTTGAGCACATCCCAGGTATAGAAGTGTTTAACACCGCGGGCATCCAGCAGGGTTTTGAGGTTACCCGTTGCGTCATAAGTGTACGTGGTGGTGCCGCGATCGGCGGAGATTTCCTGAGTCAAATCACCGAGACCATTGTATATATAGGTGGTGCCAACATCCCGTGGGTCGGATACCTGGGTGATCTGATCCAACGCATCGTGTTCCTGTTGACTTAAGCCATTGGCCGCATCGGTGGTTTGTGTCAAGCGATTGCGCGCATCAAAACCATAACTCACACTGTGTTGCAGCGGATCGGTGATCTTTTTACGGTTGCCCTGTGCATCGTATTGGTGTTCGGTGATCTGGCTTTGCGCGCCGATGTCTTTCCATAACCGGCTCAACGCATCAAATTCCCGTTGTCTTTTTTGTGTCAGGGTATTGGCCGGATCGAACAATTCTTCCTTCGTGCGGTTACCCATGGCATCGAGCGTATATTGCACGCGATTGCCCAGATTGTCGGAAATCCCGGTCAGGCGGTGGGCAGCATCGTAGGTATAAGTAATAAAGCTGTTATCCGGCGAGATGATTTTCTTCAGTTGCCCGACATTGTCATATTGATAACTGGTCACTTCGGTACCGCTGGTGCGTGTCAGCAGGCGTTGACGGAGATCATAAGTCAGCGTGGTCGTCAGTCCATTTGGATCAATCACTTCTTCCGGTTGACTGTGCGCATTGTAACGAGCGATTCCAGTCGTATGGCCGAGCGCATTGACGACGCTGGCAATCTGTCCACGGCAACCGAAATGGCCACCGCTACAAGCGGCATCCGGGGCGTAATAATTGACGGCGGTAAAATCCGCCACATCGGTACGCGCACCATCTTCAATCTTTTGCGACACCACACCCGGGATACTGGCATGGTAGACATACGTGGTATTCCACGTGCGCTTGGCATTAGTGGCTGTGTCTTTGATTTGATACTGCGTCACATTGCCGTGGGTATCATACACATAACTGGTTTGGCGCTTGGATTCCGCAATGAGCGTGGGTAACCGAAAACTGGCATGCCAGGTCGTGAGGATTTTGCGTTCGCTGCTATCGGCGGCAGGCGTATAGTTGATCACATCACCCGGAAAATTGCTGCCGGAATCCAAACCCTCAATGCGGGCAATCTCCAGGTTGCGCGTCATATCATGCGCATAACAGGTTTTGTTGCCATTAAAATCGGTGCGGCTGGCGATATTACCGTTGGCGTCATACGTCATATTGCTCGACGCGGCACTGCAACCGGAACCCGCCGGTTGCGATTGACCGGTGCTTTTAGCGACTCCCAGAATCGTTTGGAAATAATGCGTGTACTGACTGCCCAGCGGATCGGTGACAATCGTGTTGCTACCGTCGGTGCTGTAACCCAGCACATGCCGATCGGCACCTCCCGCATGTTCAGTCACCACCGCACGACCTTGCGCATCATAGGTGTAGGTGGCATAACGCACGCCGTTCTCATCGGTGATGCCGGTTAGCGCATTGGGTAAATTGGTGTTGCTGGTATAAGCCTGTTCGTTGTAATGATAGGTGCGGGTCTTGCCGTCCGGGTAGGTGACGGCAGTTAGGTTGCCAGCAGCATCGTAGCTATACTGAATCACACCACTCGCCGGATCGGTCATTGTACTGATGCGGCTGGAACCGTCGTAGGTAAAACTTAATGTGCGGCCAACGTCATCGGTGACTGTTATTAAGCGACCATTGGCGTCATAACCCAGGGTCTGTGTGCGGCCGTCTCTACTTGAAATGGATAGCAACTTGCCTGAAGTATTGTAAGTTTCTATCGTGTCGTCGGCAGTTATCAGTTGCCAGCCGCTTCCCGGGACTTCTAGTAGCTCATCAGAGATATCGCTATCTGCTACCCATAAGTTATTTATCAACGTGAAATAAAAACTCTTTCCATTTGGCCGGACTGCAATTATCGTTATTCGGTTTGCCTGCCAGTCTTTTATGAATAATTGACGCTCATAAGTATGACGCCAATTTTTTATTTCTGGTTTTGTGGATGAATATTTTCCTTGTAAGCTGTTATAGCTTCGCTCAAATTTTAATTCGGAACTTGCATTAATCAAATCGGATTCAACAAGATATTTCACACCGATAGCAGCATTTATAGGATTTCCTACACAGGATTCAGGTCCCAGATTTTTATCAGATATGGTTGTACCTGAAGAAGTACATTTTCCAGATGATAAAATATAACCAGTAGGGCATTCGGCTAATTTTACTGGGAGGGTTGGCCAATATCCGTTACATGTATCTGCATAGGTATAATTGGAATTATGAGGGGTACAGTTATTAAATCCCCATCCCGCTCGTGCATAAGGATCTATTTCGGATGGCGAACAGTACCTGAGTACTAAAAAAGTCGTACCTGACGAATTAACTCCATATCCGCCAAGTGGTAAGCGTCCACAAGCATTAAATAGATCTAAATCTGAAATAATCTGACTACCAGAGGGAGCTGCAATTATAGGGGGAAAATCGATAGATGTTGATTGAACACTCTCATTACCAATAGCAGTAAATAGAAAGAAAAAACAGATCAAAAATTGCTTCCACCTGTTGCACACAAAATTTCCTTTCATTGGTTTTCCCTTTAAAAAGCAGCTGATTGGATTAGCCCTACGATTGAAAAGCACTTAAGCGATTCGCAGCACTATGAGAAATGTGCGATGGTTATTACATTGAAAGATAACACGTAACCTATTGTAGGATCATTGGTAAAATTTTGGCTATTCTATTGCCCGCAATCCGAATCAAAACGATAAATAGCGGCCCATTTAACCGCTATTTCTGAAATTTCTGCCGCAGACATCTCTCAGGATTTCAAAAACATATTCACAATCGAGTACCGATCACTCATCGAATCAGTGTGCTCAGGTGCTTTCTCATTGATTGACTGTTAAGCGGACAGCAGTCATCCTCGTTATCGCAAAGTTAACTGAGAAACGATCGCACCATGTTAGAATGGGCGGATTTACAGATTTCTTATACTCAATTTTAAGAAAACACGCTTCTGCATCATAACCTGTTGTTTTTCATAAAAATCATAAGATATGAACCAATTTGCCAAGGAAACCCTGCCGATCAGTCTTGAAGAGGAGATGCGGCGTTCCTATCTTGATTACGCGATGAGCGTCATTGTAGGCCGCGCGCTGCCGGATGTCCGTGATGGTCTGAAGCCGGTACATCGCCGCGTATTGTTTGCCATGCATGAACTTTCCAATGACTGGAACCGGCCGTACAAAAAATCCGCACGTATTGTGGGTGACGTGATCGGTAAGTATCATCCGCACGGTGATACCGCGGTCTATGACACCATTGTTCGCATGGCGCAGGATTTTTCCCTGCGTTATATGTTGATCGACGGGCAAGGCAACTTCGGCTCGGTGGATGGCGATAATGCCGCGGCCATGCGTTATACCGAGATCCGCATGTCGCGTATCGCACACGAATTGTTGGTGGATCTCGATAAGGAGACCGTGGATTTCGGTCCCAACTATGACGATTCCGAAAAAGAACCGCTAATACTTCCGGCCAAAATCCCCAATCTACTCATCAACGGTTCGTCAGGCATCGCGGTCGGCATGGCGACCAACATTCCGCCACACAATCTAAATGAAGTGATAGATGCCTGCCTCACCCTACTTAGAAATCCCCAGATCAGTATCGATGAACTTATTGAGCTCATTCCGGCACCGGATTTTCCAACCGCCGGTATCATCTACGGTGTTTCCGGCGTAAAAGACGGTTATCGTACCGGCCGCGGCCGTGTCGTCATGCGCGCTCGTACGCATTTTGAAGACATGGAAAAAGGCAGCCGCCAATGCATCGTCGTCGATGAGTTGCCCTATCAAGTTAACAAAGCCAATTTGTTGATACGCATTGGAGAACTGGTTCGCGATAAGAAAATTGAAGGCATTTCCGACTTGCGTGATGAGTCTGATAAATCGGGCATGCGCGTCGTCATTGAACTCAAACGCGGCGAAGTACCTGAAGTCATTCTGAATAACTTGTATAAAGAAACACAGATGCAAGACACGTTCGGCATGAACATGGTGGCGTTATTGGACGGTCAACCGCGTTTGCTGAATTTAAAGCAGATTCTGGATGCATTCCTGCGCCATCGCCGCGAAGTCGTGACGCGACGTACTGTTTTCGAACTGAAGAAAGCGCGTGAGCGCGGTCATTTATTGGAAGGTTTGGCGGTTGCGTTATCCAATGTCGATGAAATTATCGCTTTAATAAAAGCTGCGCCGACGCCTGCTGTCGCCAAAGACGCGATCATGGCAAAAGTTTGGCGCTCTCAATTGGTTGAGGAAATGTTGTCGCGTGCTATGGCCGATGCCAATGCACTACGTCCGGATGGTTTAGCGGAAGATTTTGGTCTGCGGGCGCAAGGCTACCGTTTATCCGATGCGCAAGCGCAAGCGATTCTGGAATTACGCCTGCAACGTCTGACCGGATTGGAACAAGAAAAGATTGTCGAAGAATATAAAGAGGTGATCGATAAAATTATTGATTATCTCGATATTCTGGCAAATCCGGAGCGTATCACCCTTATCATTACCGAAGAGCTTGATGCCATCAAACAGCAATTTGGTGACAAACGCCGCAGCGAGATCATTGTCGATACGCAAGATTTGAGTATGGAAGATTTGATCGCGCCGGCAGATGTCGTCGTCACGCTGTCGCACACTGGCTACATCAAATCCCAATTGCTTGATGAATATCGTGCCCAAAAACGCGGTGGACGCGGTAAATTGGCCACCAGCACCAAAGAAGATGATTTCATTGACAAGTTATTCATTGCCAACACCCATGACTATATTCTGTGCTTCTCAAGTCTGGGGCGCGTGTACTGGATCAAGGTCTATGAAGTACCGCAAGGGGGCCGGCAATCCCGCGGCAAACCCATTATCAATTTGGTACAACTGGAAGAAGGCGAAAAAATTAACGCTATTCTGCCCGTCAAAGCTTTCGACGAAACCCGTTTTGTATTTATGGCGACTTCTTTTGGCACCGTTAAGAAAACACCATTGTCAGAATTTTCCCGCCCGCGTAACAATGGCATTATCGCCATCGGACTGGATGAAGGTGATTATTTGATTGGCGTTGAGCTTACCGAAGGCAAACATGATGTCATGCTGTTTTCAGATAACGGCAAGGCCATGCGCTTCAGTGAAAATGATGTGCGTCCGATGGGACGGACCGCTCGTGGCGTGCGCGGCATGAAACTTGGCGCCGGACACCGGGTGATCTCCCTGCTGGTGGCTGAAAATGAAGATCTCGCCGTACTCACCGCGACTGAGAATGGCTATGGCAAACGTACCCCCATCAGTGAATACACACGTCATAATCGTGGCACGCAAGGTATGATCGCAATCAAAACCAGCGCACGCAACGGCAAAGTCGTCACCGCAAAACTGGTGAAACCGGACGATGAAATCATGTTGATCACTTCCGGCGGCGTACTCATCCGTACGCGTGTCAATGAAGTGCGGGAAATGAGCCGCGCCACACAAGGCGTCACTTTAATTAACTTGGATGCAGGTGAAAAACTTGCCGGTTTGGAAAGAGTGATAGAGAGTGATGGCGACGACAGTGAGAGTGAAAGCGATAGTTAAAAACACGGATACGGCTTGATCTCCAAGCGCTAAAAATAACTACCAGAAAAAAGATATCATGGAGCAAATCTATAATTTCAGTGCAGGGCCTGCGGTTCTACCCAAAGAAGTACTACAACAAGCGCACGATGACATGCTGGACTGGCACGGTAGTGGCATGTCCGTCATGGAAATGAGCCATCGCGGCAAGGAATTTATGGCCATTGCGGAAAAAACTGAAAGCGATTTACGCGAACTGGTTGGCATTCCACAAAACTATAAAGTGTTATTCCTGCAAGGCGGTGCTTCCAGTCAGTTTTCCATGGTGCCGATGAATCTGCTGCGTGGCAAAAAGCAAGCTGACTATATCAATACCGGTCAGTGGTCGACAAAAGCCATCGGCGAAGCAAACAGATATTGCACGGTTAATGTGGCCGCCTCCTCCGCAGAGGACAATTTTACTTATGCGCCCAAACAAGACCAATGGCACTTGGATCCGCAAGCGGCTTATATTCATTACACCAGCAATGAAACCATTGGGGGCGTCGAGTTTAATTGGATACCGGCAATTGACCCAAAAAGTAATATTCCGCTGGTCGCCGATATGTCATCCAATATCTTGTCGCGACCTTTTGATGTCACGCGCTTTGGACTGATTTATGCTGGCGCACAAAAAAACCTGGGGCCAGCCGGATTAACAATCGTAATTGTCCGCGAGGATTTACTCGGCATGCCGCTGGCAGGTACACCGACGCTTTACGATTATCAGATTCATGCGAAAAATGATTCGATGTACAACACACCACCGACCTATGCCATGTACATTACCGGACTGGTATTTGACTGGCTGAAACAAAAAGGCGGATTGCCTGCGATGGAAAAAACCAACATTGCCAAAGCTAATGTGTTGTATGACTTGCTGGATACCACTGATTTTTATCATTGTCCGGTGGTAAAATCGGATCGTTCACGCATGAATGTGCCTTTTACATTGAAAGATCCTGCGCTGGATGACGAATTTCTGAAGCAAGCCAAAAACAACGGCTTGATTCAACTGAAAGGCCATCGCTCGGTGGGTGGCATGCGAGCGTCCATATATAATGCTATGCCGATTGAAGGTGTGGCAAAATTGGCGGCGTTTATGAAGGAGTTCGCTAGCCAGCATGCTTGACCATCAACATAAAATCTTCAAGATTCTTACTGCCAATCAGATCTCATCTCTTGGCCTGCGCCGCTTTCCTGCGGATGATTATCAGGTGGGTAATGATATCGCCGAACCGGATGCCATTCTGGTGCGTTCGCACAACATGCTGAATACAGTCATCCCCGGCAGTGTCAAAGCGATTGGGCGCGCAGGCGCCGGCACCAACAATATTCCTGTACTGGATATGAATACCCGCGGCATTCCTGTGTTCAACACGCCGGGAGCGAATGCCAATGCGGTCAAGGAGCTGGTTCTGGCCGGCATGCTGTTAGCCGCACGTAATCTGGTTCCCGCGTTACAGTTTGTCGAGAATCTACAGGGAGATGATGCGGCACTGAACAAACAGGCCGAGGATGGCAAGAAACATTTTTCCGGTATCGAATTACCGGGGCGTACGTTGGGCCTTATCGGCCTGGGTGAAATCGGTCGATTGGTGGCGAATGCCGCGATCAAGCTGGGCATGAAAGTCATCGGTTATGATCCAAAAATCACTGTTGAGTCCGCTTGGAGTTTGTCGGCAGAAGTCAAAAAAGCGCACAGCATGGAAGATTTACTGCGTCACAGCGAATTTATCAGCTTACATATTCCACTATTGGACTCCACTCGCCACCTGATTGATGATAAAACCATCAAACTAATGAAGCACAATGTAATTCTGTTGAATTTCTCACGTAGCGCTGTGGTTGATGAGGAAGCCATTTTAGCAGGTATCGCTGCCGGCAAGATCAAAACCTATGTCTGTGACTTTCCCAGCCAGAAATTACAGCATCAGAAAGCGGTGATCACGTTGCCGCATCTCGGTGCATCGACACAGGAAGCGGAAGAAAATTGCGCCGTGATGGTGGTGGATCAACTCATAGATTATCTGCAAAACGGCAATATCACCCACACAGTCAATTTTCCCGATATCCAGATGGAACGGGAATCGCCCTACCGGATAGCAGTAGCGAATGCCAACGTGCCCAACATTCTGGGACAAATTTCCACCAGCATGGCCAATGCCGGATTGAATATCCATAATATGATTAACAAATCACGCGGAGAAATGGCCTACACGCTTGTGGACACCGACAGTCCGGTACCCCAGCATGTGGTGAATGAAATTGCCGGGATCGCGGGTGTACTCATGGCACGTTATCTGCCATTTCCTAAATAAACTCTGATGAACATTCGTTAAGCCTAGATTTTCACCGCCCATGTCAGAACAACTCAAACAATTACGCGACCAGATTGACGCCATCGACAACGAACTGCTCGAGCTGGTGAGCAAGCGCGCCGGATTGGCACAGCAAATCGGCGCAATCAAAAAGAGCGGCATCATCTACCGCCCTGAGCGCGAGGCGCAAATACTGGCACGCATGCAAGCACTTAATCCCGGCCCCATCAGCAGCGAACACATTAAACAATTGTTTACCGAAATCATGTCGTTATGCCGCTCGTTGGAAAAATCCATCAGCGTGGCTTACCTCGGCCCCAACGGCACTTTCTCTGAAGAAGCGGCGTTGAAGCGCTTTGGCAGCGCTATCACAACGATCGCATGCGATTCCATCGACGAAGTATTCCGTACCGTAGAAACGGATACCGCCAATTATGGCGTGGTGCCGGTGGAAAACTCCACGGAAGGCGCAGTGGGTAGAACCATGGATCTGCTATTACAAACACCGTTATCCATCTGCGGCGAAATCCAGTTACCCGTACATCAGTTCTTGATGGCACAACAAACCGGATTAACACCCATCAACAAAATTTATTCGCACCCGCAATCGTTAGCGCAGTGTCATCACTGGTTAATGACCAATTTGCCGCATATTCCCCATTCCGCGCTGATCAATACCGCCAGCAACGCCGATGCAGCCCGGCAAGCAGCCGCTGATAAAAACGCAGCAGCCATCGCGGGCAAAAGAGCAGCCGAGTTATTTGGACTTGCCATCTGCGCAGAAAATATTGAGGATGATGCGAGAAATACCACGCGTTTTTTAGTCATCGGTAAACAAATTGTAGCTGCGTCAGGCAAGGACAAAACTTCACTGATTCTGGCGACCAACAACCGTTCCGGCGCTATTTATAAATTACTGGAGCCATTGGCACAGCATGGCGTCAGCATGAGTCGCCTGGAATCACGCCCGTCCCGTACTGGCTTGTGGCAATATGTATTTTTTGTAGATATTGAAGGACATCAGGAAGATACCAATGTCGTCGCCGCACTGGCAGAATTACGTGAAAAAGCATCTTTCTCAAAAATCCTCGGATCTTATCCAGCCTCCTAACTTCGCTGTCAATATATTTACCCGATTAAACACCTTGAGCCACCTGTATTCTTCTTTCTATCGATAACAACTTAATCTTATGAATCTTTGTGACTTTGCTCCAGAATACATCCGTGCCATCCAACCTTACCAACCCGGCAAACCCATCTCTGAACTGGCACGCGAAATGGGCTTGGATGAAGCGTATGTCATCAAGCTAGCCTCCAACGAAAATCCGCTAGGAACCAGCCCGCTCGCGCTGGATGCCATGATCAACGCCTTGCATGATATCGCGCTCTATCCGGACGGCAGCGGTTATGCATTGAAAGCTGCGCTTTCCAAACGCTACGCCGTAGCGCCTGAGCAAATCATACTGGGAAACGGTTCCAACGATGTTTTGGATCTAGCGGCGCGCGTATTCCTGAAACCCGGCGCTACCGCGGTATATTCACAACACGCTTTTGCGGTGTATCCGTTGGTGGTGCAGATGGTTGGTGCCAATGGCATATCGGTTCCCGCGATGGATTACGGTCATGATCTGCCTGCCATGCTGGATGCCATTACGCCTGAAACACGCATCGTATTTATCGCCAGCCCTAACAACCCCACCGGCACATTATCCAGCGAAGAAGAACTACTCCAGTTTATGGAACGCGTATCGCGCGATGTGTTGGTCGTCATGGACGAAGCGTATTACGAATACCTGCCGGAAGCCAACAAACCGGATAGCATCAAATGGCTGAAACAATTTCCCAATCTGCTGATCACGCGTACTTTCTCGAAGGTTTATGGTCTTGCCGGCGTGCGTGTCGGTTTCGGGCTGACACATCCGGATGTCGCCAATCTGATGAATCGCGTGCGCCAGCCATTCAATGTCAGCAGCATAGGTTTGGTAGGCGCATTGGCTGCGCTGCAAGATGCTGAGTTTGTACAAAAATCATATGCATTGAACCGTGCCGGCATGTTGCAACTCACCGATGGTTTCCGCAAACTGGGTATTGAGACCATCCCTTCGTATGGCAATTTCATCAGTTTCTGCGTTAAAGGCGATGCAGCAAATACCCTAAAAATCTATCAAAGTCTGCTACAACAAGGCGTCATCGTACGCCCTCTGGGTATTTACGAAATGCCGCACCACCTTCGGGTTACCATCGGATTGGAGTCCGAAAATAAACGATTCCTGGAATCACTTGAGAACGCACTGGGAGAATTAGCGTGATTATCGTCATGAATAAAGATGTTACCGAGGAACAAATCGGTACGGTTGTGCAAAAAATCCAAGACCTCGGACATGAAGTCAATATTTCACGCGGCACCAATCGCACGGTTATCGGTGCCATCGGTGATGAAAGCAAGCTCGATCCGGAATTATTCGACTCTCTGCCGGGCGTGGAATATTCCATGCACATCGTCAAACAATACAAAATTGTTTCGCGCGAATCGCACAAACAAGATTCCATCATCAATGTGCGCGGCATCCCAATTGGTGGCAAGCAAGTGCAAGTGATCGGCGGCCCCTGTTCGGTGGAAACGCAGGAGCAAATGGATCTGGCGGCACAGCAAGTCGCGGCAGCCGGTTGCCGTCTGATGCGCGGCGGTGCTTTCAAACCGCGTACCAGCCCGTACACGTTTCAGGGCAAAGGTAAAGATGGCTTGAGCATATTCCGCCAGGCAGCCGACAAATATAACCTGCCGATTGTCACCGAATTGATGGATGTGCGCATGCTGGATACCTTTCTCGAGCACGATGTCGATGTCATCCAGATCGGCACGCGCAACATGCAGAATTTTGATCTGTTGAAAGAAGTCGGGCGTATCAACAAACCGGTGATTCTAAAGCGCGGCCTGTCCGCCACCATTTCCGAATGGCTAATGGCGGCTGAATACATTGCGGCGGGCGGCAATCACAATATTATTTTCTGCGAACGTGGTATCCGTACGTTTGAAACCGCTTACCGTAACGTCATGGATGTCACTTGCGTACCTGTGCTTAAACGTGAAACCCATCTGCCGGTCATCATCGATCCTTCACATGCTGGCGGTAAAGCCTGGATGGTGCCGGCTCTGGCACGTGCAGCCATTGCTGCGGGCGCTGATGGTTTGTTAGTGGAAATGCATCCGAATCCGTGTGAGGCTTGGTGTGATGCCGATCAAGCATTGAACCCGCAGGAACTTAAAGATCTGATGGGCACATTAAAAGGCATCGCCGAAGTGATCGGACGCAACTTGTAGCATCAGGCGGCAATTCACAGATGGCAAATAGTACGACACTCAACAAACTGGTCATCATCGGTGTGGGTTTGATCGGCGGATCATTCGCCCTGGCGCTACGCAACGCCGGACTGGTTAAACATATCGTCGGCGTCGGACGCAGCCTGCAAAACATGCAATACGCGATTGAACGTGGTGTTATCGATGAAATCGCCACTGACATGGCTTCCGCATTGCATAACGCCGATCTGGTATTTCTGGCTATGCCGGTCGGTCAGACTGCCAATACCATGGCGCAGATCGCCCCGCACTTGCAAGCCAACACCATCATCACCGACGCCGGCAGCACTAAACAAGATGTCATTGCCGCAGCACGCCACCATCTTTCCATGCAAAACCGTCACCATTTCGTGCCCGGCCATCCCATCGCCGGTACGGAACAAAGCGGCGCACAAGCTGCACTGGCAGATTTGTATGTTAATAAACACGTCATCCTGACTCCGCTATCGGAAACCAGCACTGATGCCGTCAAGCAAGTCACCCAATTATGGCAAGATTGCGGCGCACAAGTTTCCATCATGCCCGCCGACGAACACGACCAAGTGCTCGCCGCCACCAGCCATCTGCCGCATCTTCTGGCATTCACCATGATGAACCACCTCAATCACAGTACTAACCATCTCGAAAATATGCTGCGTTTCGCCGGCAGCGGCCTGCGCGACTTCACCCGAATCGCCAGTAGTTCTCCGGAAATGTGGCGCGATATTTGTTTGGCGAATCGTGCAGTACTGCTTCGACAGATTGAGGGGTATCAGAATGAATTAAAAGCCTTGCAAGACATGTTGGAAAATAACAATAGCGAAGCGTTGGAAAAAGCTTTTTTTCAAGCACGGGATATTAGAGAAGATTGGTTAAAAAATAGAGGCTGATCAACAAGATCAGCCCATCATTTCATCAATCGTCAGCTAGATTCACGGCTATCAATTTATGAACGTACTAGTGTTCTCGTATATTCTGAACAAGCAAGAGCAAGCACAATTCTTAAATTATCTTCACCAATCGCAGGTATACAAGCATTATGTTCGTTCGTATTTTCATGACCCTCTCTTCGATATTGATCATACTCTCGAATTTTATCTTCAATATCTTTCTCGTACTTTGATAATGTGGAATCTTTTCGATACACGTACTCCCGTTGCAATACCCCAATATCGCCGATGATCAATCGTACACCCAACCTCCCATCGTGACCAATGTGAATCTTCGATTTATAATTTGTTGTTACTGTATCGACATGCACATAATCGCCATTTCTTAACTTAATTTCGATAATATGTTCTGCAGTATCATCACCTACTAACTCATAAGTACCCGCTATCTCTCCTTGAACACAGCGAAGATTCTCCCAGCTTCCTTTTTTAGCTATTGCTCGAATATCTGATTTATTCATAAAAATGTAGCTCGCATCACGATGAAAATGATAATCGCCTTTAAGTAAAAAACATTTGGTTCTCGCTGATGAATATTGTTTGTTACCACTCCAAATATGCAGCGATTCGCCAGAGGGAACATTCGGAAAGTAATCTTCCGACAATAGTAGTAATGGCTCTAGTGCAATAAAAACGGATAAGAATGCAAGTAAACTGAATATACTCAATTCAACTTTATGACCCCGGAAGACAAGCGCATTTTGACCAGATTGATTTGTTATAATTGTATTTCTGAATATAAACGCAATAACAAGAGCAGTAAAAAGCAAAAGACCTATAACTAAAAAAATCATTTTCAGATTATCAACAACCACTATTCTCCCCTTTTATGCAATTAATAGATAAATTAAACCGCCTTTTAAAAACTTTATCGCACTGATATTCCTGTAATACTTCTCTCAGAAAAACGCTCTCAAGTAAAATTTCTTACAAATAAATATTCTTTATCTTACATAACATACCAGAATAACAGAATTTCTCTGATAAAAGAAAAATACAAAGGAATTGATTTAATCGAATGATGAAACTTAACCAATGATCATTTAAACTTACTTTTGTACAAAAAATCGCCCAGCACAGCCACCGTCAGCCATAAAGGAAAACCCATTCGATCCATCCAACAAGCTGGTGACACCATTCAGCAACTTGAAGATTGATAGCTTTATCGTTAATAGAAGATTCTCTACAAATCCCGGACTAAAAAAATTTGTGCGATCAGTATATAATTTCGGCTTTCATCCTTTATTTCTCCGAACTCAAATGCAGGAACCCGAACCACCCGTTATAGAACCATTTACCTTTGTTTTCAGTTGGCGGCGTTTCATGGTGCATTGTGCAATCATGGGTGTTTGTGTGCTGCTGGGTCTGATGACCTGGTATTTTGGCAAACCACACAGCATCCGGTTTTATGAAACAAAATTGGAAGAACGTCTTGTCACCACCATAGCACCGAGTATCGATATGGCACTGGATATCCGCAGCTCTGTTGCTGTCAGAGACAGCCAGCCGTTGCAAATTGAACTACTCAAGGGGAGAATCTATTTTGATATTCAGGAAAATGCGACCAACACGCTTGAAGTAAAAGTAGGCAATGCCATCATTAAGGACACCGGTACCCGCTTCAGTATCCAAATGCACAAAGATGGCAGCAGTCATATCGCCGTCGCCGACGGACACATTAAGATCCACGTCGCATCCGGTGTCTATCAAATCAATGCACACGAGCAAGCCGACTTTGATGACGCCAAGATCAGCAAACATAGATTGATTACTGAACGTGATATTGCACCTTGGCGTTCTAGTCAGTGATGAATGGGGCAAAGCAGTCCCTAAGGGAGAATCTCTCTTCGAATTACAGTTTTTACCACCCAGATTGACTAATTAACGTTCGACGATACTCCATTGCGGATGATCTTCAGCAGCCTTTTGCAACACCGAATTTCGCTCATCTTTTGGAAGTTTGCTGATCGTTGTGACAGCATCGAAGAATCGCGTCATATCCCGGTCATGCTGTCGAAGTATCGCCTGAAATGCAGGCAGCAACTGAGTATAAATTGAAACGGTCGCCAGCAATGCATTATTCAAAGGTTGCGCAAACCATGGGTCATAGCTGCTGAATTCAGGTTTGTCGGTTTTTAGATGCAGAAATTCTTCACGGAGCTCCTCAAAAATACGCGCTTTCTGGCTACGTTTCTCGACGTCGCTGATATCCGAGCGAAACAATTCCTGTAAATGCTGGCGATGTTTGAATATCAGCCCGGTAAAAACAGCTTCCCTTTCCTGTCTCGCACTCAATGCAGCCTGCTCCGATACAGAACCATGGCTTTCAAACCAGCGCCGCACGCCCTCATGCTCAACCGCGGTGGCAAAAGATTCATTAAAAACACTGTCGTTCGGCACATACACCACCTGATGAGCCAGCTCATGGAAAATCAAGCGGGCAAGATTCATTTCGGAGTAACCGATAAAGGTATTCAATACCGGATCGCTGAACCAGCCTAAAGTGGAATAGGCACGAATCCCACCGACATAAACGTCATACCCTTCATTCTTAAGCTCTTCCGCGTAACGCTCTGCGTTAGCTTGAGAAAAAAAACCACGGTAATTGACACAGCCAATTTGCACAAAACACCATTGCTTGAGCTTAAGAGACAGTTCTTGCGAAGCAAAAACATTCCACACCACATAGGAACGTTCCAAATCCGCATAGCTGGTATAGCTCAGATTATCCGGCAGCTTCAGTTCACGGCTGGCAAATTCACGCAACTGGATAACCTTGGTCAATGAATGTTTTAGTTTTGGATCAACATCCGGATCCGCAATCACTTTATGAATGGGCTGCGAGCGATGCACCACATTAAAATGCCCACCAATCGCTTGCGCATAATACGGAAGATTGGCACAAGCACTAAGCCCGATTAGCTGACCGAAAATAATGATAAGTCTGAGAATACGTGGAATCCGTAAAATCACTCTGGTTCCTGATGAGATAGAGAAAATGGGTAGGTAGATCAGTATTAATGGCTAAAGTATCATATGCATCTGCATGCATATGATACTTTTTTATGTTTCTCCGTGAATTTAGCACCGCGCTTATTATAGATTTTGCCTACGACAACCGACTCAAGGTGATACCGTTCGAAAGAATCATTCACTTGAATTCTGCTGTAGCAACGAAAGCATCTTAGTCGGTGAAAAATTGACACTTGCACTATTAATGCATCAATGGAAAATCAGACTTTCATTTAAGGAAGCTCTGATCAATCCACTTATGTCATTCCGAACGTAGTGAGGAATCTTTCTGAATCAACAATATAGATTTATCGCCATGCTCGAAATGACAGTTATTCAGAGGCTCCTTAAACACAGATCTCCCAGAAGAAAATTATGCAATGATCAAACTGTCGTAATTTAACAAATCATATTTATTTTTAACTTGCAATTCCCCGTGGGTCTTGCCAAGGGGAGCATTATAGTTTGTGTTCTTAAAGTCAGCGTAGCACGCCGTTTTTGGCTTTCTGCGTCGTAATGCCCTGAGGCCTTGTCGCGGGGATAGGTGCAGGGCGCACGGAGCAAATTTATTCAGCTCTTTAGTTTATAAACTATCGTTGGGAATATATTCACTTCCAGAAAAAGGTCTTAATCCCTTATTAATCAGGTCTTTAGTTTAAACGCGTAAGCCGCACAGCATACAAAGATTCAGCCGGGTCTTAATCCCTTATTAATCAGGTCTTTAGTTTAAACCTAAGAGAGGCTGTGTCGGGAGTTGTGCCTTGTCTTAATCCCTTATTAATCAGGTCTTTAGTTTAAACAAAGAAATAGTTCAAAACGTTTCTGATTTGTATGTCTTAATCCCTTATTAATCAGGTCTTTAGTTTAAACTTCACGATTCGCTTCTGCATTAGTTTTCATAGGCTTATAGAGAGGGTTGACAAAAAATTTCATTTCTCAAAAGTTAGCTTGATGCGATGAGCCAATTAGCCAGATACTGCTGCAAATGTTTCAAATCGGAATGGCAGCATAACGCAATATTGAGTTCCCGGGCGCGGGCGCGGCTGGCTTTATCGAGGTTATTGAAACTGACCAGCATCGCACGCCCCTGCAGGCCGCCCATCAGATCGCGCAGACTGTCGAGTTTATACAACATATCCGCATCCTTTTCAAAGCGCTTCGTTTTGCATTCGATCAGATAAAGGCGGTTGGCATGAATCAGACCGACATCGATTTCATTTTTTACTACGGTTTTACCTGCCGGATGGCGCTGAATGGTAATGTTACACGCCAGATCCTGAATGCCGCATTTTTGTTTGCTCTGAAAACAGGCAGCATACGCGTGCATTTCCAGCCAGCCGCCATTCGCAATAAATCGCGCCGGTTGATCGGGAAAACTGATCAACCGGTGATCGAGACGGCAGATACCGGCATTTTCGAATAAATCCAATAATTCCCACAGCACCGGCCGAGCCTGGCGGGTAAGATCGATTCTAGCGTTGAGTCGTGGATTATCCGCTTGATTCGCCAGAAAATTCAGCGCACCCAGCTCATCGGCGTAACGGTCGATACCGGCCAGCAATTGGCGAGTCAGTTCCTGAATCGCTGGCGGCACGCTTTGCGCTTCCGCGGGAATATCGACCTGATCAGCGCCATAGGCCATCAGATAATCCTTCAGTTTCAGACGATCGGCCAGCTCGTGCGGCGGCAGTTT
Source organism: Nitrosomonas sp. (assembly GCA_017984435.1). Lineage (GTDB taxonomy): Bacteria > Pseudomonadota > Gammaproteobacteria > Burkholderiales > Nitrosomonadaceae > Nitrosomonas. Next base: position 4,384 of record JAGNZK010000047.1, on the reverse strand, counting down.
CGGCGACAGCCACAGTAGCCGATCATGTCGGGGATGCACATAGTAAATCGGTGCATTTGCCGAACGAAATGCCTCGCAGGCGGCGATGCTCATCAACTTGGTGCCGCCGGTGGCGTTGAGCGCGATACCACCGTCCGGGTAATGGCAGAGAATATCGAGAACTTGATCGCTGACCTGCTCCGCATCCCACGGGTCCACGATGGCGTGGGACTCAACACCGATGCCGCGCGGCTTGAAAATATTCTCCAGCGCCCGCGCCCGCTCCCGCATGTCCGGACTGACCAGCATAACGACTTTCTTCGGCTTGACGGCATCGTCCAGCATGGGGGTGATGTTGGGAATGGGCTGGGCGGAGACGAGGATGAGGTGAGTATTGAGTTTCATCAGATTTACAGCACTCCATGGGCTGCCGGTTTAGCCGGGGTAATCGTTCGGAAGCTGTGACGGCAAGGTTCTGATGCCGGACTTTGCGGTTTCTTCCAGAAGCATGGGTATGAATTGACTTTCCAGCCAATCGTAGATGGGCTGCCATTGATTGTGTTGAATAGGCGTAAAACCATGCGCAAGTATCGAAGCATTGCGTGCTTCTATATGGCTGCGCAGATTGTTTTCCTGTTCAGTGACAAAAACCGCCGCGGGCCCTTTGGTGTGATGCTTGACCAATTGCCAGGCGTTAAACAATCCCGCTTGCCATTGGCCTTTACGGTTTTGTGTAAGGGTCAGGTGAACAGGAATTTGCTCCGGCTTAACATCTCCGGTTTCAATATTAACCCGTGTTTTTAACAACCATTGCGCACTCCATTCAATAAGCCGGTAAATGCGGGCAACCGCATCGTCATAGCGGCCTTGGGCAGCGCGGCGCTCGGCGTTGCGGTAGAGATCGAACAACCGGGCGGCATCGCATTTATCCACGCTTTTGTCGTTGAGCTGCATTGCGTTACCGATGTATTGTTTCAAATGATCCGGCAGACTTGGCGCATACGATTGCAGGATGCTGAGCACCTGCGCATGATTAAAATTATCCCATTCGGCAAATGCACGGCTCAATTCACGAAAGCGCGTGTATTCATCCCGCAAACCACCGGGCGGTTTGAGTTCGGTTAGCCCCACCACCGCCTCGCTGTAAGCGTAGCGCTGCCATGCTCGCCGGTAAGGCTCGGTTAACCGCCGGTAACGGACCCGCTCGCAATCCGCTTTGTCGGAAAACTGCGAGCCATCCTGCACCTTGATCAAATCGGCGCGGCTGCCGGTAACGAGCTGCAAATCAATCCCGGGACTTTCCACCACCGCCATCACTAGCCCTGCACTCATCGACTTGGTGCCGCCGGTATAATCGGCCGCTATCCAGGCATCCGGGAAACGGCGGTTGATGTCATCAATCGCGGTAATACAATCCAGGTAAGTACGGTCAAGATTGTCTGAAAGGGTCAGCACCGTTTCGTACTGTTCGGGCGCAAGGCCGGTTTGGGTTGGAATGTTGGGCAAGGTGGGATTGGCGTCGCCGTTGTGCGCTTTAATGCAGTTACCCTTACCTTCGATTTGTACGCGGGAACCGGGCTGATTGGTCGCCGGGTCTCTGTCGGTACAGATAAACACTACAAAATCCGGCCGCAAATCGTTGATCGCACTAACAATGGGCTGATGACTGCCGCCGACGGTACAGATAAGGATTTGGGTCATAGTTTTTCAGTCCATGTTTTCTGATTGGTTGTCGTCCAATTCCAGCCGCTGTTCATATTCGCCTTGCGGTTCTCGATCCTGCAATACTCCTTGTAAGCAACCATAGGTTTCTTCAAAAAAACCGGTTGGCCAACCGTTGGCATCGGTCGATTCGCGCATGTCTTTTGAACGGATATTTGGATACTTGATATTTTGAATAGTCATTACTTTGCCCAGCTTATTACTTCTGTTCATATATAGCTTTAGCTTGCTTGGCCGATTTACCACTAGGCTGTTCCCACCAATCCTCTGCTTGCCAGCGTGCTTTTATATCCGCCAGTGCGGCTTGTTTTTCTTCCCCATCTGGCAAAGCTTGCCAAGCCTCCGCCAGCGCTTTGCCACGTAACGCCTCTTTTTCCGAGCTATGATTTTGCTGAGCAATTTGTATCAGTTTTTGATTTACCCAGGTGGATTGGGCATTAGTAGCCTGTTGCAAGGTTCGCTGTTTTTCTAATTTGTCGACTATAAGATCATAAGGCACTAAACGTATCCACCCCATTGGTAGTTTTGGCTCGCCGGAAACCACCAAGCGACGGGTTTTTGGAAAAATTTTCTCTGGCCGCCCAAGATCCTTCGGATAGAGCTTCCTAAATTCTTCGACGAGATTGTCTGAAGCCCAGTCACCGGTCATGCCACGCCAACCGCTACCCCAGGACACTTGCAGGAAAGCCGATTGCTGGTCCACTTTCATCATGTTCAAAATACGCTGGCATTCCTGTTCTGGAAATAGTTTAACTTGTTTTTTGTAAAACTGGATTTCTCGCTGTAAACGATATTCGGCGTATCGATTGAGGCGTTGCCTCAAATCGTCAAAATCCTTTGGCGCGATTGCAGAAACCGTTCCGTTTTGTTGCCATGTGCTGATATTGCTCAGCAAAAAACTATCCCATTGCAAGGCCAACAAACCCAATGCCTCCGGTTGCAATACTTCGGCATAAATACCATCGGCTTGCTGCCAGCCCTCGAAGCTTCTGCGTTGACTCATACTGCGCCAACGCGTTTCGTTCAGCCAGCGAATATCCGCCAAACGTAAATCGCTATTGGCAAACAAGGTATCTTTGACTTTGAAGGAACGAAAGATGTCTTGTTTGGCGTCTTTACCGGTCAACTTTTGAATCAAATCGGATGAGGCACTTGTTTTTGATTTTGATGGCCTGCCATTTCTCTCGAAATAAGGCAATAGGCGCGGTACTTCAGCGGCAATCTTATGGCCAGGCATTTCTGAACGCAACCACTCAGCAATCAAAGCCGTGCGAATCGCGCCCTTAATCGCTGATCCGGGCAAGTATGGTCGGTTCATGGCATCCTTGAGTTGCTCGCGGAATTTCTCCGGCACTTTTGCCACACTACCAAGCCAGGGCAGGCGATAACCAAAATCCTGACCTGCTGCATTGACCCAATCGCTCAAACGATTACCTGCTAACAACTCCAGATTGCCGGAAGCTATCGCCTGAAAACTGGCTTGCTGATCAACGATAAAAGCCATTTGGTTACGTTCGATGTAATCGAGTTCTTTAAACAATTCAGCGCCAGAACCGGATTGCGTCGGCGTGATGATTTCAAGTCCCAATTTGACCGTGTGATTGATACCTTTCATGTTCACCTCATCCCGCTTTGACAAAAAAACCACGCCCGTCGCGAAAGACTTTATGCGGCAGTTTATCGACCGAAACGTCGATCATCCGCCCCGTTAATGGTTGGTTAAAAACGCTGCCTTCGGCAAACATGCGCACACGTTGCTTGCGCATGCCGCTGTCGCCAATCCAGCCGCCGCGCGACACCAGCTTATAAGCGGAACCTTCGAGCCAGCCGGTCTGGCAATCGCTGGGGGCCGGATTGACCAACGATAACGCTACGGCTTGGCCATGTTCGGCCAGTTGCAATTCCGGCATCTGTCCTTTGCTCGGGGTAAAGCAGCCATTGCCGCTGGTGCGATCTGCACCGATGCCACTATCGCCCAATACTCTTAGCGCGGTTTCAAATTGTTGCCGACTCGCCTCATCGTCGAATACCGCCAAAAAATACAAACCACCATTTGGATCGAGCCAGATGCGGCTAAAATTGAAGATTTGGCTCTCGGCAGCTTGATTGCTGTTACGGTCTATCGCCAGACGCGGACGCTCTTCTTCCAGCCAGAGTCTTTCCGGCAGTGCGTTCGATTGACTGGCCAGAACGCTCTGACAGACGCCTCTTTCCAGATCAATAGTATTGGCCCAATTCGGGTCGGTCAAAGAAGCCAGCCAAAGTTTAGTGTCCAACCACTGAATTTTTTTCAGTTTTTTGGCTTGCTTCAGTTTATCCGGTGGTAAGCGAATAGCCTGACTGCTCAATACACGCGGTAAAAAGTAACGATCCTGATAGTACGGAAACGCAGAACTGAGGCGAAATGAGGGCGTTTGCGCTTGTTGACTCATTTGCTCCGGCCAAATTAACGCCCATGTTGTCAAAATTGCCGCACTCAAGGTATCCGAATGAATGAAATTGCCACTTTCCTCGTAAAAAGCATTACCACGACTATCGACGTGAAACGGCGCGGTAACCTTAAGGAAACTCTGAATAAGTCCCAAAAACTTGTAAAATACTCGGTAGATCTAACCACTGCAAGGAAGCGCATTGATGAAACAATTAGGCTTGTCGGTTCCATTATTTATCAAGAGACCAAAAG
>JAGNZK010000076.1 GCA_017984435.1 Nitrosomonas sp. | reverse complement strand
TCGCCAAAAAATGGTCTATGCCACTTAAAGATTGGAAGCCTGCACTAAACAGGTTTACTATTCAATTTAACGAAAGAATGCCTCGGCACTATTAACAACCATTTACACAAAATCTAGGACACCCTCGAATTTTCTTTTTATTGTACAAAAATATCAAGTTATGAAGGTCGAACACAACGCAACGATTGAGAACGCATGCCGACTTATCACCGCGAGGGATCTCGTTGGTGCATCCCACATCATTTCTACAGAATATCCTTTTTGCCCACTTCAGAAGTCTGGCAGGAGCTACTCGCCCACTGTTATGACCAGAATTTTCCTCCGGGATGGTTTTATTGACCGTTACCGGGGCACCAAGCTCGTATTTCCACCCGCACTGCGTCTCTTATCCCATTACCTTCCTGCGGAATTTCCATATCATAAAAATGGCAAGATGAGCGAAGGACATATGGCATATTGGGAGCTTTTCCCAACCATCGATCACATTGTACCAGTAGCCAGAGGAGGCTCCGACTCGGAAGACAACTATGTGTGTTGTTCCATGCTCACTAATAGTATCAAATCAAATTGGATTCTTGAGCAGCTACAATGGCACCTTCTCCCGGAGGGCGATCTCACTCAGTGGGATGGCATGATGAATTGGTTTTTACGTCAAGTAAATGCAGATCCAGCAGTGTTAGAAAACAACTATATCAAGCGATGGTATGCAGCTGCTGCTCGAACTTATATATAACCATCCTTCATGGTTACTTTGGATATTTATGCCAGCACGTCCACCGCGGGCGAATATACCAACCCCAAATCCCGCGCCACCGCCTCATGCGTCAATCGGCCTTGGCAAACATTCAACCCATTGCGCAAATGCGGGTCATCCATCAGTGCCTTGCGATAGCCTTTATTGGCAAGCGCCAGCACAAACGGCAATGTCGCGTTGTTGAGGGCAAAAGTGGATGTTCTGGCAACGGCACCCGGCATGTTGGAAACACAGTAATGCACGACGCCATTAACGGTAAAAATGGGATCTGCCAACGTGGTAGGTTTGGAGGTGGCAAAGCAGCCACCTTGATCTATCGCGACATCGACCAGTACGGCACCGCGATTCATGCGACTGACCAGTTCACGGCTGACCAGCTTCGGTGCTGCGGCGCCTGGAACCAGTACCGCACCGATCACCAAATCCGCCGTGGCGACATATTCTTCCAGCGCATCCACGGTTGAGAAAACCGTATTAATTCTGGAACCGTACTGAAAATCCAGCTGCTGTAACCGATGAATGGATTTATCCAGCACAGTGACATGCGCTTCCACGCCCATGGCCACGCGCGCGGCATTGGTGCCGACCATCCCGCCGCCAATGATCACAACACGCGCAGCAGGTACGCCGGATACACCGCCGAGCAACATGCCACGACCGCCTTGATCGAGTTCCAGCGCGTGCGCACCGGCTTGAATCGCCATACGACCGGCCACTTCACTCATCGGTGCCAACAATGGCAAGCCGCCGAAGTTGTCAGTGACGGTTTCGTAGGCAATGGCGATACAGCCGGAATCCATTAAACCTTTAGCCTGCTCGGGATCAGGCGCCAGATGCAGATAGGTGAATAACACCTGTCCTTCGCGTAACAGCGGGATCTCGGAGGATTGCGGTTCTTTCACTTTGACGATCAGATCGGCTTTTGCGTAAATTTCCTGCGGTGTTTCAACGATCTCCGCACCTGCGCTCAGATATTTGTCATCACCCAAATCAATCTGGAATCCGGCATTCTTTTGCACCATGATGTGATGACCCTGCGCTTTCAGTTCGCGTACCGCCGCTGGTGTCAAGCCAACGCGGGATTCATGAATTTTAATTTCCTTGGGTACGCCGATGCGCATCTGATTCTCCATTGCTATCTGTTAAATAATTCCACCGTTGACGCCAATATCCTGCCCCGTGACCCAACGGGCTTCGTCACTGACCAAAAACAGCACCACCTGGGCGATATCATCCACTTCGCCAATACGTCCCAGTGCTGCCATCGCCGCCATGCGTTCAATATCCGCTGCGGTTTTTCCCGTGCGAAACAGTTCCGTATCGATCGGGCCCGGTGAGACGGTATTGGCGGTGATGCCGCGTTTTCCCACCTCACGGGCGAAAATACGCGTCAATTGCTCCACCGCGGCTTTAGTCGCGGCATAAGCGCCGTATTTGGGTAACATCAATCGAGTCACCGTACTGGAAATATTCACGACACGTCCATGATCAGAGAGTTTTGTCGCCGCTTCACGCAGCGTGTAAAAAACACTCTTGAAATTCACATCGACAATGTGATCGAACTCATCGTCCTGAATATCCGTGATTTCCTTAAATAAGAGGACCCCGGCATTATTAATAAGAATATCGATATGATTGAAATGCTCGCAAGCGACTGCAAAAAGCTTGCGTACCGCAACGGGATTGCTCACATCGGCTTGCACGACCTTGCACTCACCACCGGCGTCCGCAATGGCTGCACCGACTTTGTCGGCTGCCGGTTTATTGTTCACATAGTTAATTACTATTTTTGCCCCTGCATTGGCTAAAGTGAGCGCAATTTCCGCACCGATTCCCCGGGAAGATCCGGTGATAATGGCGACTTTCCCATTCAGAGATTTCATGATTAAAATCTCTGACTAGCCAAGAAACAGATCTGATTTATTTCGATGCATTATGGCTTTTAAGTAGCTTGACGATCTTCTGATGGTCTCTTTTTTCCGCCCAACTTAAGGCATTATCGCCCTGCTCATTTTTAATACCGGGATCCGCGCCATTATCGAGCAATAAGGTAGCCGCATCCAAATGATTCCCTCTGACCGCCATCATCAATGCTGTGGTGCCATTATCGGAGGTCGCGTTAATATTGGCTTCACCGAGCAACAATAATTTAATGGTATCCAAATGCCCACCCGAAGCGGCATACAGTAAAGGATTCCATCCATGATGATTAATCTCCGCCCCCTTGACATAGAACTGTCGCACCATGTCAGTCTGACCGTGGTAACTGGCCAGCATAATCGCTGTTTCGCCGTATTTGTTGCGGATATTCAGATTCGCACCGGCATCCATCAGAAACTGCGCCAATTGCAGATTGTGGGTCTGTGCCGCAACCATCAGCGGCGTGTAGCCTTCGTTGTTGGGAACATCCGGGTGGGCACCTTTTTTAAGCAACTTGGATGCTTCTGACAAATTACCTTTATCGATGGCCCAGAAAAAATCATCTTGAACGCCGGCGAGGACTTGTAACGGCAAGGAAAAGAGAACAGTTGCAATGAAAATTGATAAAAGCCACGAGCTAACAGGCGTGTAGTTCATTTCTGTTTACCTTAAAACAGTTAAAAAAATTGTCCGTGGTTGCCGTTGCAATTTCCTCTATTTTCATCGCACGCAATTGCGCAATTTCTTCAGCGACATGGCGCACAAATGCCGGTTGATTCATCTTGCCACGAAAAGGTACCGGTGCAAGATAGGGTGAGTCCGTTTCAATCAACATTCTGTCTAGCTGAATATTCTTAGCCACCTCTTTTAAGGCCACGGCATTCTTGAATGTCACGATGCCCGAAAAAGAAATATAAAAATTCATTGCAATCGCTTGTTGCGCGACTTCCCAACTTTCAGTAAAACAATGCATCACACCGCCCGCCTGATCAGCGCCCTCTTCCTGCATAATCCGCAATGTATCCGCAGCGGCTGAACGCGTATGAATGATCAACGGCTTATTGGCTTTTCGTGCGGCGCGGATATGTTGGCGAAAGCGTTCCCGTTGCCATTCCAGATCACCTTGCAAACGAAAGTAATCCAGACCGGTTTCACCAATGGCAATGACTTTGGGGTGATTGGCCAGCTCAGCCAATTCGCTGGCCTGTGGTTCTATCTCATCTTCATAATCCGGATGCACGCCAACAGAAGCAAATAAGTTGTCGTACGCTTCTGCCAAAGCCAGAACACGAGGAAAATCCGGCAAATTAACACTCACACACAGCGCGTGTGTGACTTGATTCTCCTGCATTTTTCGCAACAGCTCATCCAAATCTTTTGCAAGATCAGGGAAATCAAGATGGCAATGCGAATCAATGAACATATATTTATAAGGCCTTCAAAAAATTATCGTGTTTCACGCACGGCATCCGCCCAGCAATTCGGGGTTTCAAACAAGCGCACTTGTTCCAGCCGAAGGTGATTGCCATAGCTATCCTGATAAGCTTCATCCAAAAGATCAAAAGCAATCAAAGCCAGATTTTCCGCTGTAGGTTGAACATCCAGCACAACCGTCTTGTGGTCTTCAATGGATTGCAAAAACTGCAAAACTTTCGTATCACCCGAATAAACCAGAAATGCGTGATCCCATTGATCGACCAGTGCGGATTTGGCAATGCGCTTCACTTCCGAGAAATCCATCACCATGCCTTGCTCAGCGACACCTTCGTCAGCGATAATGTTACCAGATAGCGTAATCTCAATCACATAGCGGTGGCCATGCAAATGACGGCATTGACTATTATGTGTTGAAATGCGATGACCCGCATCAAATTCCAGCTTGCGTGTGATTAACATACGTACATTTTTAGCAGTGCGAAATAAAATAGGTGAAATTGTAACATTGCCATCAAACTCTGAACGATTGAATACGACGGACCATAGCCGCGACAGTGCTGGACTCACTTATGTTTATCCGGTGATATCGCGTCGCGCGGGCGGTGTTTCCATCGGCGTTAATCTGAATCCCAACAATGCCTGTAACTGGCGCTGTGTCTATTGTCAAGTACCGGATCTTAAACGCGGTACTGCACCGCGCATTGATTTAAGCAAACTGGAAATTGAATTGCGATCCTTTCTTCGAGAATTAGTGGATGGTAATTTCATGCAAAAGCATGTACCGCCGGAAGCAAGAAAAATTCACGATATCGCTTTGTCTGGCAATGGCGAACCTACCAGTGCCCAAGAATTTGAACAAGTCATCGAAATGATCGGCAGCATCATAAAAGACTTCGCTGCACTTAACGATCTGAAATTGGTGCTGATTACGAATGGAAGCCTGGTCCATCGACCAACCGTACAAGCGGGATTGAAACGAATGGCGCAGTTGAATGGCGAGGTCTGGTTCAAATTTGACCGTGCACTCAGTGATGAAAGACAGCGCGTTAATAATACAAAAATCAGTTTAAAAAAAATTCACCATCACCTGCAAATCGCCACATCGCTCTGCCCTACCTGGCTACAAACCTGTGTATTCCAAGTCAATGGAGAACCACCCAGTGAATCTGAGACCCATGCTTATCTTAAATTTATCAAGTATCTGAAAGATGAAGGATTGCCACTCCAAGGGGTTTTACTCTACGGCATTGCACGCCCATCATTACAACCCGAAGCACCACAGCTTTCTCCAGTCAGTGAGTCATGGCTAGCTGCGTATGGCGAAAAAATTGAGGCGCTCGGACTAACGGTAAGACTGAGTTCATAGCGGTTGCAACTAAACCAATCATTCAAGTCCCGTACAAACAAAACAAGAATTTCTGTTACCAATTTACAACAGAATGTATTTTCTTGATATTTATCAATATCTATCTCTTATATAACTGATATTCATTATATTTATTTACAATATCTTAGGCGATCTGAATCAATTCAAAATAATTACTTGGTACAAGCATTAAATCTGGGCTTTTAGATAAATTGTTATCACATATAATAGCAGCCTGGATCAGGTAGAAAAACAATGTCATATCCGGTTAAAAGCATTTAGTTTAAGGGAAAATTGACCTCAGGCCCTTTTCTAACACCGCATAGCTCAAAAATATCAATGTCAACATTCATACAACAGGAGTTTCGTAATGAGTTCATTCCGCATTTTTCCTTTTTCAGCTAAGCCGCTCGCTGAATTAAAAGTGCATTCGGTAAAAAACTTACAGCAATGGCTACTTAAAATCATTTTAAGTGG
>JAGNZK010000008.1 GCA_017984435.1 Nitrosomonas sp. | reverse complement strand
AGATCCAAAATATCGCTACCAAAAGCATCGTTAGCATGCCCAGCTTGTAGTACTTCGAATCGTACCACAGCGACATGTCATAGTTAGCGCTCGAACTCGCGCTTGTCGTGCCGTATGTTGTTGCCATTTTATTACCTCCTATTAATTTATAGTTAGCTAATAGAAATTAGATGTTCAGTGCGGAAAATCAAATCCCCACCTCAACATTATTTAGACAGGTTATCTCTCAGTGAAAGTTCCCATCTATTCACATCCAAACATCCAGTCATGCATTGAGTACAGTAACTATTGTGTTGACATAGATACATTTAATATTTTATTGATTTACAATCAATAAGTTAGGTTATTTGCAATTTGATGCTCGGATATGGGTAAAAATCTTTGTCACGAAACTGCAAAAAAAATGTAACTGTCATAAAACTGTAACATTGCTGCTATATAACGATTGCCATCGTATATGACTTACTTTTCAACATCTGGATCAAAGACAAATTATGCAATCATTCAGACTCATTTTGGCAATCGTAACTGTAATAAACTTGAGCGTTATATCCGATGCTTACGCATTGGATTTATATGTTGATACAAAAACCAAACAAATTTTTGCGGAACCTGGTCCTGGTCGAGTGCATATGGGTACGTACGAAAAATCCGGACAAGCCTCTGCTAAAACAGAAACGTCCAAAGTACTCGTAGCGCCGACGCAAACTGCAGCAGAATCAGCTTCAGGCTATGGAAACCAGAGAGTGGAAACAGGCGATAAGCCAGCAGGTGACCGCCTGACAAGATTGCGGGAAAAGGCTGAGAAGGAGCAGCTTAAAGGCCAAGTTTCAGTGCTCGAAGAACGGGTCAAGGAAGTCGAGAAAATACATGGGAATTTCGATGACCGTGGTTTGCACTGGTCAACCAAAGATGGTAATTTTTCAGTCTCGCTCAATGGGCGGATACAACCTGCCGCGCAATACAATTTTATCAATGATCCTGACCCTGCTTTTGGAACCAATCTACCTAATGAATTGAATAGTGGCATGAATATCCGTCGTGCGCGTTTGGGTGTTGAAGGTACTTTTTACAAAATATGGGATTATAAATTCGAGTATGACTTCAGTCGTGGTAATGGTTCGGTTGGATCCGGCATTACCGACGCTTTCGTGCGATTGAATCATACCAATGCACTATCCTATAAAATTGGTTCATTCAAAGAACCGTTCAGTTTGGAAGAAGCCGCCAGCAACCGCTATCTCACCTTCATTGAACGTCATATGTCGGTTAACTCGTTCGTCGACAATCCCAATACGTACAAAACCGGTATTGGCGTCAATTATGCGGTGCAGCGCTGGCAAACTGGGCTGGCTTTCCAAACAGAACCGATCGGCGCTTGGTCAGCCGCCTCCACCTCAGTTAACGCTAATGGTAATCAGAGCCGTAACAACGGTTCTGGTGATACGGGCTGGCAAGGTATCGGTCGCATTAGTGGCAGGCCATGGATGGAAGATGAAACCAAGTTCATGCATGTCGGTATTTCTGCAGGGCATACCGCGGTTAATACGCAATATCGTGCTGACGGTACTATGGTTGGTGAAGGATCCAATGGCGGCGGCGGTGGGATGTCGTTCTTTGCGTTCCCAGGAACCAACGTGGATCGTACCAATATCCTGAATACCGGTAACTTGAGTACAGGCGCATTGAGTGATCCGAATCACCGTCGTATCAATAGTTATGATCGTTATGGTGCGGAAGCCTGGTTCGTTTATGGCCCATTCTCGGCACAAGGCGAATTTTTACGTACAAATATCAATGGTACTGGCTATGATGGTGAGCATCTGACTGGTTATTACGGTTTCGCAAGTTACTTCCTGACAGGAGAATCCAAGGCTTATCACGTCAGAAACGGTGCAGCAAACCGGATTAAGCCTAACCGGCCGTTTCAGTGGAACGGTTCAGGCTGGGGTGCATGGGAAATCGCTGCGGGTTATGATTACATCAATATGAATTCCGGTGTCATCAAGGGCGGTCAAGCCGATATGGTGAGGTTCGGTTTAAATTGGTATCCGCACTCGAACGTCAAATTTCAAACCAACATCATTCATATGTTAAATATCAATACAGCGGGAACGCCAACTACGAATACCGATGGTTATGCAGGTGGTGCCGGTGCACGTACTCATGGGTGGAATAATGGCGATTTGAGCGCATTCCTGACACAGGTTACAGTAGATTTCTAAAGTGATCTAAACAGACGGCAAATCAAGTTTTATACAAAAAACCGGGAATTCAGATATTTTTCTGGATTCCTTAAGATTCAGTTCTCTATTCATCTTGCTAGTGCTGAGGTTCTGATTGATCATGATGCTGTCATTGTTTAAAAACATGCGGTATATTTTGATACATAGCAGTTCTGAAACTACCATGCATGTGGAGCCATTTCAAATATATGGAGGGTGAAATGTCGCGATTACATAACCTTAAGCTGCTGAGTACATCATTTTTATTGAGTATGTTAATTAGCGCTGCCGGTATTGCTAGTGCGCAATCGATTATCAAAATAGACGGATCCAGTACCGTCTATCCCATCACGAAAGTAGTTGCGGACAAGTTTGAGGCCGCTAAAAAGGATGCTGTTAAAGTGACCGTTGATATCTCCGGCAGCGGTGGCGGTTTCAAGAAATTTTGTCGCGGCGAGATCGATATCGCTAACGCTTCCCGCCCTATCCTGAAGAGTGAAATGGCGAATTGCAAAAGTTCTCGCGTACAGTATATTGAAATACCTGTAGCATTCGACGCCTTGACCGTGGCGGTCAATCCGGAAAATACCTGGAGTACAACCCTGACAGTTGCGGAGTTGAAGAAAATATGGGAACCCGTTGCCCAAGGTAAAATCACTCAATGGAATCAGATAAATCCGGCATGGCCTGCCGAAGCTTTCAAACTTTATGGTGCCGATGCGGATTCCGGTACTTTCGATTACTTTACCAAGGCTATTGTTGGCAAGGCCAAATCAAGCCGCAGCGACTTTACTGAATCTGAGAACGACAATGTATTGGTGGAAGGCGTCGCGAATCATAAGAACGGGTTGGGGTTTTTTGGTTTTTCCTATTACATTGAGAATCAGAATAAGGTTACTGCGGTTGCCATAGATAATGGCAGAGGCAAAGACGGTATTCTTCCATCCGTCGAAACCGTTGAGAACGGAAGTTACCAACCTTTATCCCGTCCTATTTTCATCTATGTCAACGCTAAGGCGGCCGAGAAACCCGAAGTCAAAGCATTTGTTGAATTTTATATGAAGAATGCTTTGCTTCTGGTGAAAGAGGTCAAATTCTTCCCACTACCACCCAGAGCCTACACGACCATGCTGGAACACTTCAACAAGAAAAGGGTGGGAACGGTATTTAATGGCATATCGGCAGTGGGTCTCACGATTGACGAACTGATCCGGCGCGAAGGCCGCCTGGAATACGATAATTATTAGGATGTTGATTAATCCGATTTTCAGAAATTGAAACCGGCAACTATGCAGAATAACTGGGAAAACCCACAAATGGTGCAATGGTGCCAGTATTTACTGGACAGTTATGCGCATTGGGTTAAGCAGGAACTCGTTGACCGTAGCGGTACACCATTGGAGCAAGCGGAACGTTTGTTCAACAGTGCGTTTGTCGTAGCCTCACATGGCGCAGAAGATGATTCGATACTGAATTACGGTAATCAAACAGCCCTGAATTTATGGCGCATGGATTGGGAAGAATTCACTCGAACCCCTTCACGACTTACCGCCGAGCCGGTCAATCGTGAAGAGCGCGCACGTATGCTGGAGCAGGCTAAAACACAAGGTTATATTGCGGATTACCGCGGCGTAAGAATTTCCAGTACCGGAACACGCTTTCTGGTGGATCAAGCCATCATTTGGAATATCCACAAACCCGATGGCACTGCAATTGGACAAGGCGCGACATTTTCTGCCTGGAAATACTTAAGCTGAATTTATCTTGCTGTCATGCAAAACAAATTTGCCCGAAAACCAGATCTGGTTTATTCTTTGCCCCCTGCTGATCATAGATCGGAGAAGTGACCGAGCGGCTTAAGGTGCACGCCTGGAAAGCGTGTGTACGGCTCAAACCGTACCGCGGGTTCGAATCCCGCCTTCTCCGCCAGTAAAAGAATCTTCCGATCCATACACGAGAACCCCAACCCTTCACACTTTCGCATTCAACAATGCTTTCCAGAGGTGAGCATCACATGCAGGTCGCAGAGGAAATGGGGCATAAGGATTGGGGGCAGATTAGAGAGAGCTATAGACGATATATTTCCCAAAAGTAGTGCGGACAAATTTGGTAACTGAGTTTTGATAATCAAAGTTTAAAATTGTCAAGTCAATGAAAATAATACTAAAAACAAGGAAGTATTTTTGTTGACTGATTCTAAATGCATCTCCATTTAAGTTTTACTCTGGTTTGAATATTGTAAGAAGGCGGTTAAATTCTTTGAGAAGACATTTAAATTCCTCTATTGGAATTATTTTAGCTTTTGGTGGGGGAGAATTTTCTGACTCTGATTCTCCTACATAGATGATAGGTATAGTATCTGCCGGATTTTTTGATGTTATGGCACCTAAGTAATTATTTAACTCGACAAATTGTACGTTTTTAAACCTTAATGCCTCCAAACAAAGTTGTCGCATATGTTGTAGGTATTCTGTGATAAAAGGTAATAAATCAAACTCTGAAGGCTGAGTTTTAAGTTCTGCTTTAGTAGAAGCATTCCATAAATCTTCTCCATCTTCAAGAAGCTTGTCACGCACTACTATAATATCTGCCTTGAAAATCATGTGATTACTCACTGGTTCAGACTCGCCGCTGACCAGATATCTACTAAATGGGAGATTCCTATGTTGACTGTAATTCCGAAGTTGATATATGAATTTGTACGAAAAACTCGATGCGTGAAGGTCTTTTCTTAATTTATCCCATGCCATGTATTCAGAGGAATTTTTTTCATACATATATTGAAGCTGTTTGTCAGTTCGACATAGAAACGCACTTGTTGACGATAAAAAATTGTCGATTTTTTGTGAGACAGAAAGCTTTCCCTTTATAACATCAAGAATGGGTAGTGCATTTAAATTTTCTTTACCTAAATTATTCAAATGAGTCTCATGATTCTCAATTGAGCTGATAAGTTCCAGATAATTTTTTTCGACCCCATCGAGAGCAAATGTAATTAATTGTAGGCTAAAAATAGTGTTTTCTAATTCATCTAGCTTTTTTGAATCATCCGCACTAATTTCCTCGTTACGGATAAAATAATTATCCTCATTTTCTTTATGTTGAATAAAGAAACTACCAAATCTTTGTATGCTATTTGATTTGCTCTGGTTCATTTATTGATTAGAGTGCCTGTATGTGGTTTATCCCCGTAACGCAGGAATAAATACATGGATAAAAACAACCTTCAGCGTATCATAAAACTCTCAAAAACATCAGGATATGGTGATATTTGATGTCTAACACTACCCGTGAAAAATTTCCCTCTCAAGCTGTGCCAGAAATCCTTACTGCACTGCAAAAAATTGCTGAATCTGAGGGGCGTCCTCTTCAAGAAATACTTGATGAAGCGCTGCGGGAATACATCGAACGTAAAGAAAAAGGCCAGCCTCGTCGCCAAGCGATGGATGCTTTTGCGCAAAGCCTAAGCGAATTTGATCAGCTCTACCGTGAATTAGCTAAATAACGTTGAAAGAGTACCTGACTGTTCAGTAGTAGAAGTCGATCTCAATTGAGGATTTGTTTGATTCTCGCACTCCTGGATACTTTCCACCCATCTGTGATACCCGTCTAGGTCAATTAAAATTCTGCCATCTGGCACTTTAGTGTACCTCTTGCCACTTAACCAGTAGTCACCACGGGTGATTTTTGATCGAACCGCATCGGTAGATAATCTGTATCTGCACAGAATTTCTTAATTGTGGCGTAGTTTGCTATTGCAGTCGGTCTACTTCGTATCTTCCGGTAATTTTGCCAGGTGCTCATGGTTCTACTTTGGGAGATTTGATTATACATTCAAACGACCAGCCCATATTTTGCCTGGCATAAACGCCGCCGCTGGATTCACACGATTCTTTTTCGTCATTAGAATATATCGACCAGGATATAAATATTGCTAATAAAATGATTGTATATAAAGCAACTTTTATTTTTTCGCTCATCGTTCTTTCCAATGTTTGGTTAATAGGTTCCTGACGCATTTTTCAATCATGTTCTGGCTTGACTTGCTTAAAAATTCCTCTTCAGTCATTCCAGCGTCGATGCATATTTGATTTCATTGATATTGAGAATACAAATTTATAATTATCAAACCCGCTGCACAAAAAGCAGTGTAGTAAGAATATTTTTTTATTTTCTGAGAGTGATCCTCTTTAGAAGGAAATTCAATATTGTCGGCACCGGAACCGTATCTTTTTTTAATAAACCTGTATACCTGATCGTAGTTTGAGTGCATGTATTGATGATAAATCATCATGACAATAGAAGCTGCCAACCCCATCCAGCCTAATAGTTCGATCATTCCATCTTCTCCACATCAATCTGCAATTCTTTCATTTTGGATAGAATTTGTTCGGGTGTTTCTTTTATATTCAATGTGAATTTGTATGAAAGCAGCAGTACCGTTGCTCCTTCAGATGCGACGAAAGATATAATATGAGCTACGTTCACATGATGAATCGCACCCAATTTAATGTCAGTAACCGCTATAAACTCAATAGCCATCATTCCTCCCCTTTAACTTCGTATCAGATTTCTTCTGTGTTTAGTTGAACAGCGTGATATGGCAGACGTGATATTCTAGTCTGAACGCCGCAGCAACAACACTTGTCACCCACAAATACTAACCCGGTATTGGATTGCGACGTTATTACACCTTTGGTGCCTTTGGGAATAATAAAAAATCCATTTTCAGCTTCTCTAATGGTTATAACCTTTCTACCAACCCAGTCTGCCGCACGCTTCATTCCGTTAAATTTATCTTTTGCCATGGCTATTCCTCCTTATTCGGATGGTCTCGCATATGTGACAACTGATTTGTCTCTGTAATGTAGCCATTAGTTGGACAGCAAAATTCAGCATTTTATTTCCATGGCTAAATGAAATATATCATCAACGCCACTATCGTTCTTGCTGCCAGTGTGAACTGGTGGTTGATGGTTGGTCATTCTGTCACGCTCATTTGCACTAAGCATTTGCAGTTTACTGCACGTGCTTTACCAACACGTTCAGCATGCATTAATTTTCTTCAAACTATAGTAGTCATTGTCAATCAGGCATGGGTCTGATTAAAGCAAATATAGAAAGGATTTGATCATGAAGAAACTATTATTCCTTATTATCGCGATCATGTTGTTGTGTGGTTTTCGTGCACCAAATGGCAATATCATTTCCAAAGGAGATTTTTCAGATAAGTTGCTGATCAATTTAGGTGAGCCGAATGTGCGGACTGATTTGGGGCTTATTCAAACTAGGGCGTTTGGTGGAATTATCTATATTAAACGGGAGGTGTGGACCTATAAAATAGATCAGTACAACTATCGCTTTATCATCGAGAACGGACAAATTGTTGCAGATCATTGGTCGCGTTTTTAGCTGATAAGCTACTCATTTAAATACGTAAGTAGGAAAACATTTCCTGCTTACTATCCTTGTCATCACGATGTTCATTTTTCATGTGAACGTAATACGCCTGTCATATTGGCCTGTTAGATTGGCTCACCCTAATAAAAACTTGGAGGTGGGCGAATTATGTTTAAATTAAACTATATAAAGAAAGAATTGAGAATTGCATCGGCGGTTTTGTTGAGCACTGTTACATTGAATGGATATGCAGCTACCGCAACTTTTGATCCGGCATCGGGTATTGTAGATCTTCCTATTGTTGAGGTTTTGAGTGGCGGATCGTCGGCATTCTATAACGCCAAATTACAACTGAGTGGAAATGAGTTACAGTTGATTGCTGCAGATCCTATCTCAGCAACGACAGGACAGCGTAATGTTTATGATTCCGATACGAGTGCGGTGCATGTGTCATCGGTTGTCGTCGGCGCTGATGATTTTTACGTTAAATTAAAGTTGGTGCCTGGATCTAATCCATTGCGTTTTACCGTTGATCAACTGGCTAATAATGCATTCCAAACATGCCCGAGTTTTGCCCAATCAGGACCTACTGCAGGTTCTTGTGTTTTGAGTGGCGAAATTAAGTCCAATGCAACGCTAACAAAGAACATCAATTGGATCTTATCGGGTGGTGTATATATTGGCGGCGATAATACTGAAAGTGCTACGCTGACTATCAATCCAGGCACCAAGATTTTTGGTCAATCAGGCGCTGACTATTTGTGGATTCGCCGCGGCTCAAAAATCATGGCGGAAGGTACGCCGGATAATCCGATTGTCATGTCCGGACCGAACCAGCAGGCAGCAGGGGAATGGGGTGGTTTGGTTATCTCCGGCAATGCACCGGTGAATGGTTGTAATGAGGGTGTACCGGTTTGTGAAGTGCCAAACGAAGCCATTACCTCTGAGTTTTACGGTGGTAATAATCCAACGGATAACAGCGGGGTAATTAAATATACACAAATTCTTTTTGCCGGATTTGCCGTACGTCCGGATGAGGAACTCAATGGTTTGACGCTGGGTGGCGTTGGTTCAGGAACGCTGATTGACTATGTCCAAGTTCACGCCGGTCTGGATGATGGCGTGGAAATGTTTGGTGGCACGGTTGGGATGAAACATCTGGTGTTGACTAACAATCAGGATGATGCTTTTGATTGGGCAACTGGCTGGCAAGGACGTGCGCAGTTTGTTTTGATCAAACAGTCAGCCGATGTGGGTGATCGTGGTATTGAAGCCGACAATAACGACAAAAACCATGACAGTCTTCCCCGTTCTCACCCGATTCTGTCCAATTTTACGATCATAGGTCGTGCTGGTGAGACGGCTACACAAGGTGTTTTATTGCGTCGCGGAACTGGTGGAAATATCTGGAATTCTGTCATTACCGGCTCCCCAACTTGTTTAATGATTGATAGTGCGTCGACCTTCACGAACGCCGGTTCTCCAGGAAGTTTGACCGGCGAACTGACCATGGTAAATTCTTTTGTTAACTGCGTCAGTAACTTCAGAGATGGTGAAGGTGCTACATTTACAACGTCAGATTGGTTCTTGTCGCAATCCGGAAACCAAGCAACTGATCCTCTTCTGAGTGACTACTTGCCGGCAACCGGATCACCGCTGATTCTGGGTGGTGCCGCTGTCAATGACGCATTCTTTGATGTCGTGGATTATGCCGGTGCGTTTAAAGATGCGAATGATGACTGGACGCAAGAATGGACTTTCAACTTTAACTAATCCGCTCTGGTTTAGAAAGCTTCTCTGTATTTATGTTGCTTAGGGAAGCTTTCTATCCATCCAATGAGTCGCGATTCTACTGGAAGAAGTTTTAACTCTTGTTGATTTCCATTGAATCCTCAGCGTAGCAAACAATTTCTAGCCGATTTGTATCATCCTGGCGATGGATGGTACGCCGATATCACTCCAAACGAAAAGCAGATAGAAACCTGGAGGTGCTACGTTGGCTGTTGCAGGAGACTGCACGGTCACGGTATTGCCGGTTTGTGGAATGGGTAGATTAAAGAAACGTGTCTCGTTATTAAATGAATGTGTGACCGCACCTGCACGTACCAGCGTGACTTTGGCAATACTTTCGTCGGCTTCGATTGAGAAACTCTCATTCCAACCGATTGCTGTTGGGGCATTGATAATTTCCGGGCGAGGTTCAAATAGGCCGCTGCCGTTTTTTTCAAACAGGTAAGGCGGATAGTAAATTTCACCATTCAGTTGTGTCAACGGGCCTGATGCACCGCCGCCGCCAGTCAATACCGTTCCATCCGCAAGCAGAATGGAAGCGGAATGATACAGTCGTGCTGTGGCCGCGCTAGCGGCTGTTGTCCATTTACCCGTATTGGGGTTCCAAAGCTCAGAGTCTAATGACATGCCACTCAGATTGTTGCCGGTTGATGAGCCGCCGTTGATCCAGACCCGACCATCGGCAAGTACGGTCGTATTACCATGCTGGCGATCCTTTGCCAGAAGGCCGGTCGAGGATGCGACGGGCTCACCGGTACCATTGATGTTAACGACGACTGCTGCGCGATTTTTGCGAACGGAAAGAATACGACCGGGAGCAAACATGATGCTTGGATAGGTATAACCGCTTTGCGCAGTTCTCGTCGTATACCTGGTTAACGTTCCGGTACCCGATGTATCCAGTTTGTACATCGCGCCACTGTGGGCAAGAATGAATAGCTTGCCTTGTGGATTGACCCATGCGCGCGGATAAAACCATGAATCTCCACCGATTGATCCGTAAGCGATTTCGCTGGTTGCCGCACTCAGCGTACGCCAACTGCCATTCAGGTTCCGTACTTCCGGCGTGGATGAGAAGTCAGCATCTGTAGCCGGGATCTTCGGTGTTCCTGCAAAAAATTTGCTGCTAAGGCCGCCCAACACAGCATGCTCACCATTTGGTAATGTTACCGCCGTGGCATACCAACGTTTAAAAGCCATACTCGGGGTTTTACGTGTGAGCATGTCTGTGGTTGGATCGAAGATATTGACATTTCGATTGGCGTAATTGCGTACTGTGTTTATCATGGCATCTCCACCGACGATAAGCGCATGACCTGTCGAGGGAATCATCGCTTGACCGGCACAGAAAATATCCGTGTTGGTAGTATTCGGTAGTATTTCAAATGCATCGGTACCGGTACCCAAGGTGGGATTCCAGACGACATAATGCAATTTAGCGCCCTGATCACCTTCTGTATTGGTTCCATAAGCAAATATCCGTCCATCCGGCATCAACATCATAGCGAGCGGTATGATCGGCCAGTCGTGCAGCGGACCGAATTGTCCTTTTAAATGTGCGTCCGATGCTGCTAGAACGGGAGAGATAACCCCGTAAGTAGAGAACAAAATTAAAACAACCAGTATGAGAGATTTTAGGCGCCGAATTCGTGGCGCAGGAAGAGAGTGCTTGAACATGAACAGGTTCCTGTATTGAAGAGTAAACATTAATTATTTTACCGCTTGTAAGTAGTAAAAAGTTGATTCATATCAAATCACAATAGCGAGAAGTACGCACAGAGAGGATATTCCTTTGCAATTTAATTGCTCCAGAAGCGCAGGGGTAAGCTTTAGAGAAATAAGAAGTCCTGCAATACAGCATTCATGAAAAATTCATTTGGCTGACATCAGTATTTCATGTTGAGGCCATAAAGTGATGGCGACGAATGCAATTGATTCGGTTGATCGTCCTGAAACCTATCTTAATGTCATTCTTAATTTCTTGGAGAAAATTCATGAAGAAATCAATGGTAGCATTACCCCTATGCGCCGCATTAACAACACTGGTTTACGCTGATGGGATATTTGTTGACGGCCCCATGCGATTCAAACCCATTGTTGCTTCCGCTTATGAGCAAACCACGACAGATCCGCTTATTCTCAATAG
Source organism: Nitrosomonas sp. (assembly GCA_017984435.1). Classification (GTDB taxonomy): domain Bacteria; phylum Pseudomonadota; class Gammaproteobacteria; order Burkholderiales; family Nitrosomonadaceae; genus Nitrosomonas. The sequence goes on along the minus strand of JAGNZK010000008.1, from coordinate 65,457 downwards.
CAAGCCTTGGGTGATTCCGAAAGGTTTCACGCAGCACATTGTCTCTGATGAAAGTCATCTGGATATTTATCCTGATTCTCCGGATCTAGGGGACATGAATACGGTCAACGAAAATGGTAAGCATGCCGGCCGTTATTTGTACCGTACTCACGAAGTGCGTCCGGGTACAGCACCATATTTGGGCGGTGCTGTTTCGATTGTGGATTTAAAAAACGGTAAAGCTGAAATTCTGGCGCAACGTGCCGACTGGGAAGCTTTGGATGGTCTGGTGTGGACACCGTGGCAAACACTGCTGTTTGCCGAAGAAACCATTACCGCGCAATTGCCGGATCCTGATGCGCCCAATGCACAAAGCGGCATGTTATACGAATTGAAATTTGTAAAAAATGCGCCAACGATTGTCAAAGAAGTCAACGTTCGGCCTATGCTGGGATCGTTATCCCATGAAGGTATTGAGATCGATGAAGAAGGTAATGTTTACGTTATCGACGAGGACAAGAAAGGTTCAATCTATAAATTTGTTCCGGATAACTATGGTGACCTGAGCAACGGTCAATTGTATGTGTTGCGGGTGAAAAATAGTGCCAAGACAGGCGAAGCGGAGTGGGTGGCGCTGGATATGGATCAGGTGCAGATCAATGCCAGGATCGCCGCTCAGGCAGTTGATGCTACGCCTTTTTGTCGCCCTGAGGATTTGGAGCGCATTGGAAATGTGCTGTATGCAGCGCTGACTTGTGAAGATGCGACCGATCCGGCCAATACCAGCGGCCCCGGCGCGATATTGGCAATCAGCCTGGTGTCGGTACCCAAAGTGAATTATTTTGTTCAACCTGGGATTAATGTTCCCTTTGAAGTGCAACCAACTGGCACCACGCCTGGGATAACCGGTTTCAAGAGCCCGGATAATCTGGCAAAAGGCCATGATGGCAAGTTGTGGATTGTCGAGGACAACGACAACAGCGATATCTGGGTTGCGTTGCCTGATGAAGATGGTGATGGCTATAGCGACGGTGTGTATCTGTTCGCTTCGCTGAAAGACAAATCTGCGGAAGGTACGGGTATTTATTTTGGTAAGGATCCGCATACCTTATTTGTAAATATTCAGCATTCCGCAACAGGCAATGACAAGACCGTGGCGATTACCAGTAAAAAACACCGATCTAAATTCGCGACCGGATTTTATACACACGACAAATAACCCATTATTTTTTTTAAGGAGTATGGAATCATGCAAAACGAAAATATTTTTATCATCGCAGCAATCAGTGTCTGTTTTATTTTGTTGAGTATTATCTACAGTATTGGATTTTATGAGTTAACTGTGGATTGGGAGATGGTTTCAAGCATCATTGTTGGGATTTATCTCTATTTAGCGTATCTCATGCTGAATATTTTCTTGGGTAAACCAAAAAACCAAATATGCCATTCTCAAACAAAAATGCCGCAACAGGAGAAAGGCCAAAAGACATATAGCAACTCGGTATATGAGTATTAACCGATAGTCATCTACGCTCCCCTCGAATTTGTGTAGATAAACCGCTTAATCCAAGCACCTCTTTAGTTGGAGGTGTCACAACGATCCCGGAGATCGTGGGCGTGTTGAATTGGGTTCTATGTTTACTTTTTTTCATACCTCTGATTACCGCACCCTCCAGTCGGTTAATCGCTGACAGTCGTTGAGAGGATTTCTCCCATGCGATCTGTTTGTCATCATCTTGTCACATTCTCTGATTAAGATTCCATTGCCCATTGCCTTTAGACAGGAGAATTTAGATGAAACTGCCATTCGGTCTCGGATTGTTTGCTATTACCGCACTGCTGGTCGCCAGCGTAACCAGTGCTGCTGATATTACCGGTGCCGGTGCCACCTTCCCTTATCCGATTTATGCGAAATGGGCGGATGCCTATAAGAAAAAAACCGGTATGCGCATGAATTACCAATCCATTGGTTCCGGTGGCGGCATCAAACAAATCAAGGCAAAAACGGTTGATTTTGGTGCATCAGATAAGCCTCTGACACTGGAGGAACTGGAACAGAATGGTCTGACCCAGTTTCCGACGGTATTGGGTGGTGTGGTTCCTGTGGTCAATCTGGAAGGCATTAAGGCGGGCCAACTCCGGTTAACCGGTGCAGTTTTGGCCGATATTTTTCTGGGCAAAATCAAACGCTGGAATGATCCTGCGATTACCAGCTTAAATACCAGTGTAAACCTGCCGGCTAGTAGCATTACCGTAGTGCATCGTGCGGATGGCTCCGGTACCACTTTCTTGTTTACCGATTACTTGAGCAAAGTCAGTCCGGAATGGAAAGAAAAAATTGGTTCGGATACTTCCGTAGCTTGGCCGATTGGCACGGGTGGCAAAGGTAATGAAGGGGTCGCGAATTTTGTCAAGCAGATCAAGAACTCGATCGGTTATGTTGAGGCTGCTTACGTTAAGCAAAGCAAAATGAACTATGTGCAGTTGCAGAATCCGGATGGTGTGTATGTGATACCCGTGGAAGATAGCTTCCGGGCTGCTGCTGTCAACGCGCAGTGGGATCAGGCCGCAGGTTTTTATGAGATTCTTACGAATAAGCCGGGTGAAAACAGTTGGCCGATTACCGGTGCGACTTTCATCTTGATGCACAAATCTCAGACTAATCCTGCTCAGGCTTTAGCAGTGCTGAAGTTCTTTGAATGGGCATACACCCATGGTAATGAAATGGCATTGGAATTGGATTACATTCCGCTGCCAGAGAGCTTGGTGAAACTGATCGAGGATTCCTGGCAAGCGAACATCAAAAGTAAAGATGGCAAAGCCATTTACACAGCGAAGCCTTAGCCACTGCAATAGATCAAGCTATATTGAAGTAAATTACTCGATGCTATTCTGCTGCTGCTCTAAAAGCTCAGGTTATTGCTATGGAGAAATATAACCCTGCATGTTCAGCCAGACGAAATAAAACGATGTCAAAAGTACATACTGCGGTAAAACTCAAAAGGCAACTGCTATTTGATCGGATATTTCGTAGAACCACCTGGTTTTTTACATGGATCGTGTTTGCAGTGCTCATTGCTGTGATCGGTTCTTTGCTCATTGGCAGTATGCCGGCGATCAAGGCTTTTGGTTTCAATTTTCTTTTTAGCGCAGACTGGAATCCTGTCACTGAAAAATTCGGTGCATTGGTGCCCATCATTGGTACGCTGGTCACTTCAATCATCGCACTGTCGATCGCTATCCCCGTCAGTTTCGGCATTGCGCTGTTTCTCACGGAATTATCCCCGCCGTGGTTGCGCCGCCCGCTCGGGACAGCGATAGAGCTTCTGGCCGGTATTCCCAGCATCATTTACGGCATGTGGGGTTTGTTCATATTTGCGCCACTTTTTGCGCAACATATACAACCTTGGTTGCAGAATACATTGGGAGCAGTGCCCGGAATCAGCTTGCTATTCGAAGGGCCTTTTATGGGGATTGGCATGCTAACCGCCGGGATCATTTTAGCCATCATGGTGATTCCGTTCATTGCCGCAGTGATGCGTGATGTATTCGATATCGTACCGCCCATGTTGAAAGAATCCGCTTATGCGCTGGGTGCCACCACCTGGGAAGTGATATGGAATGTGGTTATCCCTTATACCCGGATCGGCGTGGTCGGCGGTATCATGCTTGGCCTTGGCCGTGCTTTGGGTGAAACCATGGCGGTTACGTTTGTGATTGGTAACGCGCACCAATTACATGCTTCTCTTTTCATGCCAGGCAACAGTATTGCTTCGGCGCTGGCCAATGAATTCACCGAAGCCGATGGCGAGCTATATACCTCAGCTTTGATTGAGCTGGGTTTGATTTTATTCTTCATTACTTTTGTCGTGCTGGCTTGCTCCAAGCTGCTGCTGGCGCAACTTAAGAAACGCGAAGGCCATACCACTTAGGGACGCACCATGATTCCAATTTATACGCGGCGGCGCATCATCAATGCCATGAATCTTGCCTTTTCCGTTCTGGCCATGGTTTTCGGTTTGTTCTGGTTATCCTGGATCTTATTGACCTTGCTTGACAAGGGACTGGGTAGCATCAGCCTGGATTTATTTACCCAGATGACGCCATCACCGGGGGATACCGGCGGCTTGCTCAATGCCATCGCCGGTAGTTTGATGATGGTCACACTTGCGACCCTGATCGGTACGCCGATCGGTATCATGGCGGGCACCTATCTGGCTGAATTTGATCAACGCGGTTGGTTGGCTTCCACTACCCGTTTCATTAACGATATTTTGTTATCCGCACCGTCCATAGTGATCGGTCTTTTTATCTATACCGTGTATGTCGCCAAGGTGGGTCATTTTTCCGGTTGGGCCGGGGCGCTGGCGCTATCGCTGATTGTCATTCCAGTCGTCGTGCGCACCACCGAGGATATGCTGCGGCTGATTCCGGATAGTTTGCGCGAAGCCGCAGCCGCTTTGGGTGCGCCGCAATGGAAAGTGGTTACCCTGGTTACCTGGCGTGCTTCCAAGGTTGGCATCATGACCGGTATATTGTTGGCCATTGCGCGCATCAGCGGGGAAACCGCGCCCTTGCTGTTCACCGCGCTCAACAATCAATTCTGGAGTGCGGACATGAACCAACCGATGGCCAATTTACCCGTCGTGATATTTCAGTTCGCCATGAGTCCCTATGAATCCTGGCAAGAGTTGGCCTGGACCGGGGCACTGCTTATTACACTGAGCGTTCTGGGACTCAATATTGCTGCCCGTTTTTTCATGCGCAAGCACACGAATTCTTAAATTTAAACATCGAACGCATATGAATTATATACACGCATTAAAAATCGAAATGAATATGAATCCACTACAAATGGCTACTCCCAAAATGTCTATCCACGATTTGGATTTCTTTTACGATAGCTATCATGCGCTGAAATCTATCAACATGGATATTCTGGAAAACAAGATTACCGCCTTTATCGGCCCCTCCGGATGTGGAAAATCCACCTTGCTGCGTGCTTTTAATCGCATGTACCAGCTCTATCCCAGCCAGGAAGCCAGGGGGGAGATCATGTTTGACGGCGTGAATATTCTCGACAAGAAGCAGGATCTCAATATTCTGCGCGCCAAAATCGGCATGGTATTTCAGAAACCGACCCCGTTTCCGATGTCTATTTTCGATAATGTGGCATTTGGCGTAAAACTGTATGAAACTTTAAATCGTTGCGAGTTGGAAGAACGGGTGGAATGGGCGCTAAAAAAAGCTGCGCTATGGGACGAAGTCAAGGATAAATTGAATCAAAGCGGCGCCAGCCTTTCCGGCGGCCAGCAGCAGCGTTTGTGTATTGCCCGCACTATCGCGGTGAAACCGGAAGTCGTGTTGCTAGATGAACCGACTTCAGCACTCGATCCGATTTCTACGGCGCGTATCGAAGATCTGATCTTTCAGCTCAAGGAGGATTACACCATTGTCATTGTCACTCACAATATGCAACAGGCAGCCCGCGTTTCCGACTATACGGCGTATATGTACTTGGGGGAATTGATTGAATTTGGTGACACGGACACTATTTTTACGAAACCTAAGAAAAAAGCTACTGAAGATTATATTACCGGCAAATTCGGTTAGCAGGCCATTGAAAAACTATTTGTGTTGTCACTACGGTGTTAAAAACAGGCTCAAAATGCTCATTTATTACGCATAAACTGCGTTTTTTTGCCTGTTTTTGCCTTGTATCGACTGCCTCGAAAACGTTTTTCAATGGCCTGGCAGCTTTTGATTGATCCTGAGGTTATTCTTTGGCAGGCCGTCCTGTTTTGATGACTTCCACTTGCTCTATGGCCTTGAGCAACGATGCATCCGTGAGTTTGGACAAACTCAACAATCCCGCCCGCATCAGCTCGCTTTTTTTTACATGAACACCAGCTTCAAGGCATTTCTTCTTCAATTCCGCCAGCTTGACATAATCACTTTCCGGCATCGTAAAGCTGTCGCGGATCATTTTTATTTTCTTGGATTTATCTTTCTCCGGTTGTTTTTCTATAGTGGTCTTCGCGGCAGGAGGAGCTGCCTGCGCGGTTTTATTGGCAAGGCTGCTGGCGCGTGTTATTTTCTTGGTAACAGCGGCAGGCGTTTGTACAACAGGATTAGCAACAGGTGGTGCAGATTTTTCTTTTTCAGTTGATTTAGTTTTTTTTGACATGATTTATTCAATGAGATGGTAGGCTGTATGTTTTGATACTATATAAACGGTATAAACTGTTTATATAGTATAAATCAATTGTTGGCCGTGGTGTGCTAAAAGTTTACTAACCGGCTCTCTGATTAAAATACCATCGTTTTAGGCAGAGAGGTGAGCGTCGGATATTTAGTTTGTAGTATGCAGCGCAAGACGCTGCTGCGATTAATTAACTTGCATCCATTGCTGAATTTGTTCGCGTTGACGGACATACCATTGTTTGCCGATATCCAATGCCTTTTGCTGCAAGATTGCATTATTGGCAGAATCCATGCTATCCGGCATATCAAAGTTTTTCAGATAGTGGTTGATATACAGCGAACGATTTCCCAGCATTTCCTCCGTCATGCGGACATTCGCCATCATTTTCTCTCTGAGAATGATGGAAGCGATCCCTTTAACCGACCATTGCATGCCGCCATAGCCGCACGCCTTAGCGCCATTGAATGCAAAGCTGCGCCAACCTGAGCCGATTGAGAACACCTTGATGTTGCATCCATTCCAATATTGCTTGGCATGAAGATAGGCGCTGAGGCCCGGATTATTCATACCGACACCACCATCGATCCGCCAATCCCCATCTTCCATTTGTACCGGCGGATAATACGAGGGTGCCGCTGTACAGGCATCGGCGATTTCGCTTAACAGAAAATCCGGTTGGCTGTCGTTGGTAAAAATTTCCAGTTGATCTTGATTCAAATTGAAGCAGGGGATAAATATTCGTTTACTGAGCGACGAAAGTCTTAATTCACCGAATTCTTGCTGTAGCACTCGGCTTTTCGAAATTCCTGCATATTTTGGGCGAATTTGCAGTTTGCTCAACCATCGATTCATCCAGTGTTCCGTCATCATGCGTTCCAGCAATTTTTCTTGCGAAATCTTTTGAATGATTTCACTGGCGCTCATGGTGCGTCCCAGGATCAAGCAGGTGATTAACCCACCTGACGAGGATCCTGCTATCAGATCAAATAGTTCATGGGTTGCATTGCCAGTATCTTCTTCCAAGCACGCCAATACACTCAGTTGGATCAATAAGTGGCTACCACCGCCATCCAGGCTTAAAACATGTTTAGGCAGCAACGAACACCTCACGGTTGTTTAGGTAGCGTAATAATGACATTGGAGCATACAGCCGGTTTGTTAAGTTTTCTTGAAGAATTTGTTAAATATTGATGAAATTTTTATGAAAAAGAGGAGTGGAAATGATTTCTGTCATGATTCTTTGATGCAGATTAACAGATTCCAGTAAGATCTGTTTTCAATGACAACTTAACCTGTGGCAGTACTTTAACCCTGGACACCCATGCACGGCACACCCACCCTGAATCGGTTATTACCCGAACTCCAGCAAATTGAAGCTATCATTCAGCAGGACAATGCAACGCATTTGCGCAGTAAAGTACTTTGCCATGTATCCTGCGGTGATGATGTATTGCCGGTTTATGCGCTGACTTTGGGTAACGGCGCAGCGGATATGCCGTGTGTGACGTATGTTGCCGGCATCCATGGTCTGGAACGGATTGGCACGCAAGTGGTCATTGCTTTTCTTGAAGGGTTGCTGGAGCGTCTCAAGTGGGATGGCGTGTTGATTGATATTTTGCAGCGCGTGCGTATCAATATTTTACCCATCGTGAATCCCATCGGCATGTTGAACAATACCCGTGCAAACGGGCAGGGCGTCGATCTGATGCGCAATGCGCCGGTTGACAGTCATGAAAAAACCATTCTTCTGGCTGGAGGGCACCGGATTTCATCCGCATTGCCCTGGTATCGGGGAAAAGCCGCTGCATCCATGCAACCGGAAGCCCAGGCATTGTGCGATTTCATTATGCAAGATGTCTTGCCGGCACCGTTCAGCTTGGTTCTGGATTGCCATTCCGGTTTTGGCTTTCGCAATCAGATTTGGTTTCCTTATGCCAGAAGCCGGCTTGAACCGATCAAACATTTAAAGGAAGTGTGTGCGCTGCGTAAGCTGTTTATGCAAACTTATCCGCATCAGGATTATCTGTTTGAACCGCAATCACAGCATTACCTGGTGCACGGCGATCTATGGGATTTTCTGTATCTGAAATCGCTGGTGAGTGACAATATTTTTCTGCCATTAACGCTGGAAATGGGTTCGTGGCGCTGGATTCGTAAGAATCCGCTGCAATTGCGTCAATTGCTGGGCTTGTATCATCCGATCAAACCGCACCGGCTGAGTCGTGTGTTAAGAAGTCATTTGATTTTGATGGAGTTTTTGTTGCATGCGACCTTGTCGTATCAAAACTGGCTCAACCAAAGTGATGCGCAGGAACTGGAACAACAAGCACTGACGTTGTGGTACTCATGACCCATCGCGCACACTTTGTGCTGATCCGTGGACTATTGCGTGAAGCCCGGCACTGGGGGGGATTTACCGGGAATCTGCAACAACAATTTCCCGATGCCATGATCAGTACGCCGGATATTCCGGGCAATGGCCGGTTGTATCAGGCTGTCAGCCCCAAAACCATTGCAGGAATGACCGAAGCATTGCGTCAGCAAATCGACACCACCCAACCGCTCAGAGTGATCGCACTTTCCATGGGCGGGATGATCGCGATTGATTGGATGACGCGGTATCCCAATGAAGTGGAGGCGGCGGTGTTAATCAATACCAGCGCAAGACCACTGTCGCCGTTTTACCATCGTTTGCGCTGGACGATCTATCCTCAAGTGCTCAAGATGATTTTTAAGTCGGCTGTGCAGAAAGAGGCGGATATACTGAGTTTGACTTCAAACCGTCATCCGCATGACAGCCGACTGCTAGCATCCTGGCAACAATGGCAACAACAAAATCCGGTGTCAAAGGCTAGCGCCAGGAATCAATGTCTGGCAGCCGTAAAATTTTCTATCGCTGCCAAACCGCAGCCACCAATATTGATTGTAACCAGCCAAGCGGATCGTTTGGTGGATTACCGTTGCAGCATGAAGCTCGCACAAACCTGGCAGACCGGCTACGTGCAGCATGAGTCGGCGGGGCATGATTTGCCCCTGGATGAGCCGGAATGGCTAGTTGATGCTATCAAGCAATGGTTTAATTCGGAGATGGGTGTTTATAAGATATAATCGCAAATTGCGGGCGAGAATTTCGTGATTGCTTGCCTTGTGCAGCATGCCCAGCTATCTTCGGATCCTTCAAAAAGAGCATCAATACGCAATTGCCAGCGATTCGCGATTTCGGAAAACGTGAAAGGCGGACGATAACCTTCCTTTGGTCCAAGAATATCCCTACAAAACGCCTTGCTTCTTTCCAGGCCACTGCTCAACACAGTGAAGTGGTTCATGCTTTCGATTGTCATTTTGCCTATCTCACATATAAAACAAGATTTATAGCCTGAATTTACAGGTTGTCCTATTTTGCGTTATAGGAAACTTAACTTGCTTAATCAATGTGAGTTTGTCTGTTAGTTCATCTATTCCGATATAGAGATGATGCATCTTTTTCCGCTTATTCCATCCTTACTTTATTTTAAATTTAGCTAAAATTTATGAAATCTCAAGCAAGTTTATTAAAGTTGGAAATATTCCTTATATCTATCTAGTGAAAATAAATCCTACATCATTTTTTAGTAGAGAGATGTCGCTTCAATCATCAATAGCACCTCATAGGTTACCCATTAATTTTTATATTACTTTTATATTAACAAATAAGAGGAGCATTAGTCATGTTGCGAGAGCAGACAACAAATTTAGCTAACGAATCACCAGGCTCAATCGCTAGCCAAATGGCCAATGAGTTTCTGACCTTTCGATTAGGAAGAGAAGAATATGGTATTGAGATACTCAAAGTACAAGAGATTCGTGGTTATGACTCCATCACTCAAATTGCCAATGCCCCGGAATTCATCAAAGGAGTTGTGAATCTGCGTGGGATTATCGTACCGATTATTGATATGAGGATCAAATTCAGGCTGGGAGATGCGACTTATGATCAGTTTACCGTGGTGATTATTTTAAATGTGTCCGGGCGGGTCATGGGAGTCGTGGTGGATGGGGTATCGGATGTGATCAGTCTGGAAGCGGAGCAGATGCGTCCGACACCGGGATTTGGTTCAGTGATCGATACCGAATATATCATGGGATTGGGAACGGTGGATGAGCGGATGCTGATATTGATCGATATCGAGAAATTGATGGGCAGTAGTGATATGGGCTTGATCGATCAGCATATCAACTAATGAAAGCGGTTAATTTTGGATAAGAAGACTTAAAGGAGATTTCAATGTTTAAAAGTATGACGGTAAAAACTGAGTTGATTCTTGTGCTTGGCCTGCTATCAGTATTACTGATCGGTATCGGTAGTTTGGGCGTATATGGCCTGAATAAAACGAATGATTCTTTCAGGGGTGTTTATGAAGATCGCGCGATTCCTTTAGGGGATTTGGGCATGATTCTGGATCGTATGCAACGCACTCGCTTGAATACAGCCATGTCAGCCTATGGCAGAACTGCTGATATCGTAAAAGAACGGCAAACAATGACAAATCAGCGGGATGCTGAGATTGCCACTACTTGGCAAAAATACATGGTTACCAATTTAACGCCTGAAGAAGCGACATTGGCTGAGAATTTTAACCAACAATGGAGGGTCTATACAGAGTCACGTAATCGTACAATGGCGTTAGCCAATGCGGGAAATTACGATGGTGCCATTGCAAATTTAACAGGTGATGCCGCAGCTAAATTTGATGCGGTACATGCGACCATGCTTAAGTTACTGGAATTGCAACGTGCTGAAGCGGCTAAAGAATACGCAGAAGCGCGAAGTGACTATGAAAGCATTTTTATGATTACTGCCATTACGATCACAGTAGGCATAATTCTCGCTTTTGTTCTCGGATTCTTGTTGCTGCGGGGGATTGTTAACCCACTACATGAAGCGATTACTATTGCCAATGCGGTTGCTGCTGGGGACTTGACGACAAAGATTGAACCGCGTGGGACAGTCAATGGGTTTGATCGTTTGATCAACTCACTGAAAGAAATGAATGATAATCTGATCGGGCTGGTGGGTACAGTCATTAAGGATGCGAATCAAATTTCAACAGCCGCCAGTGAAATTGCCTCGGGTAATTTAGATCTGAGTCAGCGCACGGAAGAACAAGCTTCCAGCCTGGAAGAAACCGCATCATCCATGGAAGAACTCACTTCTACCGTCAAGCAAAATGCGGACAATGCCCGTCAAGCCAATCAACTGGCAGCCGGTGCATCCGAAGTTGCGGTAAAAGGTGGTGCAGTGGTTGGACAAGTCGTGCAGACCATGAGCTCCATCAACGAAAGTTCCAAGAAAATTGTCGATATCATCAGCGTCATCGACGGCATCGCATTTCAGACCAATATTCTGGCGTTGAATGCAGCGGTGGAAGCCGCCCGTGCCGGTGAGCAAGGCCGTGGTTTTGCGGTCGTGGCGACAGAAGTGCGCACGTTGGCACAACGTTCCGCAGCGGCAGCGAAAGAGATCAAGGAATTGATCAGTGATTCTGTCAGTAAAGTAGAAGATGGTACGCGGCTGGTTGATGAAGCCGGTGCGACGATGAATGAAATTGTTAGCGCGGTGAAACGAGTGACCGACATCATGAGTGAAATCTCTGCAGCTTCGCAGGAACAAAGTTCCGGTATTGAGCAGGTTAATCAAGCCGTGACACAGATGGATGAAGTCACCCAGCAAAATGCGGCACTGGTGGAAGAGGCGGCGGCAGCGGCGGAATCCATGCAGGATCAAGCCCATGAGTTAACACAAGCAGTTGGTACCTTCAAACTGGCGAGCGCTAGCAGTAACATAACAGCAGCACCGGTTAAAAGAAGTAATCGCCCCTCCACTGTTACCAAATTGCCGAATCGTGGACCAGCAACTAAAAAGACGGTAGTCAATTCAAGTGCAAACTCGACATCTGCACCGGCTCAACCTCGCAAAGCTGCAGCAGGTGGCGGCAGTAATGACTGGGAAGAATTCTAGACATCGAAAGATCAGTCAGTTTTTACCTGGAGAACTTAAGAAAAGGTTCTCCAGTTTTTTTCAGATGACGCCAATCCATATGGCTAATCTAGTTGCGCGAAATCTTCCCTCTCAGTAAAAAATAAGAAAATACTGAACGTCATTTTTTTGTCATATTGACCCTATATCCTGTCCGGAAAGCAATTTGTCTGATGGAGAACAGGGTTATGCTGGATGTGGATGCTTTACTGAAAGATTATTTTCAGAATACGGATGAGGCCAATGGCAAACCGTTAATGAAGGCAGCTTCTTCGGTTCTAAAAAAGCTTTTCCATCAGAAAGAAATTAATACTTTCATTGAAACGCACCAATATCTGGAAGGATTAGAGTTCAATGATGCTGTCCTCGAGCATTTCAATTTTACCTTTCAGGTTTCCAGCAAAGACCGGGCACGTATTCCCGATCAGCGCCGTGTGTTGATAGTTGCCAATCATCCGCTCGGATCGCTGGATGGATTGGCGCTGCTCAAACTGGTATCGGAGATCAGAACCGATGTAAAAATTGTCGCAACGACTTTGTTGAACTGTATCAATCCGTTGCAAAGTTTGTTTCTCTCGGTGGACAATTCGTCGGAGTCAACCAATCATCGCGATAGCATGAACCAGATTGTTGAAGCACTGGAAGCTGAGCAAGCAGTCATTTTATTTCCAACCGGAGAAGTTTCACGGATTTCTCCGATGGGCGTGCGTGACGGTAAATGGAAAACCGGTTTCTTGTCGCTAGCCAAGAAAACCAAAGCGCCCATTGTTCCGGTTTATATCGGTGGCAAGAATTCAACGCTTTTTTATAGCCTTTCCAGTATCTACAAACCGCTGGGCACGATGATGCTGGTGAATGAAATGTTTAATCAGAAAGGTAGCGAAGTTTCGTTCCGGATCGGCAAACCGATACCGTGGGAATCGATTGCGGCGATGGATTTGTCCAAAAAAGCTGTGGCAAAGCTGATGCGTAAGCAGGTTTACTTGTTGGGTAAAAAGAAGAAAAAAGAGCTGTTCAAACCGATTGAAAATATCATTCATCCCGTCCGTACCCAATTAATTCATAAGGAATTAAAGGCTTCACAACTTATCGGTAAGACGCAGGATGGCAAGCATATTTATTTGTTTGACTATCAATCTAACTCCAGTGTGATGCGTGAAATCGGGCGGTTGCGCGAATTATCCTTCCGGCAAGTACAGGAAGGGACGGGGAATTCTCTGGATATCGATGGTTATGATCGTTATTACCGTCACCTGATTCTCTGGGACGAGGATGAGCTGGAGATTATCGGTTCCTACCGGATCGGGGAAGCGGCCAAAATTCTCAGGGAATATGGGGAAGCTGGTTTGTATACGAATAGCTTGTTTAAATTCAATCAAGCATTTATTCCGTATCTTGAAAATGCGATTGAATTGGGTCGCAGTTTTATCCAACCCAGGTATCAGGGAAAACGCAGCCTGGATTATCTGTGGTATGGCATTGGCGCTTACCTTTGTCAGCATCCGCAGATAAGCTATATGGTTGGCCCCGTTTCATTGAGCACTTCCTGGCCCGAACCCGCGCAGCAGGTGATTGCCGGTTTTTACACGGAACTTTTTGGTAATGACCAACTGCTTGCTGTCCCCAGACTGCCTTTTGACTTTGATCCGGTTCAGGATTTTGCACCCTTTAAGCAGGTTGCCGATGAAACTGAATATAAGCAGGCCTATACACTTCTTAAAGAACGCATGGATGCGTTGGGCGTGAAAGTGCCCATCCTCTATAAGCAATATGTCGAATTATGTCAGCCGGGCGGTTGTGAGTTTCTCGGTTTTAATATTGATCCTCATTTTTCAAATTGTGTGGATGCGCTAATTCTGGTGCACATTAATGCTATTAAAGAAAAAAAACACCAACGCTATATTGAAAGCCACGCAATGGTTATGCAGAATCTCAACTCCGCGTAGCGACGGGTTCCAGGGATAATTAATTGAAAACTTCCATGATCGTTGTGTTCTGGTTATTTGTGCATCTCTTGCTTGACCCGCCAAGCCGGTAACGCACTATCAAAAATCCGTATGGTATCCATATTGCCAAAAAAGTATGCCGCATTTTCAGATGGGGATATGATGCGATGTTTTGATCCGATTGACAGTGGTTCGGTATTGATACAAACAGGGCCAGGAAAAGGAACGGGAGACTTACCCGATAAAATACCGTTGATATATATTTTTAAAGCGGCGCCGTCATAGCTGACCGCCACGTGAGTCCAAGTGTCGATAGTGACAACACCAATGCTGTCGAATTTGTAATAATAAATCGTATTGCCGCAGCCACCGTAAAATCCTCCCACTCTTACCTTCTGGGTATCTTGCCGGATGTTCATCCAGAAAGCACCGGCCTTTTCCATAATTTCCTCTCTGTCCCATTGGTTCGGCTTATATTTGATCCAAGCCATCAAGGTGTACTGGTGCAAATCGAAGAGCGGATTGTCAGGAACCAGAATATGGTTATCAATTCCATTCAGTTTCAAACCTCTTCCTGCAAAACCCGATCCAAAATGTTTTGTTCCGCCACCCAGAATGGTGCCGTCTAATCCATTTCCGCTGGTATCGGTTACAAAATCTCCGGTATCGGCCGAGAATTTATACTCCAGTACAAGTGCCTCAGCGTTTGCTAAGATGGGAACAAACAAGATTAAAAAAAGTATGCGTAGCATGATATCTCCTCAGTAGTGTCCAAAAATTCTATCACTTGGACATGAAAGATAACATTGCCGGAAGTGCGTTGGCCGATGCCAACGGAAACAAGGCATTATTCGCAGTACCTGCGATGCAGCAAGTTCCACGATACCGAACACGACAAGGCCTCGGCATTTCTACCAACAATTTAGAATTCCTACGATGACTATCACTCAGCTTTATCGCTGATGTTGGCAGATTAGGTGAAATCGATTCTATTTCAGAGAGTTTCAAGGGGTAATTGGCGGCGCGCAATATGAATTGGATAGCGGTACGCCAATAACATTTCTTCGTCTACAAGATTCAGTGCATACTGAGCCAGATGGCGAGGGTGGTCAGTGTTATAAGCAATACTGGTACAGTCAGCACAATGCCTACTTTAAAATAATATCCCCACGTGATAACCGTATTTTTCCGTGCTAGCACATGTAACCATAGCAAGGTTGCCAGACTGCCAATCGGAGTGATTTTTGGTCCCAGATCGCAACCGATTACGTTGGCGTAAATCATGGCTTCTTTTACCGCATCGGTCGCGTTGGTTGCGTCGATCGACAACGCGCCGATCAGCACCGTGGGCATATTGTTCATGATAGATGATAAGAAAGCGGTCAGAAAACCAGTGCCGATTGTTGCGCCCCATACGCCGTAACCAGCGAAGAAATCAAGCAAGCTGGTAATGTATCCCGTCAAACCTTCATTGCGCAGACCGTATACCACCAAATACATGCCTAGTGAAAAAATGACGATTTGCCACGGCGCTTCTCGTATTACCTTGTGCGTGTTAATAACATGACCGCGTGTTGCTACCGCGAATAGTATTAACGAGCCGGTAGCCGCCACCATGCTGATTGGCACGCCAAAAGGTTCGAGACCAAAAAATCCGATAAGTAGTAATACAAGTACCACCCAACCCGCACGAAACGTTGCCGGATCACGTATTGCTTCATTCGGTGCTTTAAGTTGACTAATGTCATAGCTGGTCGGAATGCTGCGGCGAAAATAAAGGAAAAGCACTCCCAAGCTAATTACTACTGAAGCGATGTTGACCGGAATCATGACCGCAGCATATTCAGCAAATCCAATCTTGAAATAATCAACCGATACAATGTTAACCAAATTAGATACGACTAGCGGCAAACTGGCCGTATCGGCGATAAAGCCCGCGGCCATGACAAAAGCGAGCGTAGCTGCCGGACTAAACCCAAGCGCCAATAACATCGCCATCACGATTGGAGTTAAAATCAAAGCCGCGCCATCGTTAGCAAACAACGCGGCAACCGCCGCACCCAGTAATACGATATAGGCAAATAATAAATACCCATTGCCGCGACCCCAACGCGCCACATGCAGTGCAGCCCATTCAAAGAATCCTGCTTCGTCAAGCAATAAGCTGATAATAATGATAGCAATAAAAGCCGCTGTCGCATTCCACACAATATTCCACACCACCGGAATGTCGCTGAGCTGCACTACGCCAAGAAGCAATGCTGCGGTAGCCCCAAGCAAAGCACTCCAGCCGATACCGAGGCCTCGTGGCTGCCAGATGACCAGCACGAGCGTAAAAATGAAAATAAATGCAGCAATTAGCATGACAATATGCGCCCCTTGATATATAGGCCTGTAGCAATCACTTTGTTTGTGTCTGTTTAAATTTCAAAATGCCGATGTAGTCCAGCTTCGTCTTGAGGGCGGAAGGATTTTGACGCAATTCGTCTAATGGCAGCGCTAATAACGTTTCGATACCCTCGCGTAAAGTACGATAAGCCTTTGTAAATGCCGCGTTGATCTCTTCTTCGGTTCCTGTGGCTTCGGCTGGATCATCGCCCCCCCAATGAGTACGCACTGCAGAACCAAGATAAGTTGGACAGGTTTCACCGGCTGCATTGCCGCAAACAGTGATTACGATGTCTGGAGTCACTGGTAAATTGTCCCACGATTTACTGAAAAATCCCTCAGTTAGGATACCTTCTTGCTCAAGCAATGCGAGTGAACGCGGATGAACTTGGCCGGTCGGTTGACTACCCGCGCTCATCGCTTGCCATTCTTTGGGTGCAAGATGGTTGAAAGTGGCTTCCGCAAGAATCGAGCGGCAGGAATTTCCGGTACAAAGAAATAATACGTTCATGATCAAGCAGCGCAGCAGGATTTGGTTTTTTTGATTTGGATGGCCGTATCATTTCCAAATGTCGGAATTGTTGTCAGCGAATGAAATGTTTCCCAAGCGATGCCCTGTGGATCAACCGTCCAGTATTTATTGGATTCGGCATAACAGCATTGCGCGTTTTTTTGTTCCGTGGCAGGCAAATCGGCTTGAGCCAAACGGTTATTCATTTCGTTTAATGCTTGCTCTGAATCAACCTGGATTCCTACATGATCCAAACCGGGTTTTGCTCCTCGTGCGGATATTGCGAAATTGATATATGGGTCGTCCAGCATCCACTTGGCGTAATCAGTTTTGCTAATCGCGGGTTCGGTACCGAATAACGCGGAATAAAAACGGATGTTATCTTGCAAACTATCTACTGAGATATGTATATGAAAACGTTTCATAATGTTGCCTTCTTTGTTAAATGAATAGGGAAAATGTTTTTAGCTATTATTCTTTTCATCACAGCAAACCTCAATGGGACTGCAAGGGTTACCAGCACAACAATTCTCAGTGAGATAATCTATTAGCCCATTCATGGTTTCAAAATTTGCCGAGTAATAGATGAAGCGGCTTTCCTGCCGGGCGATGGCCAGCTCTGCATGAGTCAATTCTTTTAGGTGAAAAGATAGCGTTGCATTGGGAATGTTCAATTCCTTTGCAAGCTGACCCGCCGGAAGTCCTGATTCTCCAGCCTGAACCAGCGTCCGGAATATCGTGAGACGAGTTTCGTGGGCTAGGGCAGCCAACGCACTAATAGCAATATTCATTTCCATATTTCCATAATATTGGAAACATAGCTTACTGTCAATATTCCTGATT
This sequence comes from Nitrosomonas sp., assembly GCA_017984435.1. GTDB lineage: Bacteria > Pseudomonadota > Gammaproteobacteria > Burkholderiales > Nitrosomonadaceae > Nitrosomonas. The sequence goes on along the minus strand of JAGNZK010000008.1, from coordinate 47,569 downwards.
GGATCAAATGGCTGCAAAATAGGTCATTTCTCATTGTCGCTGGTCATGGTAATCAATTTGTCATAAGTATTTAATTTTACTGTTATAAGGATGTCATTTATTGAAGCTAGAGTTGGCGCTAAAGTCAAAAATGCCTTTAAACCAATACAGGAGGAAATTATGAGCAGTAAACTTCACCCCGATGGCAAACTCAATCCTAGCGACGTTAGTACCAATGACAGTGGAAACAGCAGCATTCTGGAAATAATCGAACAACGCAAACTTACACGGCGTAATTTCCTTAAATCATCGGTGAGCGCCACAGCAGGTGTTACTGCGTTGACAGTGATGAGTAGTTCGGTTGTTGATGGATTATTAAATCATGCCGAAGCAGCGCAAAATCCAGTTGGGGCAATTAACTTCATACCGATCAGCGCTAATATTTCACCCATGACGGATGGCGTCACTGTGCCGGTGGGATATTCGGCTAAGGTTTTGGTATCCTGGGGAGACTCCTTGACCACTGAACCACATTGGGACACTGTTGGTGCCATGGATGAGGTAACCCAGCTTCACTGCTACGGTGCCCACACTGACGGCATGCACTACTTTCCTTTTCCGGGGCCATTTGGCAATAAACGTGGTCTTTTGGTCACTAATAGCGAATATTGCGATCCTCCGCTGGTGAACAACATCACTCCCGCAGCTAACTATGCTATGACTGCGATTACGCTCGACATGGTACGGGCTCAACAGGCTGCGCATGGCGTCAATGTTGTTACGGTTGATAAGAAAAATAACCACTGGCAAGTCAATCAACATTCACCTTTAAATCGCCGCATCACGGGTAATACGCTGTGCAAAATCAGCGGTCCTGCCGCCGGGCACGATTTGATGAAAACTACTGCCGATCCTGCTGGCGTTAGAGTATTGGGCACGCTCAATAATTGCGCGCACGGTTATACACCTTGGGGCACTTATCTTACTTGCGAAGAAAACTGGAATGGCTACTTTTCCAATGAGACTGGCGATGTGGATGGGGAGTCTGATCCGAATCGTAAACTTAAAGCTCTTCAGAATCAGGCTCGGTATGGTGTAGTTAAAGGTGGTTTTGGTTATCGCTGGCACGAAGTTGACGAGCGTTTCCGTGCTGATTTGCATCCCAATGAAACCAATCGCTTCGGCTGGGTCGTGGAGATCGACCCATGGGATCCGAAGAGTACCCCGATTAAACGTACGGCCATGGGTCGAATGAAGCACGAAGGCGCCCAAGTGGTCATCGACAAGCATGATCGGGTTGCTTTCTATATGGGTGATGATGAACGCAATGAATATATCTATAAATTCGTATGTCACTGGAAACTGAATCGCAAAAATCCCGATACAAATCGCCATATGCTGAATCATGGGACATTGTATGTGGCTAAATTTAATGCGGATGGGAGTGGTCAATGGTTACCTTTGGTATGGGGCCAGAATGGATTGACACAGGAAAATGGTTTTGCCGATCAAGGTGAAGTACTCATCAAAACCCGCCAGGCAGCCGACCGTTTGGGTGCCACGATGATGGATCGACCTGAGTGGGGAACGGTGCATCCGTTAACCGGAGAAATCTATATGACGCTTACCAATAACAGCCGTCGCGGCAATACACCGGCTTCAAGTAATAGTGTAGACGGCAGCAGTAGCGCAGCGAGTTCCAATCCGCCGGTGGATGCCGCCAATCCGCGCCCCGACAACGACTTCGGCCAGATCATTCGCTGGCGCGAGGATATGGGGTACGTGACCGCCACCACTTTCAAATGGGATATATTTGTCCAATGCGGTGACAAAGCCAACATCAAAAGTTTGGGCAGCAGCTACAATTCTGCCGGTCACGATGGTTATATGGGCAACATCAACGGCGATGATTATGGTGCACCCGATGGCCTGTGGTTCGACAGGGATGGTCGTCTGTGGATTCAAACTGACCAGGTCGGCGATGCCAGCGGCGATTGGGTCAATATCGGTGGTAACGTAATGATGTGTGCTGATCCATCCACTGGTGAGACCAAGCGTTTTCTCACCAGTCCGCCCCATTGTGAGGTAACCGGCGTTATCACCACGCCCGATAGCAAGACAATGTTTGTAGGTATCCAGCATCCAGGGGAAGATTGGAAAATCGACTTTACCGACAATTCTACTTGGCCGGATAGCGGTTATAACGGTCCGACTACGTTTGCTGGATCGTCCGTATCTAAGCCACGCTCTTCGGTAATAGTCATTACGAAAGATGATGGAGGAGTGATTGGAAGTTAGTGTTGTAAACATCGTGCGGATAGATAAAACTAATATTATCAAATGCATAGTATTTTATTTTTTTGGATTCAACTGCCCGCTCCTTGGGCAAAAGCTGTTTAAAAAACAATAAATTGGAGAGCGTAATAATTACCCCGCTGCTTGCGGCAGGGTAATTATTTTTTGTCTCAATGGGCTACTTCATGACGCAATAATCTCAAATGGGTACAATATAAACAATTGGCGTAGTTTCATCGCCTCATTGCTATTGACCCAAATGTCGACCCTATCATTAGAATCTTCTCAACTACGCATTACCATCAACCCAGACGCTTTGGGATTTTCTGACACTTCGGAATTACTACAGCAGCCATTATCCTGGATTGGACAGGAGCGGGCGGAGGGTGCGGTCCATTTTGGCCTCGGTATGAGGCAACCGGATTATCATTTGTTTGTACTGGGAGAAGCCGGATCGGGGCGATCTTCTTTGTTGCAGCAAGCGATGATGACCGCAGCGGCTGGTAGATCGACGCCGCCCGATTTATGCTATCTGTACAATTTTATCGCGCCTGAAAAGCCGCTGGCCTTGCATTTACCTGCCGGGCAAAGTCAGGTGCTGCGGCAGTCGCTACTGCAACTGGCAAAATCGCTGCCGGTGGAAATCACCCAATGTTTGAGCGGACAGGATTTCAAGATCAAAAGTGAGCGCATCGAGAAGAAATTCAGAACCGAAGTCGCCAAAGCGTATGCCAAGCTGGACAAGATTGCGGAATCATTGCATTTCACCATTCGGCGTGAAGACGAACAGATTGTTTTTACTTTGTTGGATGAAAAAGGCGAGATTCTGACGGAAGAAAATTTGTTAAAGCTGCCCAAGACGCGCAGAACTGAAGTAGAACAGGCGGAGCAGCAATTGCACGAGGCGATTATTGTCTATTTTGAAGCATTTAAGAAAATAAACCAGGAAAAGAATACTGCATTGGCGACATTGCAACGTCGTATCGTGCAGCCGGTGTTGCAGCTTACGTTGAAGAAAATCCAGGACGGATTACAAAAACAGTTAAAGCACAATATCCGCCTGAAGACATATTTTGAGCAAATAGAAGCGGATATTCTCGATAATCTGATGCTGTTTGAAGCGAACGCCGCCGATGAGGACAAGCGACAAGCGGCGTTGAATCAGATTTTTTCCCGTTATCAGATCAATCTGGTGGTGGACAATGCCGGTTTGCAGGGAGCGCCCGTGATTATCGAGGACAATCCGTCGTCGTATGCATTGTTTGGCGGTATCGATTATCAACTTGAGAACGGAAAACTGAAAACCGATTTCATGCGTATCCGGGCCGGCAGTTTGCTCAAAGCGCACGATGGATTTCTCATGTTGCACTTGAGTGATTTGCTGACGGATAGCCAGTTATGGGTAAAATTGCGGCGGTTTTTGCGTAGTAAACGGTTGCAAATTGAAGAGCCCGGCTCGGCATTGACGTCCGATACCCCGGTTGCGCTCGAACCGGAGGCGGTGGAAGTTAATGTCAAAATCGTTCTGATCGGGTCACGTGAAGAATATTATGTGTTACAGGAAACCGATCCTGAATTCATGCGGCGCTTTCGCGTGAAAGTGGATTTTGCTGAAAGCTTTATCGCCAATGCGGAAACTTACCGTGCATCGGCTGTTTTTGTCGCGCATGCTTGTAATGCTTCAAAATTACCGCATTTCTCTGCGGCTGCGGTGGCGCGTTTATTGGAAGAATCGCATCGCGAAATGGAAGATCAAAAGCGTCAGAGCGCGATTTTTGCGCGTACCGAGATGCTGGTGCTGGAGAGTGCTTCAGTATGCCATGCCCGTCGCGGGCGCATCGTGGAGAAGGCGGATATCGACACCGCGCTGCAAGCGCGCACCTTGCGTCATAACTATCCGGATGTCAGTTTGCAGGAGGCCATTGTCGAAGGTGAAATCTGCATTGCTTTACAAGGTGCCAGAGTAGGGCAGCTCAATGCATTGATGCAGATCGATTTGGGCGATCATCACTTTGGCACGGCGGTGCGCGTCACTGCACGTACTTCTGCCGGAGAGGATGGCGTGCTGAATATCGCACGTGAAGTCGATATGTCCGGCCCGATTCATGATAAAGGCATGTTGATATTGCAGAACTACCTGACCGCATTGTTTGCTTATATCGCACCGCTGGCACTGAGCGCGTCGATTGTTTTCGAGCAGGAATATACCAGCATTGAAGGCGATTCGGCTTCCTGCGCCGAGTTTTATGCTCTGCTGTCATCTCTGGCAGAATTGCCGCTGAATCAAGGCATCGCGGTGACGGGCGCATTGAATCAGTATGGCGAAGTGCTACCGATAGGGGGAATCAATGACAAGATTGAAGGCTATTTCAAACTGTGCGAGAAGATTGGCTTGAACGGCGAGCAAGGTGTCCTGATTCCGCATCTTAATCGGCAGCATTTGATGCTGGATGACAAAATCATCGATGCGGTTGAGAAAGGCCTGTTTACGATTTATACCATGGAACATGTCACACAAGGACTGGAATTGCTGGCCGAATTGCCAGCGGGAACCTTCGAATCAGGGCGGACGCTCGGTTATCCATCCGATACCGTCTTAGGGAATGCCCAAAGAATGTTGCTGGCTTTCCGCCGCGCTTGCCAGATGACGCATCATCCTAAAACAGAGCATCGGCGATTGCCGACACGCACGGAAAAGTGACCGTGCCGTGTGATTTTCTGGTTTGCACATGAAGATTGATGATACCGGCCGGTTAAACCATATGAATACTTCTTCCAACATGACTACCCAGCAACAGCGCTACCGAGATGTGCGTAGAGTCACCCTAATTGGCTCAGCGCTGGATTTTATGCTGGGTGTTGCAAAAATTGTGATGGGATGGCTCTCTAATTCGCAAGCACTGATTGCCGATGGCATCCACTCTTTTTCCGATTTACTGACCGATTTTATGGTGCTGTATGCCGCCAAGCATGCGCACAAAGCAGCCGATGAAGCGCATCCCTATGGGCATGGCCGTATCGAAACACTGGCAACGGTGAGCTTAGGAGTGGTGTTGGTTATCGTTGCGATTGGGATTGCGACGAGTGCGATACAACGGCTTGATGATCTAAACGTATTATTGGATTTCAGTACATTGGCATTATTGGTGGCTTTCGTGTCTGTCATTTCCAAGGAATGGATTTATCGCTACACGATAGCTGCCGCACGGCGTTTGCGCTCGGATATGTTGGCGGCGAATGCATGGCACAGTCGTTCGGATGCCTTTTCATCAATCGTGGTGGTGGTCGGCATTGCCGGCGTCATGTTTGGTTATTCTTATCTGGATGCAATGGCTGCCGTGGTTGTGGCTGCGATGATCGCCAAAATCGGTTTTAATTTGATTCGTTCCAGCGCGCGGGAATTGATTGATACCGCGCTGGATCCTGAGAAAGTCACAGCGATTCGCCAGCATATCGTTGATGTGAATGGCGTGCGTTCAGTGCACATGCTCAGATCCCGGAAAAGTGCGGGGGATGCTTTTGTGGATGTGCATATCCAGGTTGATCCGCGTCTGAGCGTATCGGAAGGTCATCAGATTGGCGATGTGGTGCGGCGACGTTTGATGCAGCAAATGAGTGAAGTAATCGATGTGACTGTGCATATCGACCCGGAAAATGATGAAACCGGCTCGCCCTGCAACGACTTGCCTGCACGCGATAAAGTCATCGAGGCGCTCAAGTGTTGCTGGCCGAAATTGCCGGTAGTAGCCATTGAAAACGTTACATTGCATTATCTGTCGGGTGAGATTGATGTTGAACTGGATTTGCCGATCGAGATCCTGCAAAACACGACGGAAGCAAAGCATCTGGTGCAGGCACTCAAACAAGCGGTTGCATCGTTGCCTTATGTCGGTGATGTACAAGTGCGGTTTAAGGCTTGATTCGCACGAAATAATGGTAATTTTACTAAGGAGCATTCATGATTAAAGCATACGCAGCATTTGAAGCGGGTGGACAATTGCAACCTTTTGAGTACGATCCCGGGCCGTTGGGCGCTCACGATGTTGAAATCGCGATTGAACATTGCGGTATTTGTCATAGCGATCTGAGTATGCTGCAAAATGAATGGGGGATTACCCGATATCCGTTCGTGCCCGGCCATGAGGTGATTGGCACGATTGCAGCCAAAGGTGACTATGCACATCAGTTTCAGTTGGGGCAACGGGTCGGCTTGGGCTGGCATTCCGGCTATTGCATGACTTGCGACACCTGCATGTCGGGTGATCACAATCTTTGCGCGCAGACGGAATCAACGATTGTCGGCCGTCATGGCGGTTTCGCAGACAAAGTTCGCGCCAATGCAGCCAGTGTGGTTGCACTACCGGATAGCATTGATGCGCAAAGCGCAGGACCGCTTTTTTGTGGCGGGATCACCGTTTTTAATCCGCTGTTGCAATTTAATATTCCACCAACCGCCAAAGTCGCTGTCATCGGTATCGGTGGTTTAGGACATATCGCTTTACAGTTTCTAAGGGCATGGGGTTGTCAGGTAACGGCCTTTACGTCCAGTGATGCCAAAAAAAGCGAAGCGTTAGCGCTGGGCGCGCATAATGTTCTGGATACCCGCAATGCCTCCGAACTGAGAGCTGCGACGAATCAGTTTGATTTAATTTTATCGACAGTCAATGTAAAACTCGACTGGAATGCCTACATTGCCACTTTACGCCCTAAAGGCCGTCTGCATTTTGTGGGGGCAACACTGGAACCACTGGATATTGGCGCATTCCCGTTAATTTCAGCGCAGCGTTCTATTTCGGGATCGCCTGTCGGCAGCCCTGCCAGTCTCAAAACAATGTTGAATTTCGTAGAACGGCATGATATCAAGCCGATCATTGAAATCTTTCGCTTTGATCAGGTGAATGAAGCGCTCGCCAGGCTGGCCAGCGGTAAAGCGAGATATCGTATTGTGCTGAGCAATTAAATGATTCCTGAGTGACACTGTGTCACTGGTAATTCCTTTTCCTTATGGATAGTGTTTTAGTTTGAAATTTTATTTTCATACTTTACGTTTTCATCATTTAAACTTTACATTTATTTCTAATGTTGTTTACAATTGATCAATATAATCTTTACGTTTAATATGCCAAATGCTGATTGATGAGTCTATCCATAACTTGCTAAAGCTTGTTTCCGATGACGGAAAAAATGTTGCTTCCAGGCTGGCGAGTAGTTTAGGTGTATCCCGTCAAGCCGCCAGCACAAGGTTGCGGATTGCAGCATCGAAGGGATTGATTACGAAGCATGGTGTTGGGCGCGGTGTTGAGTATGTGCTTGCTGAATTGTTTCGTGTTCATCAGGAATACGATAGAGCAGGTTTATCCGAAGATAGAGTTTGGTCTTTTCTGTTTGCTCCGGTGGTGGCAGGTTTGCCAGAGAATGTTCGCGATATTTGGCGCTATGGCTTTACCGAAATGGTCAACAATGCGATAGACCACTCCGGTGCCAATAAAATTACAGTTTGGGTGGTGCGCAATGCCTTATATACCCAAGCTTGGGTTGCTGATGATGGTGAAGGCATCTTCAATAAAATTCAGAAAGCTCTTGATCTTTTCGATCCGCGCGAAGCAATTTTGGAACTGGCAAAGGGAAAATTCACAACAGACCCGGTAAATCATTCTGGTGAGGGAATCTTCTTTTCCAGCAAAGTATTCGATCTTTTTGATATTCGCTCTGGAAGTCTTCATTTTATGCATGAAGACGGATTGGACGACATGCTGATCGAGCGCCCAAAAAATGCGTCAGGGACGCTGGTAGTCATGCGTCTGATGAATGACAGTACCCGCATAACAAAAGCAATTTTTGACAAATTTGCGGTACCTGAAGAGTACACATTTGCCAAAACAATTGTTCCTGTCCGATTGGGTCAGTACGAAGGCGAAAAATTGGTATCCAGATCGCAGGCGAAAAGACTGATATTTCGTTTTGAGAAATTCAAAACCGTCATTCTTGATTTCACCGGGATTGAAGAAATTGGACAGGCTTTTTCTGATGAGGTATTCCGGGTATTCCAGAATGCCCATAGAGATACCAAGCTTGTGCCGGTAAACATGACACCTGCGGTCAAAGATATGGTGTCACGAGCGAAGGCAGGGTAACGTTTGCAACGTTGCAAATGCGACAGTCTTCATAGACCAACGCATACAATGTTATTCAGAGTTTCTTAAATGATCGCCCCTGAGAAGTGATCCTTCAGGGGCGTTGTTTATGTTATTGCTTGATTAAGGCTTAGATTACTACAAAGTCTGCATTGGTCATGGCTAGTCCAGCAGTGAGCGTAGCAATTTGTACCGCAGCACCTGCGCTACTGCCATTTGCATCGTATAGTAAAGCACCACTTACATTGTTGTAGATGATGAAATCATTGGCATCTACCGCTTGTGTGCCGATTCTGAGCTGACCCACCGCTAATGTGCCGGTGGTGGTTAATGCGGTAAATATCGCGTTCTCTAATTGGATCGTGTCATCCACCACAACAAAATCAGTAATCGCATCGATGTGGCCTGCGGTAGTCAGTTTGAAGGTATCTTGACCTGCTCCACCGGTGAGCGTGTTATTACCTATGCCGCCATCCAGCGTGTCATTACCTCCCCCTCCGTTCAATTGATTGGTCGCTGAATTGCCTATCAGACTGTTGGCCAGACTATTGCCGTTACCGTTGATGGTTGCTGCACCGGTCAGGGTCAGATTTTCTACATTGGCTGGCAAAGTGCGGGTTATGCTGCTGCTGATTTTATCAGTACCCTCATTGAGGTTCTCAGTCACCACATCACCGGCGTTATCGACGACATAATTATCATTGCCGAGCCCGCCAATTAGGGTATCAGCGCCTGTGCCACCATTAAGCGTATCATTGCCTAAACCACCATTTAGCTGGTTGGTTGCCGAATTGCCTATCAGTACATTATTTAGGTCATTACCAGTTCCATTGATAGTCAGTGCACCTGTCAACGTGAGATTTTCTACATTGGTTGGTAAGGTCAAACTGATGCTGCTTTTGACAGTATCCGTACCTTCATTCAAGTTTTCAGTAATGACGACGCCAACATTGTCGACAATATAGGTGTCATTGCCTAAACCACCTCTTAATGAGTCACTGCCGCCCTTGCCGTTGATGGTATCGTTAAACGCAGTTCCATAAATTGTATTATTACCGTCATTTCCTGCCATGTTGATTCCACCCGTGAGAGAGATCGGGGTGCTGTTACCAATTTGTAACCATTCAACATTGGCTGCAGCCAACTGATTGCCGAGATAAACTTGACCGTAACCATCAAACAACCCAAAGACCATTCGAGGTGGTACCCTGTAGACGCACAGCAGAAGCAGGGATATCGCTTAAAATACGTATTGTGTCACTTCCATTCCCTGCTAATTCGACGACTTCGTCATAGGAGGTTGAGAAATTACCAGAAAATTCGTAGGTATCATTACCTAAGGCGCCGATGAGCTTATCATTGCCACCTTTTCCATTGATCGTGTCATCGCTGCTTGTTCCATTCAGCGTATTGTTAGAATCATTCCCATTGATTATTGCCATTTTTTTTGTTCTCCGTGATAAGAGTGAATGTTATTACCCACTCGGCATGTATGGTAGCTTGCTGAGTAATCCAGAGTCAATGTAAATACTTATATAAAATAATTAGATAGGAGAGTTACTTCATCCCACAAATTGCATGTTCAAGCATTTATTGATAAGAAGGTAGAAGGAATGAGAAAAATTTTATATCAGCTATGACTAAATCAAATTTCCTTAATACTCCATTAACGGGATGTCAGTGATTGCGTATATAATTGCACTATCTCATTAATTACCAGAAAAACTAGTGTGTTACTGGTTTTGAATTTCTACCCATTTCTATAAATTTTCTCATCATGCGTCCAATTCTAAAATCCAGCAAGCTCACCAATGTGTGTTATGACATTCGCGGTCCGGTGATGGAGCGCGCGCGGCAAATGGAAGAAGAAGGCCATCACATTATCAAGTTGAATATTGGCAATCCGGCGACGTTTGGTTTTGATGTGCCGGAGGAGATTTTGCAGGATGTCATTCGCAATTTGTCCGATGCTTCCGGGTATTGCGATTCCAAAGGCTTATTTGCCGCCCGCAAGGCGATCATGCATTACACGCAGGAAAAGCAGATCAAAAATGTGCAGCTGGATGACATTTTTATTGGTAATGGCGTATCCGAACTGGTGGTGTTGACGATGCAGGCGTTGTTGGATAATGGCGATGAGGTGCTGATTCCGATGCCGGATTATCCATTATGGACGGCTGCGGTCGTGCTTTCCGGCGGGATGGCGCGGCATTATGTGTGTGACGAAGCATCGGGGTGGTTGCCGGATCTGGATGATATTCGCGCCAAAATCAATTCAAGAACGCGCGCCATTGTCATCATTAATCCGAATAATCCGACCGGTGCGTTGTATCCGAAGGAATTATTGCTGGAGATCATTGAAATTGCCCGTCAGCATCAGTTGATCATTTATGCCGATGAGATTTACGACAAGATTTTGTATGGGGATGCGACGCATACATCGATTGCTTCATTGGCCGATGATGTGTTGTTTGTGACATTCAATGGCTTGTCCAAAAATTACCGTGCGGCCGGTTTTCGCTCAGGTTGGGCGGTGGTTTCCGGTGAGAAGAATCATGCCCGCGATTATATTGCCGGGTTGAATATGCTGGCTTCCATGCGATTATGCGCCAATGTGCCGTCGCAATTTGGCATTCAGACGGCATTGGGCGGTTATCAGAGTATTTATGATTTGACGCTGCCAACCGGGCGGTTGATGCGCCAGCGTGATGTGGCATGGAAATTGTTGACAGATATTCCCGGCGTGAGTTGTTTCAAGCCGCAAGCGGCACTGTATTTATTTCCACGTCTGGATCCTGAAGTCTACCCAATTGAAGATGATCAGCAATTTGTACTGGATCTTCTATTGGAAGAAAAAGTCTTGCTGGTACAGGGCAGCGGTTTTAACTGGCGGCATCCGGATCATTTTCGCGTGGTGTTTCTGCCCAATGCGGATGATTTAACCGAAGCGATGGGGCGCATTGCGCATTATCTGCAGCGCTATCGCAAACGTTATGGCACATAGTCAAATCAGTTTTTAGCTATTTATTTCTCACCTTCCGGCCCCTATAATCCGGTAAATTCTCCAATCCGTTTTTTAACTTTTTAAACTTTATGAATCCCATTAATATTGGTTTACTAGGAATTGGCACTGTGGGTGGTGGTACGTACACCGTTCTCAAACGCAATCAGGAAGAAATCGCCCGTCGTGCGGGTCGTGCAATTGTCGTCAAAATGATCGCCGATCGGGATTTGGTCAGAGCGCGTAGCTTTGCGGATCAAGGTGTGACGGTGACTGATAACGCGCATGAAATCACGACGCATCCCGACATCGATATCGTGGTTGAACTGATCGGTGGCCAAACGATCGCCAAGGATCTGATCCTGGAAGCGATCGCGCACGGTAAGCATGTGGTGACGGCGAATAAAGCCTTACTGGCGAATCATGGCACCGAGATATTTGCAGCGGCGCGCGCAAAAGGTGTGATCGTCGCTTTCGAGGCGGCTGTGGCGGGCGGTATCCCGATTATCAAAGCGTTACGCGAGGGATTGACGGCGAACCGAATTACCTGGATTGCCGGCATTATCAATGGCACCGCGAATTTTATTTTGTCTGAAATGCGTGAGAAGGGATTACCCTTCGGCGAAGTTTTGGATCAGGCGCAAAAGCTGGGCTATGCCGAGGCGGACCCGACGTATGATATTGAAGGCATTGATGCCGCGCATAAAATCACCTTGATGTCGGCCATTGCATTTGGCATTCCGGTGCAATTCAGTAAAGTGTATACCGAGGGCATTACCAAATTGACCGGCGAAGACATTCGCTATGCCGAAGAACTCGGTTACCGGATCAAATTGCTCGGGATTACAAAACGTGTGGCAAAAGGTATCGAATTGCGCGTGCATCCCACGCTCATTCCGGTGCGACGCCTGATTGCCAACGTCGAAGGCGTAATGAACGCTGTTGTCGTCAAGGGCGACGCGGTGGGTGCAACGCTCTATTACGGCGCGGGTGCAGGTGCTGAACCGACGGCGAGTTCGGTGATTGCGGATTTGGTGGATGTGACGCGCATGCAAACCGCTGATCCGATGCATCGTGTTCCGACGCTATCGTTTCAACCGGATTTGTTGTCGGATACGCCGGTGATTTCGATGGACGATGTCGAAACATCGTATTATCTGCGGATGCTGGTGATCGATAAACCGGGTGTGATGGCGGAAATTACACGCATCGTGGCGGAGAATGATATTTCCATCAGCGCTTTGATTCAAAAAGAACCTAGCAGTGATTCCGACCGAGTTAATGTCATTATGTTGACGCACTTGACGGTGGAGAAAAATATCAACGCGGCCATTGCCCGTATTGAATCTCTTTCGGTGGTGACGAATAAAGTCATTCGTATTCGGATAGAAGAGCTAAACAACTAAAGACTGAAGTCTTAGTATTTGTCGTGCATAATAAAATTGTCTTTTTAACTGATTAAAGTCAAGCATGCGTTATATTTCAACCCGCGGCGGGATGCCGCCCAAGCCGTTTTCTGAAATATTGTTAAGTGGTCTGTCTCCGGACGGTGGATTGGCCATGCCAGAGGCTTATCCACGCGTTACAGCAGTGGAGCTGGATGCATGGCGTGGTATGAGCTATCAGGCGCTTGCTTTTGAAATTCTTTCCCGCTTTGTCGACGATATTCCCGCTGTAGATTTGCGCAATATCATCAATCAAACCTATACCCCGGAAATATTCGGTAGTACCGATATCACGCCGCTTAAAACCTTGGAGCCCGGTTTGCATATTTTGGGATTGTCTAATGGGCCGACATTGGCATTCAAGGATATTGCGATGCAGTTGCTTGGCAATCTGTTTCAATACCAACTCGACAAAACCGGCGATGAACTCAATATTCTCGGCGCGACATCAGGCGATACCGGCTCCAGCGCGGAATATGCCATGCGTGGCAAACACGGCATCCGTGTGTTTATGCTGTCGCCGTTGGGGAAAATGAGCCGCTTTCAGACGGCGCAGATGTTTTCGTTGCAGGATAAGAACATTTTTAATATTGCGATTCGTGGTGTGTTCGATGATTGTCAGGATATTGTCAAAGCTGTCAGCAATGATCATGCGTTCAAACAAGCGCATCGGATCGGCACCGTCAATTCGATCAACTGGGCGCGCATTGTGGCGCAAGTGGTGTATTACTTCAAAGGCTACTTCGCTGCAACCCAGAACAACGGCGAGCAGGTTTCGTTCGCGGTGCCGTCCGGGAATTTTGGTAATATCTGCGCCGGCCATGTGGCGCGGATGATGGGATTGCCGATTAAGCATCTGATTCTGGCGACCAACGAGAATGATGTGCTGGATGAATTTTTCAGAACCGGTGTTTACCGGCCGCGCGCCACCACAGAAACGCAACATACCAGCAGTCCGTCGATGGATATCTCCAAGGCCTCCAACTTCGAGCGCTTCATCTTTGACCTGACCGGCAGAAACGCCAATCAGGTCGCTGAATTATGGTCGAAGGTAGATAAAGGCAATGCGTTTGATTTGTCCGCCACGCCATTATTGGCAAAAATCAAAGACTATGGTTTTGTGTCCGGCAGTAGTAATCATGCGGCGCGCGTTGCAACCATCCGGGAAATCTATCAGCGCTATCAGGTGCTGGTGGATACGCATACCGCGGATGGCTTGAAAGTAGGGTTGGCGCATCGCGAAGCGGGGACTCCATTAATTTGCCTGGAAACGGCGCAAGCGGCAAAATTCGCTGAAAGCATCGTCGAAGCGATTGGTCAGGAACCCGACCATCCGGCTGGTTTTGAGCATTTGGAAGATCTACCGCAGCGGTTTGTGGTTAAGGATGCGGATGCGCAGGCTATCAAAGATTATATTGATGAGCAGTGTGACGTAAAGTAGGGCGCAATACGAATTGCGCCGAACGATTGATGGTGCAATGCGCTTCGCTTATTGGCCCATACTTGCTGCGGATAATTTGTTCATGATTGTTTACCACTTCATTTCTTCTGAATTTGCACTTAAAGCATTGCGTGACCGCCGCTTGAAAATTGCGCGCATCAATGAGTTGAATGATCCGTTTGAATTTTGTGCGGCAGATTTTTCCGATAGTGATACCAGAATCAAATTGGAAATATTCAAGAATCAAGTGAATGAGTGCTATGGTGTCATTTGTTTTTCAGCACAATACCATGATCCGGCACTGTGGAGTCATTATGCCGATGGTTATCGCGGTGTTGCATTGGTGTTTGAAATTCCAGATGATCACGCTATCACAATTGACTATCAGCCTGAGCGCTTTAAGCTGGATGTGGATGCCGCCATTCAGCGCGGTGGTTTTAATGAATCGGATTTAAGTCAATTAATCTCGACCAAGTTTTCAAGCTGGCATTACGAAAATGAGATACGAATGATGTGCGGTCTGAACGATCATTTTTGTCAAATCGATTCCAAAGGGAAAAAAGTCTATTTTGAATCGTTAAGCTTGGAATCTTTTGGCCTGGATCCGTTGAAATTAATCGGACTGATCCGCGGCATCCGGTGTGATTTGACACCTATGGATATTGCAAGCGAATTACTGGCGGCGGATACGCTTTCAGTTCAGGATACCCGATTGGATTCATCGTCTTTCCGAATCATTTCCGATAAAGTTTATCCGGTCGGTGGTGTGCGATCATTTTCCGCTTGTTGTTTTAGAGTTTGATCAGGATATGATTGAAATAATCATGCATCATGCATCATGCATCATGCATCATGCATCATGCATCATGCATCATGCGGCACTTGACCATCCAGGAATCGATGTGAAATAAATTGATTGTATCTTCACGATATCTGGGCAATGTTTTTCAATTTTTCACGCGCTTGTTCGATCAAAAAGCCAAACCAAACACTGTTAATCTAACTTCAAATCTGTATACTTCGAAGTATCCTGTGATGCTTCTATCGATTTAGGCCAAATTCAAACTATCCGGAGTCAACCTATGAAGTTTTCGATTTACCGCTATGATCCCGATAAAGATGAAAAACCTTACATGCGCGATTACGATGTGCAGTTGGCGGCGACGGATAAAATGCTGCTGGATGCGTTGCTGCGGATTAAATCGATCGATGATAGTCTGAGCCTGCGCCGTTCCTGCCGTGAAGGGGTGTGCGGATCGGATGCGATGAATATTAATGGACGGAATGGATTGGCGTGCATTACACCGATCAATAGTTTAAAAGAACCGGTAGAAATACGTCCATTACCCGGATT
Organism: Nitrosomonas sp.; assembly: GCA_017984435.1. Classification (GTDB taxonomy): domain Bacteria; phylum Pseudomonadota; class Gammaproteobacteria; order Burkholderiales; family Nitrosomonadaceae; genus Nitrosomonas. The sequence goes on along the minus strand of JAGNZK010000008.1, from coordinate 31,920 downwards.
GCCGGTGATTCGTGACCTGATTGTCGATATGACGCAATTCTTCCAACAATATCATTCCATCAAACCTTACCTCATCAATAACGATCCGCCACCTGAAACAGAACGCTTACAGTCACCTGAAGATAGGGCTGCATTGGATGGCGCTTACGAATGTATTCTATGTGCTTGTTGCACGACATCTTGTCCTTCTTTCTGGTGGAATCCGGATAAATTTGTAGGGCCGGCAGGATTGCTGCAGGCTTATCGCTTTCTTGCGGATAGTCGGGATCAGGCGACTACTGAAAGACTGGATAATTTGGAGGATCCGTACCGGCTGTTTCGTTGTCATTCCATTATGAATTGCGCTGATGCATGTCCTAAAGGCTTGAATCCTACCGAAGCAATTGGCAAGATCAAGGATATGATGGTAAAAAGAATGGTATGAAGGAACTCGAGCGCGCACGCTGGCGTTGTCGGCGCGGTCTGCTTGAGTTGGATATTATTTTGCAACGTTTTATGGATCAGTACTATACCCAGTTGGATGAACAAGGGTTGGAGCAGTTCGAACGATTACTAGCTTTACCGGATAATGATCTGTGGGATTTGATCACGGCGCGGCAAGTCACTGCAGATGATAGCTTGCAGCAGGTATTGAAATTCCTACAAAAGAGTTAGATTTCAGGTTGTATTCTTGCAGTTCTGGAACGTCTAATCGTGCATACTAGTCAATCATACGCAACAAGTGGAGAAGTAAAAATGGCACAAAAAGGCATGGCAACTTTAAATCTTAATGATGGTAGCGCACCCATCGAATTGCCCGTTTTATCCGGAACAATGGGGCCTGATGTAGTTGACATTCGTGCGTTACATGCGAAAAGTGGTTTGTTTACTTATGATCCCGGGTATCTGTCAACAGCCAGCAACAGCTCAAACATTACCTTTATTGATGGCGATAAGGGTATTTTGTTATACCGTGGGTATCCCATTGAACAACTCGCGCGAAACTGCGATTTTATCGATGTTTGTTATCTGTTAATGAATGGTGAATTGCCGGTGCCTGAGCAGAAATCTGAATTTGACCGTGCGATCAAAAATCATTCGATGTTGCATGAACAATTGGTAAGATTTTATAGTGGATTTAGGCGTGATGCGCACCCAATGGCGGTGATGGTGGGTGTGGTGGGTGCATTATCCGCGTTTTATCATGAAGCCTTGAATATTTCAGATCCTGTGCATCGTGAAGAATCCGCTTTCCGGCTTATCGCAAAATTACCTACGATTACTGCGATGGCCTATAAATATAATATCGGTCAACCGTTTATCTACCCGCAGAATCGCTTGAGTTATGCCGAGAACTTCCTGCACATGATGTTTGCAGTGCCTACCGAAGAATACGAAGCAAATCCCGTAATTGTCCGCGCGCTGGATCGGATTCTGATTTTACATGCGGATCATGAACAAAACGCTTCCACATCGACGGTTCGTTTGGCGGGCTCCAGCGGTGCGAATCCTTTCGCTTGTATTTCCGCCGGTATTTCCTGTTTGTGGGGACCGGCGCATGGGGGTGCCAATGAGGCATGTCTGCATATGCTGGAAGAAATTGGCGATGTTTCAAGGATTGATGAATTTATTAAACGCGCCAAAAATAAAGATGATAATTATCGGTTGATGGGTTTTGGTCATCGCGTGTACAAGAATTTCGATCCCAGGGCAAAATTGATGCGTGAAACTTGCCATGAGGTTCTGAATGAGCTGGGATTGCAAAATGATCGTTTGTTTAAGCTGGCTTTGCAACTTGAGAAGATTGCTCTGGAAGACGATTATTTCATTTCCCGCAAGCTCTACCCGAATGTCGATTTTTATTCCGGTATCGTACAGCGTGCATTGGGCATACCGACCAGCATGTTTACTGCTATTTTCGCGATGGCAAGGACAGTGGGATGGGTTGCGCAGTGGAATGAAATGGTTTCCGATCCGGCCTACAAGATAGGACGCCCACGTCAACTGTATACCGGAACGACAATGCGGGATATTCCCGATTCCTATTTGAGAAAATAGTTTTTCTTTTATTTAAGGCTGCCAATCTTATGACTAAGCAGTTGTTTGATGATTCTCTGTTGTCCGGTTCAAATGCTCCGTTTATTGAAGCGATTTATGAAGAGTATCTACATAATCCCAATTCTGTTGCGTTAGCTTGGCGTGAATACTTTGATGGATTGACCAAAGCACAACCGGTCATCTCAGATAAACAGCCACATAGTTCAGTAGCGGGTTCAGCAACAACGGCTACTGATTCAGAAAATCAGGCCGTCTCTGCTGATTCTGATGACCGTAAGCAAGTGGCGGTTCTACAGTTAATTAATGTTCATCGTTATCTTGGTTTAAACTTGGCCAAGTTGGATCCCTTGGGACTCAAGCAACAATCGGATGTTCCCGGGTTGAATCCCGCTTACTACGGATTTACCGAAGAAGATATGGGTAAGGTATTCAATACCGGCTCATTGGTGGGTCCTGAACATGCCACGCTGCGGGAGATTCTGCAAATCTTGCGGGAAACCTATTGCGGTGATGTCGGTGCCGAGTATATGTATATTTCTTCGGTCGAGCAGAAACGCTGGATACAAGCGCGATTGGAAGGTCAGCGATCCAGACCGAACTATTCGGACGAATATAAACGCCATATTCTTGAGCGGCTTACCGCGGCGGAGGGGTTGGAGAAATATCTTCATACCCGTTATGTGGGACAAAAACGTTTTTCGGGAGAAGGTAACGAGAGTCTCATTCCCTTGTTGGATTGCCTGATTCAGAGAGCCGGAAAAGCGGGGGTGCAGCAAATTGTGATGGGTATGGCGCATCGTGCCAGATTGAATGTGCTGGTGAATACGCTGGGGAAAATGCCCGCTGATCTTTTTCGTGAGTTTGAAGGCGAACAACTGCAGAATCTACCTTCAGGGGATGTGAAATATCATCAAGGTTTTTCTTCCGCAATAGAAACATCGGATGGTATCGTCCGGCTGGCTTTGGCCTTCAATCCCTCTCACCTGGAAATTGTCAATCCAGTCGTCGAAGGTTCCGTACGAGCGCGTCAACACCTGTTAAACGATAGGCTGGGTGATAGAGTGTTACCGGTGTTGATACACGGTGATGCCGCTTTTGCTGGACAAGGTGTTGTCATGGAAACGCTCAATTTGTCGCAAACGCGTAGCTACGGTACTGGCGGCACGGTACATATCATCATCAATAATCAGATCGGATTCACCACCTCGGATCCGCGTGATAGTCGTTCCACGCTCTATTGCACGGATGGTGCCAAGATGATTGAGGCGCCTATTTTTCACGTGAACGGCGATGATCCGGAAGCTGTCTTGATGGTGACTGAATTGGCGTTTGATTTTCGCATGCAGTTTCATAAAGATGTGGTGATTGACATGGTCTGTTTTCGCCGTCTGGGTCACAATGAGCAAGATGAGCCGATGGTGACGCAGCCCAAGATGTATCAGATCATCAATAAACATCCGGGAACGCTCAGGCTGTATGTTGATAAGTTGATAGCCGCGGGTGTGATTAAAACAAAAGATGCGGATGATCTGGTTCAGGCTTATCGTGCGGCCATGGATGAGGGGATCAATCCCAATAAAAGTATTTGCTATGACTACAAAACACCCTATACCATTAATTGGGAGCCTTTTCTTAAGCCAATTAAATGGAATGAAGAAATTAAAACAGGTGTTTCGGTTCAAACCCTGAAGCAGCTTGCGCTACGATTGACCGATATTCCTGAGGATTTTAAGTTACATCCGCGGGTAGAGAAGGTTATTGCAGATCGGCGGTTAATGGGGAATGGCGAATTACCGCTGGATTGGGGAATGGCGGAGAATCTGGCCTATGCTTCTTTACTGAAAGAAGGCTATCCGGTGAGGCTTTCAGGTCAGGATTCGGGGCGCGGCACTTTTTTTCATCGTCATGCGGTATTGCACGACCAAGTTGCAGCGGGCCAGAATGAGCGTGTCTATATTCCATTGCGTCATATTTATCCTGAGCAACCGGATTTTACCGTCATTGACTCCATATTGTCAGAAGAGGCAGTACTAGGTTTTGAGTATGGTTACGCAACCACACAGCCGAATGAACTGGTGATTTGGGAAGCGCAATTCGGTGATTTTGCCAATGGCGCACAGGTGGTGATTGACCAATTTATCGCATCCGGTGAGGCCAAATGGGGACGTTTGTGCGGTCTGGTGATGATGTTGCCGCATGGTTATGAAGGGCAAGGACCTGAACATTCTTCTGCGCGACTGGAGCGTTTTCTGCAATTGTGTGCGGATTACAATATTCAAGTTTGTGTCCCTTCGACACCGGCGCAAATGTTCCATATGCTGCGTCGACAAATGATTCGCCCATTGCGCAAGCCGTTGATTATCATGAGTCCTAAAAGCATGTTGCGGCATAAAGAATCGGTATCGAGCCTGGAAGATTTGGCGCAAGGTCATTTTTATCCGGTCATTTCCGAAGTAGAGCCTCTGGACTCGGAGAAAGTGAGGCGAATCATTGCTTGTAGCGGTAAGATTTACTATGAACTCATGACTTATCGCAAAGAACACCAAATAACCAATATGGCAATTATTCGTCTGGAACAGCTGTATCCGTTTCCCCATGAAGAATTTCAAGCGGAAATTGACCGGTATAGCAATGCCAAGGAGGTGATCTGGTGTCAGGAGGAACCGGGTAATCAGGGTGCCTGGCATCGCCTCCAGCACTATTTGCTGCGTCATATGCGACCTGATCAGGTGCTGGGCTATGCCCTGCGGCCATCTTCCGCTTCTCCGTCAGATGGTTATATTGCTAAGCATAAAATTAGACAGAGTGAGTTAATCGAGGCAGCATTCCGAGATAAAATCTAAAAAGAGGCACGATCATGCGAGTTGAAGTCAAAGTACCCATGTTGTCTGAATCCGTAGCCGAGGCTACTTTAGTAACCTGGCATAAGAAAACGGGAGAATACGTTGAGCGGTCAGAAAACTTGATTGATATCGAAACGGACAAAGTGGTGCTTGAGTTGCCTGCGCCCAGTGCCGGCGTATTGACCGAAATCTTAAAAAAAGATGGTGCGACTGTGGTTAGTGGCGAAGTCATCGCAACGATTGAAACGGAAGCAACCGCTAAACCGGATAATCGCTCTGAATCGGCATCTTCTGCGGGTAAACAAGCTGATGCGCCTGTCGTCAAAAGTGCTGAAAAAAATACTGCTGAGGAAATTGATAAAGATATACCGATGCTGATGCCAGCAGCCCGCAAGCTGGTTGAAGAGAATAACTTGAAGGCAACGGAAACATCGGCAATCAAAGGAAGTGGCCTAGGTGGACGTATCATCAAAGAGGATGTTCAAGCTTATATGGAAAGCAAACCCGGCGCCGCCTCGGAAATTGTAACTAAGCCTGATGCAATCGAAACATCATCAACAGGTGAACGCATGGATCGCAGAGTGGCTATGTCCAGATTGCGGCAGCACATTGCGGAACGGTTGGTGCAATCGCAATCGACCGCGGCGATTCTGACGACATTCAATGAAGTCAATATGCAGGCGATTATCGATCTGCGCACGCGCTACAAAACTGAATTTGAGAAGGAACATGGCGTAAAATTGGGCTTCATGTCGTTCTTTGTCAAAGCGGTCATTGCCGCCTTAAAGAAATATCCCGTTGTCAATGCATCCGTTGAAGGCAATGACATTGTGTATCACGACTATTACGATATCGGTATCGCCGTTGGCAGCCCGCGCGGGTTGGTGGTGCCGGTTATCCGTGATGCCGATCGTCTGACGCTGGCGCAAATTGAGATGCAGATCGCGGATTTTGCCAAACGTGCGCAAGACGGCAAACTGACGATTGATGAACTCAGCGGCGGTACTTTTTCGATTACTAACGGTGGGGTGTTCGGTTCCATGCTATCGACCCCGATCATCAATCCGCCACAGAGCGCTATTCTGGGTATCCACGCAACCAAAGAACGACCAGTGGTTGAGAATGGACAAATCGTGATCCGCCCGATGAACTATCTGGCTTTGTCCTACGATCACCGCATCATTGACGGTCGGGAAGCAGTATTGTCGCTGGTGGCGATGAAAGAAGCGCTGGAATATCCGATGAGTCCATTGTTGGAAGCATAGAGTCTTTTGAATTAAAGATATCTCACCTTCGTTCGGAATAACCAATAACTCGTCATTTCGAATGGAGAGAGATCTTGGGGAATCAAACAGTATAGATTTTTCTCGTTTGCTCGAAATGACAGTTATTCAGAGGCTCCCAGGAGCGGTTATTAGAACCCTGTTGATATTGCCAATGGCAGGAAATCGGCTACCGTGCCGACCAGAATAATATCGCCCGTGCCGTCTGTTCCACCATCATAAAAATAAATATTGTTGTTTTGTTCTCCGACTGCATTGTCATTTGAATAGATACGGGCATAGTAACCAAATGCATCCAATGATTTGGGATGATCAGAAAATAGATCCGGATATTGGTTCTCTCCCCAGTTAAAGATTCGATCAATGTCAAGCGCGTTTGGAGGAGTGTCCGGCATCTGCGTTACGGTGGTGAAACTATATGATCTAATCGCGGCGTTGCTATTCCCCGTCAAATCTTCAATCGATCCCGAATCTATCGTGACAAAGTATTGCGTGTTGTTGGATAAGTTATTTGTGGGATTGATGGTTAGTGTGTTACCGGAAATAGACAGATTATTGTTGGATGTTGCGTCAAAGGATTCTACCAACAAATTTCCGGCGGTTTTTAAAGAAATTGATCCTGAGCCTCTTTGGATCGTTTCGCTGAATGTTAAGACAATGTTGCTGTCGACTGGTACATCTGTCGCAGAATTTGTGGGACTGAACACGGAAACGGATGGGATTGACCTCGTAATAGGCGGTATGGTATCCAAATCTTCATAGACCGATAGGGATGCGTACTTATCAATATCCGCAAAACCCTGATGCCATGATGCGTCGATGTAATATGTCCCGTCGTATGGCGCCACGACTTTAATGTGATCAATTCCACCAGTACCGCTAAAGTCATCCGTCGCGATCACATTGCCTTGTGCATCGAAAAGCTGTAAGGCAAACGGGTCGAAGAAACTTTTGCTGAATATATCGTAGGTTGCGCCTGCTATGCCTTCAAAAGCAAACATATCTCTGGCGCTCGTATTGTCTACCGACGTAGAAAGGAATGCGCTGAAATCCCAGTTCAGCATGTCACCAAAGCCGTTAACGGGCGGTACATACTGTGTAAAAGTAAGCGGTATTGCTGAATTGATATGGTTAATCGTCAGGCTGGCTGGATGGTCAATTGTTGGATAGTTAGTCACTTGATATCACTCCATTTTCAATGCCCTGTTTTGTCTTTAATTGATTTCTTTCTTTAAGACGGTATTTTGGGCGATTGGTAATGTTTCCGGATAATCCTTGCTGTAGTGCAGTCCCCGACTTTCATGACGTAGCATTGCACTGCGAACGATTAAATCCGCACTATCGACAAGATTACGTAATTCTAATAAATCGCTGGTGACCCGAAAGTTTGTATAGTATTCATTGATTTCTTCACGCAATAGTTCGATGCGGCGCTGGGCGCGTTGCAGACGTTTTGTCGTACGTACGATACCGACATAATTCCACATGAAACGACGTAATTCATCCCAGTTGTGCGCAATAACAATTTCTTCGTCCGCATCGGTAACACGGCTCTCATCCCAGTCAGGCAGTGCTGGTAATCCATGCGTGGGTTGATTGACTATATCGTTTCCTGCAGCGTGGGCCAATACGAGACATTCCAGCAATGAGTTGCTTGCCAATCGATTGGCGCCATGTAACCCGGTATGGGCTGTTTCTCCGATGGCATAGAGATTATGCAAGTCAGTTTTGCCGTGCTTGTCAGTGACGACACCACCACAAGTGTAATGTGCGGCAGGAACGACAGGGATCGGTTCTTTAGTAATGTCGATGCCCAGTTCCAGGCAACGGGCGTGAATCGTTGGGAAGTGTTTTTTTAAGAAGCTGGCTGGTTTATGGGATATGTCCAGATAAACGCAGTCTAATCCTCTTTTCTTCATTTCAAAGTCAATGGCGCGAGCAACGATGTCACGCGGTGCTAGTTCAGAGCGTTGATCGTGCCACGGCATGAAGCGATCGCCATTGGGAAGTTTTAATAATCCGCCTTCACCACGAACAGCTTCACTGATTAAAAATGATTTGGCATGAGGATGATAAAGGCAAGTCGGGTGAAATTGAATAAACTCCATGTTGGCTATTCGACAGCCTGCGCGCCAGCCCATTGCAATGCCATCGCCTGTGGCGGTATCCGGGTTGGTGGTATAGAGATAAACTTTGCTGGCACCACCGGTTGCCAGTATGGTGTTTTGTGCGGTAAATGTATGTACTTTATCTCTCTGTTTGTCGAGTACATAAGCGCCCAAGCACCGTTTGTACTGTGAATCCGCATAATCGGGTAGTTTATCGCTGGTAATTAAATCGATAGCGATGTGATGTTCCAATACACAGATATTCGGGTGAGCGTGTATTTTTTGGATTAATGCTTGTTGAACAGCTTTGCCGGTGGCATCGCCACTATGAATGATGCGTCGCATGCTATGACCACCTTCCTTGGTAAGGTGGTATCCGGTTTCGCTGGTCTGATCATTGGTGAAAATAACGCCTTGATCTATTAACCAGTGTATTGCGTTCACTGCATTTTCGGCGACATACCGAGTAATTTCCGCGTCACATAAACCGGCCCCAGCTATCAATGTGTCTTGAACATGTTTTGATGGTGAATCATTGTTTGATAGTGCCGCTGCAATGCCTCCTTGTGCCCATGAGCTGGCACCTGAGTCAGCTGCTTGTTTAGTGACGATGCAAACTTTTTTATGTTGCGCTAAATGCAGTGCGAGTGCAAATCCAGCCAATCCGCTACCGATAATAAGCGTATCAAAATAATTGTTGGACATTAGACTTGGATTAAACTTCCGGTAGTGAGATGTCAGATAATAGCAGACTCATTATACTTCATGTCCTTATTCATAGATTTGTAACGTATTTGTATCAGAGATTGAATGTGAACTAATTAGCTGTGTTAATTGTCTTTATAAGGGGTGATAGATGACTATCTAGTTCCCGAGATTTTTTTGAATGGATATACTGATTCTGTTGTGTCATTATGCTGCATTGGGTAGAGCAAGAATAAAATTACAGATTCATTCAAAATGTTCAGGGATCAGGTAGTATGGGTGATCGGGAAGTCGATCAGCAATTAGTAGAGCGAGTTCAGGGCGGAGATAAGCATGCGTTTGATCTACTGGTTATCAAATATCAACGCAAGCTAGCACGTTTACTATCACATTTTATACGTGATGCGGCTGAAGTTGAGGATGTGACGCAAGAAGCTTTTGTTAAAGCATATAGGGCTTTGCCTTTATTTCGTGGGGATAGTGCTTTCTATACGTGGTTATATCGAATTGGCATCAATACCGCTAAGAATTTCTTGGTATCTCAGGGACGTAAAGTACCAACATTGCAAGAGTTTGACAATGAGGACGCCGAGAACTTTGAAGATAGCGGTATATTGAAAGAAATGAACACGCCTGAGAGTGAGCTGATGAGTAAACAGATTGCTCAAACGGTTAATCAAACATTGGATTCATTGCCTGAAGAGTTACGTACCGCAATTATTTTAAGAGAGATCGATGGATTAAGCTATGAAGAAATTGCAAATATTATGAGTTGCCCAATAGGTACTGTAAGGTCACGTATATTTCGTGCACGTGAAGCGATATCTGAACAGTTACGCCCTTTATTAGGGACTAGTAAAGACAAGAGGTGGTGATGTGAAAAGCAAAGTATCTGCATTAATGGACGGTGAACTTGATAAACAAGATGCCTTAAATATTATTGAAGCAGTTAGAAGGAGCGATGAATTGCAGGAAGAATGGGAAAGCTATCATCTTATTGGTGACGCGCTACGGCAATCATCCCGACTATCAATGAATATATCTTCCAGCGTTAGTCAGAAATTAAAGACTGAACCCACTGTACTTTTTCCCAATAATACGTCAAGTATTCCCAAGCAACAAAAACACAGAGTATTCGCTTTCTCAATGGCGGCTTCTGTGGTGGTGATCTCGGCATGGGTAATAATGTATAATTCTTCATACGAGTCCCATCAGCCGATGGTCGCCGAAAATTCCAGTCAGGATGGCAACTTAACTGTTGTGCCCATGATGGTTTCATCACCAACCGCAGTAGGTAATTATCCACCTGCCGAAATTAATGATTATCTACTTGTGCATAGAGAATTTTCCCCAGGGACTAATATGCGGGGGCAAGTTACTAATGTGCATAATACTGAATATCACGAAAGATATGGTAGATGATTAGTCGCAAAGTAATCACGCTGATTTTTTTGTTAACGTTTGGTTTTCAAACAGCGCTTGCGCAGGAACTACCGCGCTCATCTGAAAGCGCACTTGGTTGGCTGAAAAAAATGGCCGATGCACCGCGTCAGTATAATTATGCCGGCACATTTGTTTACTATGCGGATGGTCATATGGAAACATCGCGCATCATTCATAAAACGGATCAAGCTGGAGAGCGCGAAAGAATTGAGGTTTTAGATGGAATTCCACGCATTGTTTTTCGCAACAATGATGAAATGAAATGCTATCTTCCTGATAGTAAAAGAATTTATACTGAGAAGCGCTGGTTTCGTAAATTCTTTCCTAATCTTCTTCCGCAGTCATTTGATGGTATTGATGATAATTATTATGCTAAAGAAACCAGGCGTGAACGGGTAACGGATCATGAGTGTCAGGTGATATTGCTGACACCGAGAGACTCTTTACGATATGGTCATCAATTCTGGATTGATAGTGAGACTGGTTTGCTGCTAAAAGTTGCAGTAGTTGATGGTAATGAAGTTGTTGAACAATTTGCATTTGTACAACTGGAAATTGGTGGAGAGATTCATCCTGATCTGTTAAAACCTGATCAATCGATTATTACCGAGAAATGGAAAGTGACCGATTTGGCTACATCGGTTCTAAAAGAGGGTGAGTTAAAGTGGCAAGTCAAAAACTTGCCGATCGGCTTTAAGAAGCTGGTTGAGATGAAGCGTAATTTAACTGAGAAATCCATATTAGTCGATCATATTGCCTTATCCGATGGACTCGCAACAGTTTCTATTTTTATAGAACCTATCATTAAAGACGCGCCGGCACCGATACCGGGTTTCTTTACAAGCCGTGGTGCGATTAATATTTATACTCGTACACTGGGCGATAATAAAATAACAACCGTTGGCGAAGTTCCATTGGAAACGATAAAGCTGATTGGTGATTCTGTCTTTAGACAAGATTGAATACTAACAAGTGGAAATTCACTGTGCGCCGGCACTTTCGCAATGAAAAAGCTGGATAAAGTTAGGTAAAATTCGGTGCAGGCATTATTTAAAGACATTTCATTATAATGATACAGTTCAGTTCTAGATTAATTGGATCTGTCGTTTTTCTTTAAATATACCCGTAATAATTAAAAGAATTAGATATATTCTCAGATTGATTTATAAAAAATGCGAATAACGTTAATTAGTTACATTGGCTTTATTGTAAGGATAAGAATGATGTTTCAGCTTATATTAATTTCACTACTTTTATCGTCATCAATAGTTTTTGCACAGACTAATGAGTTGCCGGACTTTACAGGGCTTGTTGAAAAACACGGTGCTGCGGTGGTCAATATCAGTGCTGTGCAAACTGTAAGCGCACTGAGTAATCAGGCTCTTCCTGAGATACCGGGTATTCCGGAGAATTCACCTTTTTATGATTTTTTTAAAAGGCATATGCAGCCACATTCTGCACCGAGAAGATCTGAGCCCAGATCCTTAGGATCTGGTTTTATTATCAGTTCAGATGGTTATATTTTAACTAATGCGCATGTCGTTGAAACTGCAGATGAAATTACTGTAAAGCTAAATGATAAACGTGAGTTTGTAGCAGAAGTGATTGGTACCGATCGGAAAACAGATATCGCGTTAATCAAAATAAATGCAAACGAGTTGCCAAAGGTTACGCAAGGAAATCCGGAAAATCTCAGGGTTGGAGAATGGGTGATCGCAATCGGTTCACCTTTCGGTTTTGAGCATAGTGTAACTGCAGGTATCGTGAGTGCCAAAGGGCGTTCCTTGGCACAGGAAAATTATGTTCCATTTATACAGACAGATGTGGCAATCAATCCGGGTAATTCAGGCGGACCTTTATTTAATATGAAAGGAGAGGTCGTTGGTATTAACTCTCAAATTTATAGCCGCACTGGTGGATTTATGGGATTGTCATTTGCTATACCGATTAATGTGGCGACTGAGATTGCTGATCAATTAAAAGTTGGCGGTAAAGTAAGCCGTGGAAGAATCGGCATAATGATTCAGGAAGTGACCAAAGAGTTAGCAGAATCTTTTGGTTTGTCTGACAGTAAGGGTGCGTTAGTTGTTTCAGTAGAAAAAGGTGGTCCTGCTGATCAAGCAGGAATCAAAGCGCGCGATATTGTATTGAAATTTGATGAGAAAGAAGTGGCCATGTCGGCTGATTTGCCACGTATCGTCGGTAATACCAAGCCGGGCTCAAAAGTGCCTATAGCCATCTGGCGGGATGGCTCTGTTAAAACTATTAAAATTGAGGTGGGAGAAGCTCCCTCAGACGATGCCGCAGAAAACCGAAAACTCAAACAAGGTAAAAAACCTAATATTTCAAATCGTTTGGGATTGGCATTAAGCGAGATAACGGCTGAACAAAAGAAACAACTGGAGATTGCAAACGGATTATTAGTTGAAGATATGCAACCTGGTATTGCCAGTCGTTCAGGGATGCGTATTGGAGATATTATCCTTGGATTTAATAGTAAGGACGTTAAAAGTGTTGGGCAGTTTAATGAACTACTCAGTCAAGTTAAAAGTGGAAAAAATATTGCGTTACTCGTTAAAAGGGGAGATCTCACCACTTTTATCACGATGAAACTCACTGATGATGACAAAAATTAGTCAAGATCCTGCAATTTCTGGTCACGCAAAAACGCTGGTGGTCTATAGCCGTGAAGAATGCCACCTTTGTCAGAACATGGTACTTGCGCTACAAAATTTGCAAGAGCAGGTATCTTTTGATTTCCAAGTGATTGATATCGATGCTAACCCTGAACTAGTTGCACTTTATGGGGAAAGAATTCCAGTACTGATGTCTCCCACTGATAATCAAGAGATCTGCCATTATTTCTTGGATTTAGCAGCTTTAGATGATTATCTTGCTGAATTTCGTTAGAATGCTGCTCCTTTAACTGCCGTTTCAATATTTTAGTTTCTGATCCGGTTACGTTAAGTTTTTCACGTTATCGAGAACAATACTTTTCTAATCTCATATTCTGATGCAGCATATTCGTAATTTTTCCATTATTGCCCATATTGATCATGGCAAATCAACACTAGCCGACCGCATTATCCATTTATGCGGTGGCTTATCTGACCGTGAAATGGAAGAACAAGTACTGGATTCCATGGACCTGGAGCGTGAAAGAGGTATTACCATCAAGGCGCAGACTGCGGCATTGCACTATAAAGCAAGAAATGGTGAAACGTATTTACTAAATTTGATCGATACGCCCGGTCATGTCGATTTTTCTTATGAAGTTTCCCGCTCTTTGGCTGCGTGTGAGGGCGCACTTCTGGTTGTTGACGCATCCCAAGGTGTTGAAGCGCAAACAGTTGCCAATTGTTATACCGCAATTGAACAAGGTGTTGAGGTTATTCCGGTTTTAAACAAGATTGATTTGCCGGCTGCTGACCCGGAACGTGTTATTAGCAATATCGAGGAAGTGATCGGAATTGATGCCCATGACGCGGTCAGAATCAGTGCAAAAACCGGACAGGGGATCGAAGATGTTTTGGAAGTATTGATTGCAAAAATCCCTGCACCCAAAGGAGATCCGGATGCGCCGTTAAAAGCGCTGATCATCGATTCCTGGTTTGATAATTACGTCGGTGTCGTAATATTAGTCAGAGTGATGGATGGGACTATAAAACCCGGAAATAAAATCTTGTTGATGGCGAGCAAAGCGGTACAGCTATGTGAAGAAGTTGGTGTATTTGTGCCTAAATCGGTGAGTCGAGACTCTCTGAGTGCAGGAGAGGTGGGATTCATCATATCGGGTATCAAAGAGCTGGACGCTGCGAAAGTTGGTGATACGGTAACGTTGGCGAACCATCCAGCTGAAATGGCATTGCAGGGCTTTAAAGAAATAAAACCGCAAGTATTTGCCGGTTTGTATCCGGTCGAATCCAATCAATATGATGCGTTACGTTCTGCTTTGGAGAAGTTAAAACTGAATGACTCTTCACTGCATTTTGAACCGGAAGTCTCCCAGGCATTGGGCTTTGGATTCCGCTGTGGCTTTCTCGGCTTGTTACACATGGATATTGTGCAAGAACGACTGGAAAGAGAATATGACATGGATTTGATTACAACTGCACCGACAGTGGTTTATCAGATACTGATGCGTGATGGCACAATGATCGAAATTGAAAATCCATCAAAAATTCCTGATCTTTCCAAGATTGAAGAGATTCGCGAACCTATTATCACTTCGACTATTTTAGTGCCTGAAGAATATGTTGGTGCAGTGATTACATTGTGCGTTAGTAAACGCGGCAATCAGACGAATATGCAATATATGGGTAAGCAAGTCATGCTGACTTACGAGATGCCGTTAAACGAAGTCGTCATGGATTTTTTTGACCGGCTGAAATCGACCAGTCGCGGCTATGCTTCTTTGGATTATGAATTTAAAGAATTCCGCGCGTCTGATTTAGTGAAGCTGGATATATTGATTAACAGTGATAAAGTGGATGCTTTATCACTGATTATTCATAAGAGCAGCAGTCAATATCGGGGGCGTGAATTAGTTCAGAAAATGCGTCAGTTGATTCCCCGTCAGATGTTTGATATTGCTGTGCAGGCGGCCGTGGGCGCACATATTATTGCACGGGAAACTGTCAAGGCATTGCGTAAAAACGTGTTGGCAAAATGTTATGGTGGCGATATAACCCGTAAACGAAAGTTGCTGGAGAAACAAAAAGCAGGTAAAAAGAGGATGAAACGGGTTGGCAATGTAGAAATTCCGCAAGAAGCATTTCTGGCGATTTTACAGGTTGATAATAAATAATGATAAGTATAAATAGAATTTATTCACCTAACCATAGACTGAGTCTGGGTGAGTGCAATGACATACAGGATGGTTTTAGCCTGATATCATCAAAGGGAATTGTATGAATTTTCCTTTGATCTTATTTATTCTGCTGGTGATTACGGGCGGTATTTGGTTATTAGATGCTTTCCTATGGAGAAATAAGCGTGCGCCGGGAGAAGGTGAGCCGTGGTGGATTGAGTATCCTAAAAGTTTTTTCCCCATTATTTTAATTGTTTTCAGCTTGCGCTCGTTTGTGATCGAGCCCTTTAAAATACCATCCGGTTCGATGATACCGACGTTGCTGGTTGGCGACTTTATCCTGGTAAACAAATATACCTATGGTATTCGGCTTCCAGTGATTAACAAGAAAATATTCGATATCAATGAACCAAAACGCGGTGATGTTTTGGTATTTCGTTACCCGGAAGATCCATCCATTGATTACATCAAACGTGTTGTCGGTTTGCCCGGCGATACGATTACTTATCATAATAAGCAATTGATTATCAATGGGGAAGCGATAAGGACGGAGTATGAAGGTGATTACAAGTATGTCGAATCAGGGTTTGGGTATATCTACTCCGATCGCTTTTCTGAATATTTGAATGAAGAAAGTCATTCGATTCTGATTAATCAGGATGCTAAAGGCATACAATTTTCAAATGTGAGGCAATTCGAGTTTAGGGAGAACTGTAAATATCGTCGTACGGGATTTACTTGTGAAGTGCCCGCAGGGAGTTATTTTACATTGGGTGATAATCGTGACAGTAGTAGTGATAGCCGTTATTGGGGATTTGTTCCAGAAGAAAATATTGTCGGCAAGGCTTTTATGATTTGGTGGAATTTTGGAGATTTTGGTCGTATTGGATTATCAATCAAATAACTATTGAAGTCCCGTGGAGGAGCCATGTACTACAAGGCAATACGAGAACAGAAGGGCCTTAGTTTGTCGAGTTTATTGGTATGGTCAATAATTCTGACGCTGACTGCGATTTTTAGTATGAAGCTTGTGCCGGCTTATATTGAACATGCGGCAATCAAGAAAAATTTAACCGCGATAGTTAAGGAAACTAACTTGCAGGATACTGACTTTAGTCAGATAAGATTATCGTTTAGTAAGCGCGCCCAGATTGATAATATTAAATCTGTGAGTGGGCAAGATATTAAAATCAATAGGGAAAATGGCCGTCTTGTTTTGAGCGCAAAATATACGACGAAAATACCGCTCATTTCCAACCTATCGTTACATATCGATTTCGAAGCCATCAGTGATTAATGCCAAGTAGACCATGCCAAATGGCAATATGCAAAATAACAACCAATTGTTACTTGATACATTTAGTAAGCAACTCGGATACTCCTTTACGCAACCAGCGTTATTGCGAGAAGCACTGACGCATCGAAGCCATAGTGCATCACATAATGAACGTCTTGAGTTTTTGGGTGATGCCGTATTGAATTGTGCTATTGCGGCGGTGATTTATAAGTGTTTCCCGGACTTGCCTGAAGGGCATTTATCCCGACTTCGAGCCAACTTTGTCAATCAGCAAGCATTATCTGATTTAGCACTTAGTTTGCAAATGGATAAAATTATCCGATTGGGTGAAGGGGAATTAAAAAGTGGCGGTTGTCATCGTCCTTCCATACTTGCCGATGCTTTTGAAGCTGTATTAGGTGCCATCTATTTGGACAGTAATTATGCGCAAGCCGAAGCTGTGGTTAGCGCACTTTACTCATCCATGATGAAAAGTATAGACTTTAAAACGCAAGGTAAAGACCCTAAAACCTTGTTGCAGGAATTTCTACAAGGTCAGAAATTAACATTACCGGAATATGCGCTGGTTACAACAATCGGCAAGGCACATAAGCAAAAATTTACAGTGGAATGTGTGATACCAGCACTGGATATTCGGACGCTAGGTGAGGGAACAAGTCGTCGTAGTGCAGAGCAGGTGGCGGCAAAGTTGGCTTATGAAGAAGTTTGTATCACTGATATTTAGAAAGAGCAGTATATGATTTATAAAAATATTTTTATACCTGTGATTTACCAGAATGACCGTTGATGCCAATTTTCGTACCGGTTACATTGCAATCGTTGGTCGCCCGAATGTTGGCAAATCGACATTACTGAATAAACTGCTGCAGCAAAAAATCAGTATCACATCCAGGAAAGCACAAACGACTCGCTTTCGTATTAATGGCATCTTAACGGATCAGCAAACACAATTTGTCTTTGTGGATACACCAGGTTTTCAAACGCAATATGTCAATCGTTTAAATACCGGGATGAACCGGGTGGTCGCGCAAAGTATGCAAGATGTAAGTGTCATTTTATTGGTTATCGAAGCCATGCGATTTGATCAACGAGATCTGGCCGTACTAAAGATTCTGCCCGAGAATGTTCCGGTTATTTTGGTGATCAATAAAATCGATAAGTTGGCTGACAAGAGTCTGTTGCTTCCGTTCTTGGGTGATATGGCAAGAGCATCTCAATTTGCTGCTATTATACCGGTGAGTGCCATGCATAAAATTCAACTGCCAGAGCTCCTTGCCACAATTCGCACTTACTTGCCAGTTAATCAGCCTTTGTATGATAAAGAGGAGATAACAGATCGCAGTGAGCGTTTTATTGCGGGAGAATTTATCCGTGAAAAATTGTTTCGTTTGATTGGCGATGAAATTCCTTATTCCACCAGTGTCGTAGTGGATCAATTTAAGCTAGAAGGTCATTTACACAAAATTTATGCCACCATTCTGGTTGAAAAGCCGAATCAGAAAGCGATTATTATTGGGAAAAAAGGTGAAAAGCTTAAGCAAATAGCCAGTCAGGCGCGTAAGGATATGGAATTGTTATTTGGAGAAAAAGTATATCTGGAAGTTTGGGTTAAAGTGAAAAGCGGTTGGGCGGATGATGAAAGTGTGTTAAAAAATCTTGGGTATGAATAATCAGTTGCAGGTTACTTTCTCTTGCTGGTATTTTGGAGACATGAATGATGATTGAATTAGGTGTCAATATTGATCATGTAGCAACATTACGGCAAGCGCGCGGTACAAAATATCCGGATCCCATCGAAGCTGCACTGATCGCTGAAGCTGCTGGCGCTGATGCCATTACCTTGCATTTGCGAGAAGATCGCCGCCATATTCAGGATCGTGATGTTGAGATTTTACGTGACCGGTTAACGACGAGAATGAATCTGGAAAGCGCAGTAACAGATGAAATGATCGCTATCGCACTCAGAATCAAACCCCATGATATCTGCTTGGTTCCTGAAAGACGTGAAGAATTAACGACAGAAGGCGGACTCGATGTCGTGAAGCATTTTGGTCGAATCAAGCGCGTATGCCAAAGATTGGGGGAAACGGGGATACGTGTTTCACTATTCATCAATGCCGACCCACTGCAAATTGATGCAGCAGCGCGTGCAGGTGCGCCGGTTGTTGAAATTCACACAGGTGGTTATGCGGATGCACTTACGCCTGAAGCGCAAGAAAAACAATTTGTTGATGTTCAAAAAGTGGTTGCGTTGGGTATTGATTTTGGCCTGAAAGTGAATGCCGGACATGGTTTGCACTATGAGAATGTGCAATCCATTGCTGCTATCCCTGAAATTTCCGAGCTCAATATTGGTCATGCCATTGTTGCTCGGGCTATTTTTGTTGGTTTTAAACAGGCCGTGCAGGAAATGAAGCAGCTCATGCTCGAGGCACGCAGATGATTTATGGCATTGGTACCGATATTGTCGAGTCATCGCGTATCGCACAATCGCTGGAGCGTTTTGGCGAGCGATTTGCGCGGCGTATTTTAACCGATAGTGAATGGACGGAATATCACTCAAGCAGTAAACCAATCCTGTTTCTGGCCGGCCGCTTTGCAGCCAAAGAGGCATTATCCAAAGCGATGGGTACCGGGTTACGTCATCCGGTTAATTTGAATTATATTACGGTCACCCATGATCACTTAGGAAAGCCATTTTTTGAATTTCATCCGGAACTCGATCAATTAATCAACGATCAAGGTATTACGCAATATCATCTTTCTATTAGTGATGAAGTAACGATGGTTTGTGCTTTTGTCATACTGGAAAAATAACCATGTCGCTTGGTCCAGTGATGCTCGACATCCAAGGTACACAACTGACCGCAGACGACATCAGAAGGCTGTCACACCCACTGGCGGGTGGTGTCATACTATTTACCCGTAATTATTCCAATCATCGTCAGTTGACTGAGCTGACGCAACAGATTCATGCACTACGCAATCCACATTTATTGATCGCGGTTGATCATGAAGGTGGTCGTGTGCAGAGATTCCAGAAAGACTTTACAAAACTGCCTGCGATGCGTGAGCTGGGGAAAATCTGGGATAAGCGGTCTGTCCGCGCTCGTCATCTTGCTAAGCAAGTTGGTTTTGTGCTGGCTGCAGAATTGAATGCCTGTGGTGTCGATTTCAGTTTTACACCTGTTTTGGATATCGATCATGGACAAAGTGGTGTCATCGGCGATCGTGCCTTCCATCATGATCCCAATGTTGTTTCAGATCTTGCCTATCATCTGATGCTCGGCCTAAAAAAAGGCGGCATGCCGGCAATCGGAAAGCATTTCCCCGGTCATGGTTATATTCAGGCCGATTCTCATTTGGAGAAATCAGTTGATCAGCGCCGCTACATGGATATCGAAATGAACGACTTGATTCCATTTCAGCACATGATTGATTCCGGATTAGCCGGGATAATGCCGGCACATGTGATTTATCCGGAGATCGATCAAAAGCCCGCTGGTTTTTCTACTACTTGGTTGCAAAAAATTTTACGTACGGAATTGCAGTTTGAAGGATGTATTTTCAGTGATGATTTGAGTATGCGCGGCGCGGGTGATTACCTGGAGTCGATGCTATTGCGTGCACAAGTAGCACTTGTTGCTGGTTGTGACATGATCTTAGTCTGCAATAATTCCACAGGTGCCGATGAAATTTTAGCTGGACTTCAATGGGAAATGTCGGCGATAAGTTTGTCTCGTCTTGCGCGACTGCATGCCAGAAATAATTTTGGTTCAATGACAAAATTACGTGAAAATGGCGATTATGTGCAGGCAGTTCATGAAATCAGCGTAGTTGGATGCGAGAACGAAGAACTCCCATTACAGTAAATTTGCGGTTATCCATCAGATAAATTATCAACAGTACATTCAGTTTTAATTTAAAATTACACGGTTAATAAAATTTTTCTCATAAGGCTTTAATCATGTCAGAAACGTTTGATGTCGCGGTCATTGGGGCAGGTCCTGGGGGGTATGTTGCAGCGATCCGGTGCGCGCAGCTTGGTTTGAATACGGTCTGTATCGATGAATGGAAAAATTCAAAAGGTAAGGCAAGTCTCGGTGGTACCTGTCTGAATGTCGGCTGCATTCCATCTAAAGCTTTGCTGGAATCTTCTGAGAATTATTTTCAAATACAGCATAAGTTTTCCGCCCACGGCATCACCACTGAGAATGTATCCGTAGATGTTCCTGTCATGGTTGCGCGCAAAGACAAAATTGTCACCATGTTTACCGCTGGCATCGGGTCGTTATTCAAAAAGAATAAAGTTAAATCGATGCATGGCAGAGGAACACTGTTAAAGCGGGAATCGTCAGCGAATATTTGGCAGATAAAAGTTGATGATAATGGCAATACTGAAACAATCCAGGCAAAGCATGTCATTGTAGCAACCGGTTCAGTACCACGATCATTATCTTTCGCGCCGATTGATAATGATCTGATTCTGGATAATGCCGGTGCGTTAGCCTTAACGGAGGTGCCCAAACGACTGGGTGTCATTGGCGCAGGTGTGATCGGTCTTGAGATGGGTAGTGTCTGGCGCAGATTAGGTGCGGAAGTCGTTATTCTTGAGGCTATGTCCGGATTTCTCATGGCGGCTGATGAACAAGTCGCCAAGGAAGCTAAGAGCATATTTGCCAAAGAACTCGGTTTGCAAATCAATACCGGTATTAACATAAAATCAGTCAAAGCATCCAATAATACGGTGGTTGTTAATTACGCGGATTCTAATAACCAGGAACAAATTTTAGAAGTTGATAAACTCATTGTGGCTATCGGCCGCATTCCGAATACCGCGGGATTGGGTGTTCAAGAAAACGGTTTGTTAGTAGATGAACGTGGATTTATTACGGTTGACCGATACTGTCGCACTAATCTGGCTAACGTTTACGCTGTTGGCGATGTGGTGCGCGGTCCAATGCTGGCGCATAAGGCATCTGAGGAAGGTGTGGCCGTCGCTGAAATGATTATGCATGTTGAAAAGGGCCAAACCAGTGAGAATGAAGCAATCGATTTCAATACCATACCTTGGGTGATTTATACTGTCCCGGAAATTGCTTGGGTGGGAAAAAATGAACAAGAATTAAGAGCGAGCGGTATCGCCTATAAAGCGGGGCAGTTTCCGTTTATTGCCAACGGTCGTGCACGTGCAATCGGTGAGACCAGTGGATTTATTAAAGTATTGGCGGATGAGAAAACCGATCGTGTACTGGGTGTGCATATGATCGGCCCAAATGTTTCAGAATTGATTTCAGAAGCAGTAATGGCGATAAAATTCTCGGCCAGCAGTCAGGATATCGCCTGCATTGTTCATGCGCACCCATCTTTATCGGAAGTATTTCACGAAGCTGCTCTGGGTGTGGATAAGCGCGCTCTGCACATTTAGAATTTTGCGTGTGTGTGCAATTCAATTATCAATGATTCTTACACTACTTATCCGTACCCATTAAGTTTATTCTGGAGTTTAGAAGCAATGAGTTTTATCGGGATCAACACTGCAGGACCAGCGTAATTGACGAATGCCACCGGCTTTATTTACTATATATTCAGCCTTTAATTGCTTATTTTGTTCGATTGTCAAAGAAACTTTTTCGGGTATAAAGCGTTCCTGACTCCAGAATCTGATCCTGCAAAAGTCTTCTTCAGAGCGACAGAGTCTATTGATAGCGGCACTGTAAATAGTTTTATCTGTGTACACACTATGATCAATGAGTATCATATGAACAAATTTTCCGGATGTGCCCATCTCGATTGAACGAACAACCCGCCATCCATTGCCGCTCTCCAATTGTGGTGAAGAATCTGCAGCAGGTTCATCATGTTCGTGTTCTTCCCCTGAATGAGAAAAGACACTGTACGGCATAGTGAGTATCAGAAATAATAAAGCGCTGGTTAATAGTTTATGCATACACTCTCCCTGGCAAACGCCAATTCATTATTTATAAATATGTAATTTTATATTCTTTGTTAACACATTGCTTCCAGGTAATTTTTTACTTTTACTGGATAATTCTTGCAGCGAGGCAGTATACTCGAAAATCAAATTCTAAACATTATTGACAATTTAGTTTTACTGATAAACAGGCAAAGTGATAAATCAGATTGGATAAAATAAAAGAAAGACGGAATTTTGTCTAATTGATAACTTGTCATATGAGAAGGTATAAAATGAATAGTTTTGTTAATTCTGGAAATAAGGTTTTTTAATGTGTTATCGATGTGAACAAAATAATAATCAGAATGAAGACACCAACTTATGTATTAGTAAGCGATCGTTTCTCAAATTATCCGCAGCATCGGCTGTAAGTCTGGGAATATCCCGTACCGGAATCGCAAGTACTGGTGAGAATATGCCTGTTGAAACGCCTCGGAAAATTCCACCTAAACCGGAAAATGTGTTAACACCGGATCAAGCATTGGAAAGGTTGATGCAAGGCAACGAGCGCTACGTTTCAGGAAAATCCAAGTCATTGGATTTTCATGATATTCGGTCGGCACTAATCAGCGGACAGAATCCGTATGCCACCATATTGGGTTGTTCTGACTCCAGAGTCAGTCCGGAACACTGCTTTGATGAAGCACAGGGCGATTTGTTTATTGCGCGTGGAGCCGGCAATTACTTGAATAACGATAATATTGCCACAATTGAATTTTCAGTTGTTGTGCTGAATACGCCACTCATCATGGTTCTTGGCCATGAAGGCTGTGGCGCTGTTAAAGCAGCCGTGGATGCGGTTGATCATCACAAGGATTTCCCTGGCCATATTCAGTTATTGGCGAGTGCGATAGCGCCTGCAGTCAGGTCTGTCAATGACAGATCTAGCAGCCGCTTGATCAATATAACCAGAATGAATGTCATCATGACTGTCGAAAGACTCAGAGACAAAACGCCTATCCTGGATGCTTATCACGATCACAAGAGAATTCGTATTGTAGGTGGGATATATCATCTGAATACCGGTAAAGTTGAACTCATCGCTTGAGTTTAATGATGTTTACTTGTTATCAATCAGAACAGTTATTTGTTTTTTTACTTAGTTGCTGCTTCATCAATGCTACAAGTATCTTCAATGCGCTATAATCTCTCGCTTTTATTTCACTGATTAGCCAAAATAATGTTGCAAGGGATTAATCTCGCATGCGTTCGCGGCGATCGCGAGCTTTTTAAGGACGTCAATTTTTCTCTTGAGGCGGGTGGCTTAATGCAAGTGCGTGGCCCTAATGGTAGTGGTAAGACCAGTTTGTTACGCATGCTATGTGGGTTGTCAAACCCTGCCGCCGGAGAAATTCATTGGTGTGGCACGGCTATCCGCTCTTTGAATGGAGATTATTTTGCTGCTGTGACATACATTGGTCATTTAAGTGGCACTAAAGATGATCTAACGGTTATTGAAAATTTACGTATCTCAAGTGCACTTTCTGGTTTTGAAGTTAGTATTGCTGAAGCAAACGAGGCTCTTAGACATATCGGTTTGCGTGGCAGAGAGACACTTCCCGTTAAGGTTTTATCACAAGGTCAGAAACGCCGTGTAGCATTGGCCCGTTTGCTTGTTTGTAAAACACCTTTATGGGTTTTAGATGAACCCTTAGTAGCGTTGGACGTAATGGCGGTTAAATTGATTCAGGAGCTATTGGAACAACATTTGCAGCAAGGTGGTATGGTGGTGATGACAACGCACCAGGAAATTGAGATTGCAGTCGCATCCATTATGCAGTTGCAACTGGCTTGATATATATGTTTATGTGGATAATCAAACGCGACTTGTTACTGGCGATACGACGTCAGTCAGATGTATTAACGACTTTGTTTTTCTTTATCATCGTAGTCAGCCTATTTCCGTTAAGTGTGGGGCCGGAAATGAATATGTTGCGAACAATGGCGCCCGGTGTGGTTTGGGTTGCAGCTTTATTGGCTTCGATGTTGTCTCTAGGTAGAATGTTTTCTAATGATTACTTGGATGGTACATTAGAACAGATGTTGCTATCGCCTCAGTCATTATCATTTTTAGTGCTTGGAAAAACTTTGGCACATTGGTTGGTGACAGGAGTACCACTCGTATTGATGGCACCTGTATTAGGTATTCAGTATGATTTGCCGACGGATGCATTGCTTGTTTTAACCGCAACTTTATTGCTGGGTACTCCGGTATTAAGTTTAATCGGGGCAATTGGTGCAGCACTGACTTTAGGATTACGAGGTGGTGGTGTATTAGTTTCGTTGTTAGTTTTGCCTTTATATATTCCTATACTGATTTTTGGTGCTGGGGCGGTTGAAGCTAACATGGCAGGTGTTGGATTTGATGCCCATTTATCATTGATAGGTGCATTTCTCTTGGTATCACTGGTTTTTGCACCATGGGCGGCGGCTTCTTCATTACGAGTTTCGCTAGAATAGATTCTTGGCGATGACTGTAAGTAATTGTTTTTTTTGTTGGGATTGTGTTTTTTGAAACTTTCAATGCGCTGAATTTGCTAATAGAAATCAATTCTTGATTTTGTGTTTTTAGTATAGAATTGGCGACTACAAAAATTAGGGTCAAGTTCAGAGCCCAAATTTAATCTGAAGAATTCTAAAATTTTATATGGCTATTAATTGGTTCAAATACTCTTCTCCCGCAAGTTTTTACTCACTAGCGGGAAAAATGATTCCAATATTTGTTTTTGCTGCGGTGGTGTTACTGATGGCTGGGCTTTATGTTGGTTTCTTTGTAGCACCTACTGATTTTCAACAGGGTGAAGCTTATCGAATTATCTTTATTCATGTGCCCGCAGCATGGATGTCGATGTTTCTTTATGTTGTGATGGCTTTTTGGGCAGGTATTGGTTTGGCTTTCAATACACGACTTTCTTCCATGTTCGCAACAGCAATTGCACCGACAGGTGCCATGTTTACCTTTATTGCATTATGGACCGGCGCACTCTGGGGAAAGCCTATGTGGGGAACATGGTGGGTATGGGATGCACGCTTAACCTCCGAATTAATTTTGTTATTTCTTTATATTGGCTTTATGTCTTTACAAGCAGCCATTGATGACCCGCGTCGTGCTGATAAAGCAGGTGCAATCATAGCTCTGGTCGGTGTAATCAATATTCCAATTATCTATTTCTCGGTGCAATGGTGGAATACCTTACATCAGGGAGCGTCAGTAAGTGTTAATCAAGCGCCTTCTATGGCAACCACTATGTTGATGGGTATGCTTATTATGGTGCTGGCAAGCTGGATGTACTCCATTGTGGTAATACTAAAACGTACACGTGTCATTATTCTCGAGCGAGAAAGCCATACCGCATGGGTGGCAGAACTACAAAAGAAAGGGGCCATACAATGAGTTGGTCGAGTATGTCAGAGTTTTTTTCAATGGGTGGATATGGACTCTATGTTTGGGGTTCGTATGTTGTGGCATTTGTTTGTATAATCGGTGAAATTTTGCTAATTTCGAATCGCCGCCGAACTTTAGAGAGGCAATATGGTCTCATTCACGACATAAATAAAAAAGAGACAAAAAATGAAACCCCGTCATAAAAAACTTGCAATTATTGCATCAGGAGTCGCTGCATTAGGTGTTGCTTCTATTTTGGTACTGAATGCTTTTCAAAGTAATCTGGTTTTTTTCTTTAGCCCATCACAAGTTATTGCAAAAGAAGCACCGATAGGAAAAAGCTTTCGTATTGGCGGATTAGTTGAAGAAGGTAGTGTTAAGCGTGAAGACCATAGTACGACTGTACGCTTTGCAGTGACAGATACAATCCAGACTATTCCAGTTGTATATACAGGTATTCTTCCAGATTTATTTAGAGAAGGTAAAGGTATCGTTGCACAAGGAAAAATATCTGCCAATGGTATTTTCGAAGCTGACGAAGTACTGGCCAAGCACGATGAAAATTATATGCCGCCTGAAGCCGCGGAAGCTTTAGAACAAGCAGCCAAGGCACAGAAGGCGTCCTTAGTACAGTGATTTATGGGCATTATTTTAATGTCCATGCATATGGTTTTAATTCCTCATAATCATTAACTTTTAATATAAAAATTATGATCCCAGAAATTGGTAACTTCTCCTTAATTCTCGCTCTCCTTTTAGCCATAACCCAAGGAACTCTACCTATCATTGGTGCGGCACGTGGTATTTCATCATGGATGGCATTAGCCAGACCAGTGGTGCAAGGTCAGTTTGTTTTTGTTTTAATTGCTTTCTTGTGCTTGGGATACTCTTTTGTCAGCAGTGATTTCTCAGTGATGAATGTGGCGCAGAACTCAAACTCAGAATTACCTTTTCATTTTCGAGTGGCGGCTACATGGGGCTCTCACGAGGGCTCTTTATTATTGTGGGTATTGATGTTGGCAAGTTGGTCTGTTGCTGTTAGTGTTTTTAGTAAGCAATTACCGGATGATATTGTGGCACGTGTTCTGGGTGTTCTGGGACTTATCAGTGTGGGTTTCTTGTTGTTCATGTTATTTACTTCAAACCCGTTTGATCGCCTATTGCCTGCAGCCTTGGAAGGTAGTGACTTAAACCCTTTGCTACAAGATGCCGGTATGGTGATACATCCGCCGATGCTTTATATGGGTTATGTGGGTTTTTCAGTTGCTTTTGCTTTTGCTATTGCAGCACTACTCAGTGGAAAACTGGATGCAACTTGGGCACGCTGGTCACGTCCTTGGACGATCATTGCTTGGGTTTTCTTGACTATTGGAATTATGCTCGGTAGCTGGTGGGCTTATTACGAGCTAGGTTGGGGGGGGTGGTGGTTTTGGGATCCTGTAGAAAATGCATCATTTATGCCTTGGCTGGTTGGTACGGCACTAGTTCATTCATTAGCGGTTACTGAAAAACGTGGTAGCTTTAAAAGTTGGACAGTTTTATTGGCGATAAGTACATTTGGACTAAGCTTACTGGGAACATTCTTGGTACGATCCGGTGTGTTAACTTCAGTACATGCTTTTGCAACAGATCCAGCACGTGGCGTATTTATTTTGGCGTTCTTAGTCATAGTCATTAGTTGTTCATTATTATTATTTGCATGGCGTGCACCTAAAGTTGGTTTAGGCGGGAAGTTTGATCTGCTGTCACGCGAATCATTACTACTTGCTAATAATTTACTACTGCTGGTTGCAGCGAGCAGCGTTTTGCTAGGAACACTTTATCCGCTGATTATAGATGCACTGAATCTTGGAAAATTGTCTGTAGGTCCTCCTTACTTCGAAGCAGTATTTGTACCGATCATGACGCCAGCGATTTTTCTGATTGGTGTAGGTCCTATATCGCGCTGGAAGCAAATGAGCTTGCCTACATTAGTAGTTCGTTTGCGTTGGGCCTTTGCTGTGAGTGTGGTTTCTGCTTTGATTACCCCCTATTTGATAGGTGAATGGAAACCGTTGGTCAGCTTCGGTTTACTGTTGGCTTTCTGGATAATTGTATGTGCATTTGTTAACTTGAAGCACCGCTTGAGCAATAGTGGACAAGGTAATCTGTTTGCTCGCTTAGCCAGACAATCTAGAAGTTATTATGGCATGCACTGTGCACACTTGGGTGTGGCTGTATTTATTATTGGCGTAACATTGGTGAACGGATACGAAACTGAGAAAGATGTCCGCATGGATGTTGGGAGCAAGGTCACTGTTGGCGGGTACATATTTCAGTTTAATGGGGTAAGCGACACTGTTGGCCCTAATTATAAAGCGGTCCGTGGTGATATTGATGTCATTAAGGATGATAAAGTCATTCGTACTATGCATCCTGAGAAACGTACCTATAATGCATCAGGTATGGCAATGACAGAGGCAGCGATTGATACAGGTCTATTTAGAGATCTTTATGTGGCTTTGGGTGAGCCATTAGCCAATAATGCTTGGGTAGTTCGTGCATATCATAAACCTTTCGTTGATTGGATCTGGATGGGATGTTTATTGATGGCAATTGGCGGGATACTTTCTGTAACGGATCGTCGCTATCGTTTGAAAATTAGCAAAACAAGTTCTGCTCCTGCCAGAAATGAGGAAGCAACGGAGCCGCGGGAGGGAATCCCCGCAACAGTTATATCGTCAGTCAGTAACTCTGAATTGGTTACGGAGTCAAGAAAAGTATGATGCGATATTTAATCCCATTATTTGCTTTTATAGTACTGGCGGCATTTTTACTGGTTGGCCTTACTTTGAATCCACGGCAGGTTCCATCGCCGCTAATTGATAAGCCCGCACCAGTGTTTCAGCTCAATCATTTGCATGAACCCGATAAGGTTATGGCATCAGGAGATAATCTTGGCAAAGTTTGGTTGCTGAATGTATGGGCATCATGGTGTGTTGCGTGTCGAGATGAACACCCACTACTAGTGCAGCTGGCCAATTCTGGTATTGTTCCGATCTATGGTCTCAACTATAAAGATGAGAGTACTACTGCAGTGCAATGGTTGAAACGATATGGTGATCCTTATACGATCAGTATTGTTGACTTGGATGGAAAAGTTGGAATTGATTACGGTGTTTACGGAGTTCCTGAAACTTATGTGATTGATAAGAATGGAATTATAAGGCATAAACAAATTGGGCCAGTAACAGTAGATTCATTACAAAAAACAATTATTCCGCTCATTATCGAATTACAGAAGGCTTAGTAACTTATCTCATATGTTTAAACCTCATGATTTGTGTCATTTTGTCGTATCGCGACAGCTCAGTAGTGTAAAAAGATTAATTACTCTTTTCTTTTTATTGCTTATTATTCCTTCAGTAAGTTGGTCAAAAGAAGCCATTCCGGTAGCGGAGGATCCAGTAGTTGAGAAAAGAATGTTAGCGTTAACAATGGATTTGCGTTGTTTGGTTTGTCAGAATGAGTCTATTGCTGATTCTCGCGCCGATTTTTCTAATGATATAAGGCGTGAGATCCGCGAACAGATTAAAGCGAACAAGACTGATCAGGAAATCGTACAGTTTTTAGTCGATCGGTATGGTGATTTTGTTCTTTACAATCCGCCTATGAAACCAACAACAATATTTTTATGGTTTGGTCCTATTGTTTTATTCATCATTGGACTCGGAACATTGATAGTTTATCTCAGACGTCGACGCGAACAGATGGAAGAAGTATCCCTATCAGAAGTGCAGCTCAAGAAAGCTGAGGCTTTACTGAACGAAAATAAAGGTAAGAACGTATGACGTCATTCTGGATTATTTCTGGTATTTTTATTGTAACAGCTTTGTTATTTATAGTTCCTACTCTATTGAGGGGTAGGGATACCGAGCAGGAAAATTTAGAACATGATGCTGTGAATATAACCGTTTATCGTGATCAATTAACCGAGCTTGGTAATGATTTAGAAAATGATATTTTAACTCAGGAACAATATAATAAAAGTAAGCAAGAACTTCAGCAGCG
The DNA here is from genome assembly GCA_017984435.1 of Nitrosomonas sp. GTDB lineage: Bacteria > Pseudomonadota > Gammaproteobacteria > Burkholderiales > Nitrosomonadaceae > Nitrosomonas. Next base: position 1,982 of record JAGNZK010000008.1, on the reverse strand, counting down.
CATGCTACAAGATGTTCCTGAGGGAGAAAAGATGGCCATTAAAAAGAATAAGAGTATTTATAATATAGCGACATCGGTTGTTATAGTGCTAATTTTGCCACTTGCTGCAGTTTTTCTGTATTTGGTAATTGGAGATACACGAGGATTATTGCCGCAAGCACAGCTTGCCAATGCAACGCAAATGAATCGTGGCGGCGATAATTCCCCCGCAGGGCATGATAATTTCTCATCCGTTTTAGAAAATCTTATTGCACGGCTAGATAAAAATCCTGAAGATATAGAAGGGTGGATAATGTTGGGTCGAACTTATGCGATTATGGAACGTTATGCTGATGCCAGTAATACCTATGCAAAATTAGCAGAGCTGGCTCCTAATAATCCTCAGATACTTAGTGATTATGCCGACGTACTAGCAATGAAAAACCAAGGAAACTTGGCAGGTAAACCAACGGAGCTGATTTATCAAGCTTTGAGCATTGATCCACAATATCCGAAAGCATTAGCTTTGGCAGGAACAGCTGAGTTTGAGCAAGAGAAGTTTGAGCAAGCCGCAGCACATTGGGAAAAATTACTGGGATTGGTTCCTGCTGATTCGCAGCTGGCTAAATCAGTTCAGGAAGGTATTAATGAAGCTAAATTATTGGCTGCAGGAGGTAAAAAAGGATCAGTGGCATCAGAAGAGCAGCAGGCTAAAGCATCGGAATCACAACAGACTGATGATGTTCAACCTGAAAGGAATCCAGTAACTGTAGCAACTACACCTGCCGTACCCGTATCAATCTCAATTTCTGGGCAAGTAACTATTAGTAAAGAGTTGGCGTCAAAAGCTTTACCTAATGATACGCTGTTTATTTATGCGCGTGCTAAAACGGGACCTAAAATGCCCTTGGCTATTTTGCGCTTGAAAGCGAATGATCTTCCAGCGACCTTCACATTGACAGATGAGATGGCAATGGTACCCAACATGAAGATATCCAGCTTTCCTGAGGTAATTATTGAAGCGAGAATTTCTAAGTCTGGGCAGGCCGTTCCTGCGAGCGGAGATCTTCAAGGTTTTAGTCAACCTGTTCAGATTGGCAATAATAATATTGCTATCGTGATTGATAAACAAATTCCATAAATTTAAATGTGGAAGGAAACAAAAGACTCATGAAAGCAAGTTTTCGGCTTTTGTGACGGTATTTCGCCAATTAGAGTACAGAATACAATTCGAGATATAAGACATATATCGATAAGTTCACATTTTATAAGAGACTAATGTTTAAGCTTAATTATCCTGTAGATAATTTCGTATTACCTTCAACCAATGGAAAAATGTTTTCACTAGCAGATAATAGTGGAAAGAACTTGGTCATTTATTTTTATCCAAAAGATGATACACCTGGATGTACGACGGAAGGTCAAGATTTTCGTGATAACTGGGGTGCATTCACTGAGAGAAATTGCATAATAGTTGGTGTCTCTCGTGACAGTATAGAATCACATGAAAAATTTAAAGAAAAAATGGAATTTCCTTTTGAATTGCTAAGTGATTCAGAGGAGACAGTCTGTAAGCTATTTGATGTTCTCAAAATGAAAAATATGTATGGTAAGCAGGTTCTTGGTATTGGACGTAGTACTTTTGTGATCGATGTTGAAGGTATATTAAGAAAGGAATGGCGCGATGTTAAAGTAGCTGATCATGTACAAGAAGTTTTAGATTTTGTTTCTACCATGCACTAAAAGAGCTACACAAATAATCTCTCCTGTATTTTGTAAGACTGATGCGCTTACAATAATTCTTGACTGTGCCAGAACGGCCCAATGACACATGATCGATGGATTTCATGGCTGATCAACTCTCCAATGGTAGGTCATTTCGAACATTTTAATGTACTGGATGACTTCAATCGTGAAGGGTTGGAAATCGAAGTGGACGTATCGCTTCCATCAGAGCGCGTTACGCGCGCTCTGGATCGGATTATCGAATGGCGCGGCAAACC
>JAGNZK010000046.1 GCA_017984435.1 Nitrosomonas sp. | reverse complement strand
AATGCTAACGAGGAGGTTATTCGTCAGTATGTACAAAATCAACTCAAAGTGATGGATGAAATGGAAGAGAGGTTTGGGCAACTACCCCTCTTCTAAAACTCGGTCGCTTGCGGCCGAGTTCTTTATATGATTTAGACGCTGAATGATCAGCGTTGCGCTTCAAGCGCTGCGATTCTTTCTTCTAATGGTGGATGTGACATAAACAAGCTTTTTAAACCCGAACCAATACCTCCGGAAATACCAAAGGCGGCTAATTGATCGGGTAAATGAGCTTGCTGAGAAGTTAATTGCAGGCGCCGCAAAGCAGCGATCATTTTATTTCTGCCTGCAAGGCTGGCACCGCCCGCATCGGCACGAAACTCACGTTGCCGACTGAACCACATGACAATGATGCTGGCCAGTACGCCCAGAACAATTTCTGCAATAATCGTTGTAACCCAGAAAGCAGGGCCGTGGCCGTTCTCAGTTTTAAATACGACACGATCCACGGTATGGCCGATGATACGCGATAGGAAAATTACAAACGTATTCACGACACCTTGGATCAGAGCCAGTGTCACCATGTCGCCATTGGCAACATGACTGATTTCATGCGCCAAAACAGCTTCGGCTTCATCCTGACTCATGGCATTTAATAATCCGGTGCTGACGGCGACCAACGCATTATTTTTTGACATGCCTGTGGCAAAGGCGTTGATATCCGGCGCATCATAAATGGCGACTTCCGGCATCCCAATACCTGCAGCTTTTGCCTGACGTTGTACAGTAGTAACAAGCCAGTGCTCCTGTGCATTACGCGGCATCTCAATAACTTGTGCACCAGTAAATCGTTTGGCTGTCCACTTTGACATCGCGAGTGACATAAATGAACCGCCAAACCCAAATACGGAAGCAAATAGTAACAAGGAATTAATATCCAAGCCGGTTCCTTGCGCATCCAGGATTCTTTCAAATCCAAGCAATCGCAATGTGATGCTCAGAACAACAATAATGGCGAGGTTGGTTGCTAAAAAAAGAATAATTCTTTTCATTTACTTACTCCATGGTATCAATATAACCAAAAACAATACTGATGCTTTATATAAGATCGATTCACCTGTTTTCAAGGGAGTCAATGTTGAAATTGTTCCCTTCAAGTGAGTAATTTGGTTTCTCTAAATTATTCCAGGGATTCGCATAAGCTCAAACCGGGCTACGAGAATCTTAACTGATGAGATTATTGGGTCGTGGTCGACTGAGAAGCCTTAGATCGTGTACTTCTGATAATTTGAAACAGTATTTCATCCTGCTTGGTCATGCCCAGATCACTGCGGGCACGTTCTTCAATTGCCTCAAGACCTTGTTTCAGATCATTTACTTCCGCCTCAAGCATGTTATTGCGATTTTGAAGTATCAGGTTGTTCTCACGTGCTGCAATGACATCCTGGTCAACTTGCCAGACCTTTCCCCAACTTGCTTTGCCGAGCCATAATGGATATTGCATCAGGGCTATCAGCAGAAGCAGTATAAAGGTCAGGAATTTCATTATTTGAGCTGATAAAATGCTCTCCGGCCTGCATAATTTGCTGAATCTCCGAGATCTTCTTCAATACGCAGCAACTGATTATACTTGGCGAGACGATCAGAGCGGGACAGTGACCCTGTTTTTATTTGTAATGCATTGGTTGCAACGGCGATATCTGCAATGGTGGTATCCTCGGTTTCTCCGGAACGATGTGAAATGACCGCCGTGTAACCGGCACATTTGGCCATTTCAATGGCAGAGAATGTTTCTGTCAGCGTACCAATCTGATTAACTTTGATTAGAATGGAATTGGCAATGCCACGTTTAATTCCTTCTTGCAGGATTTTTGCGTTGGTGACAAAAATATCGTCACCGACCAATTGGATGGATTTGCCTAATTTATTGGTGAGTAATTCCCAACCATTCCAGTCATGCTCGCTCATGCCATCTTCAATACTGATAATAGGATATTTATCTACCCATGATGCTAGATAGTCGACAAATTGCGCTGAAGTCAGGTGTAATCCGTCAGAAGCAAGGTGATATTTGCCATCCTGGAAAAATTCAGAACTGGCGCAATCAATGCCAATGGCGACATCTTTGCCTGCTTGGTAACCGGCTTGATCAATTGCCTCGACAATCAGTTGTAAGGCGGCTTCATTATTGGCCAGGTTAGGTGCAAATCCACCTTCATCGCCAACGGTTGTCGGCATGCCTTTTTCGTTGATCAATTTTTTCAGCGTACTAAAGACCTCCGCACCACAACGAATGGCATCATGAAAATTGGAAATTCCCAATGGAACAATCATGAATTCCTGCATATTGATATTATTATTGGCATGTGCGCCGCCATTAATTAAATTCATCAGCGGTACCGGCATGGACATCAAGCCGGCACCACCTAAATAACGATATAGCGGCAAGCCGGATTCTTCAGCAGCCGCTTTGGCAACCGCCAGCGATACCGCCAGAATGGCATTGGCACCCAATCTGGATTTGTTTTCAGTACCATCCAGATCAATTAAAGCTTGATCAATGAAACTTTGATCGACGGCATCCAAACCCATCAGTGTTTCAGAAATCTCGGTATTCACATTTTCAACGGCTTTGAGTACCCCTTTACCCGAATAGCGTTGTGCATCACCATCTCTGAGTTCTACTGCTTCTCTGGTTCCAACCGATGCGCCGGATGGAACGGAAGCACGACCTAGTACGCCTGATTCCAGCAGTACATCGGCTTCAATGGTTGGATTACCGCGAGAATCAAGAATTTCACGGGCGATGACATCGACTATTGCACTCATGCTACATTTTCCCTGTATGTTTATTTAGTTAGTGTTGTTGCTAATGCAACGATAGTAATTCTACTTTTCGGTTTTGATCCCGTTTTTTTCTGCTTGATCAGGCAATCAATTGCAGAAGGTATTTACGAATTATTGCGTATCGCATGTAATTTCTCATCACTGGCAAATTGACGATTATTAGAAAAATTGATGGCCGCTTGGACATAGGATTTAAATAGCGGATGACCTAACCGTGGCGTGGAAGTGAATTCAGGATGGAATTGACAGCCTAGAAACCATGGATGCTCGGTTTCAGGAAGTTCTATCATTTCACATAAATTCTCTTCCTTGGACAAGCCACTGATGCAAAGCCCCGCTTTTTCTAATTTAGGAATGTAGCTACTATTGACTTCATAGCGATGACGATGGCGTTCAATAATTTTATCCGTACCATAAGTTTTCCAAGCTAACGAGCCTTTTTTCAGAATACATTCCTGTCCTCCCAAGCGCATACTGCCGCCAATATCAGAGTTCTCATTTCTTGTTTCAATGTGTCCGTCACGTGTGCGCCATTCTGTAATCAATCCGATGACCGGGTAGGGGGTAACAGGATTAAATTCCGTACTATGCGCGCCTTTCATGTTGGTTTTATTACGTGCGTATTCAATCACAGCCAGTTGCATACCCAGGCAAATGCCTAAGTACGGGATACGGTTGGTGCGAGCAAAGTGAATGGCCATGATTTTGCCCTCCACACCGCGTTTACCAAAACCACCGGGAACCAGGATCGCATCCATATTTCTTAGGCTGTCAGTACCTTCTTTCTCGATATTTTCCGAGTCAATGTAGACAATATTAATTCGGCTGTTGGTGTGAATACCGGCATGAATCAAAGCTTCGGACAACGATTTATAAGATTCGGTTAAATCAACATACTTGCCGACTATGGCAATAGTGGCGGTATATTGCGGATGCTCGAGCGCATAAACTAATTTTTTCCAGACGCTCAAGTCGGCCGGTTTTGCCAGGATATTCAATTTATGACAGATGATTTCATCCAGCATTTGCTCGTGCAGTAATCCCGGAATTTTGTAGATACTGTCGACATCAATTGCCGATATTACCGCCTCTTCCTGTACATTGGTGAAAAGCGCAATTTTTCGGCGTTCTTCTTTAGGTAATTCACGGTCTGAGCGACACAGTAAAACATCCGGTTGAATACCGATTTCACGCAGTTCTTTTACGGAATGCTGCGTAGGCTTGGTTTTTAGTTCACCGGCTGAGCCAATATAGGGTAATAAGGTAAGATGAATGAAGCAAGTATCATTACGCGGATTCTGCACCGCCATTTGGCGAATCGCTTCTAGAAAAGGCAGGGACTCGATATCCCCGACAGTGCCGCCAATCTCGATAATAGCGATTTGTGCATCATCGACACCCATTTGAATATAGTGTTTTATCTCATCCGTAATATGGGGAATAACTTGTACCGTACCGCCGAGATAATCGCCGCGCCTTTCTTTGCGAATAACGCTTTCGTAGATTTGCCCGGTGGTAAAGTTATTGTGCCGGGTCATACGAGTACTGATAAATCGCTCGTAATGCCCCAGATCAAGATCGGTTTCAGCACCATCCCCAGTCACAAAAACTTCGCCATGTTGAAAGGGACTCATGGTGCCGGGATCCACATTGATATAAGGATCGAGCTTAAGCATCGTCACTTTAAGTCCGCGCGTCTCGAGCAGCGCAGCCAGGGATGCAGCAGCAATACCTTTACCCAGGGAAGACACAACACCACCAGTCACAAAAACGTATTTGGTCATAAGTGATTAGGGTAGCCAGGATAATCTAAAGAAACAATCAGATAGTTTTTGTATAACATGCGGGTGGACAGTGTTTATTAATGAATTTCAGCAAGTAAAATACCCATCATTTGCTCAGCCTGATGACGATAGCCATTACCAAAAAGATTTAAATGATTAAGGATATGATAGAGGTTATAAACTATCTTGCGCAAATTATACCCGGAATCCAATGGATAATCATGTCGGTAAGCAGAATAAAAATTGGCTGGAAAACCACCAAACAGTTCGGTCATAGCAATATCCGTTTCACGATCACCATAATATACTGCAGGATCAAATAAAACCGGGTTTCCCAGCTCATCATAAGCGTAATTACCATTCCACAGGTCGCCATGTACCAGTGAAGGTGAGGGTGAACTATCCGAGAAACATTTGTCCAGATCCATCAATAATCGCTCGCCCAGTTTTTGCAATTTACCGTTAAATCCATTCGCTCTGGCTAGATCCAACTGATAGCCCAGGCGATGCGTTCGCCAGAAATCTACCCAGTCTGAAGAAATTGTGTTGATTTGCGGGGTTGATCCCAGCGTATTATTACGAACCCAACCAAATTCTTTGGAAGTAATACGATGCATAGCGGCGAGTTGTCTACCTAACTCGGATGCATTGCCGTGAGCACCGGTGTTAATGTTCAGGTATTCCAGAACCAACCATGCAGCGTGATCATTTTGTCCGTAACAAATAGGCAATGGAACCCGTAAGGTATGCGACTGATTAATTTCCATTAAACCAGCAGCTTCAGCCTCAAACATAGCAAGGCTACCAGGTTTATTGAGTTTGACGAAGTAGCGTTGCGTGCCATCCGCAATACAATACGTTTGATTAATACAACCACCACCGATCGGATTGTTTCTTGTTATTTTAAAGTGACTGTTGGTAGCCGTAGAAATTTGTGTGCTGATATCATGCCAAGCGTGCATGTTTTAGTCTGGTAAGAATCTTTATGCGATGTTATTCAGGATAACCACTGCCTGGCTTGGTGAATGGCTACTTGCACCTGTTCAGGTGCGGTACCGCCGATATGGTTGCGGCTTTCCATAGAACCTTCCAATGTTAAGATGGCAAAAATATCGGATTCAATCTGAGAAGAAAATTTTTGTAATTCGTGCAACTCAAGGTCACTGAGATCACAACCCTTATGTTCCGCAAACTGTACCGTTTTTGCCACAATTTCATGCGCATCGCGGAAAGGCGTGCCTTTTTTAGTCAGATAATCCGCCAAATCCGTAGCTGTGGCATAACCGCGCAAAGCCGATTGGCGCATGATCTTGTGATTAACTCGAACGCCTGTGAGCATGTCGGCGTAAATTCGTAATGTATCCGTCAAGGTATCGACGGTATCAAACAGTGGTTCTTTGTCTTCCTGATTGTCTTTGTTATAGGCGAGTGGCTGTGCTTTCATTAAGGTGAGTAAAGCGACGAGATGGCCGTTAACTCGACCTGTCTTTCCCCGTACTAATTCGGGCACATCCGGGTTTTTTTTCTGCGGCATGATCGAAGAACCGGTGCAGAATCGATCGGCCAATTGGATAAAACCAAATGCCGGATTCATCCATACAATGAATTCTTCCGACATGCGGGATAAATGCGTCATGATGAGTGATGCGCAGGCACTAAACTCAATGGCAAAATCCCGATCTGAAACCGCGTCCAGTGAGTTTTGGCAAACCCCCTCAAAGCCCAGTATTTCTGCAACCAATTCACGATTGATGGGGTAACTGGTGCCAGCCAGCGCAGCCGCACCTAGAGGGAGTTGATTCACACGTTTTCTACAGTCAATCAGTCGTCCGATGTCGCGTTTCAACATTTCAAAGTAAGCCATCAAATGATGTCCGAATGAAATGGGCTGTGCCACCTGTAAGTGCGTAAAGCCGGGCATTACGGTATGGATATGTTGTTCTGCCAAATTTAATAAGGCATGCTGCATGGCTTTGATCAGATCGATAATTTCATCAATCGAAGCACGTAAAAACAACCGAATATCGGTAGCCACCTGATCATTACGCGAACGGGCGGTGTGTAATCGTTTGCCGGCATCGCCGATGAGCGCAGTCAGACGTTTCTCAATATTTAAATGTACATCCTCCAGCTCTAGTAACCAGGTAAATTGATGACTACGGATTTCATCGCGAATTTGATTTAAACCTTGCTTGATCGCTGCTAAATCCGCATTGCTGATAATTCCTTGCGCGGCAAGCATCTGTGCATGTGCCAGTGACCCTTGAATATCATATTCGGCCAATCGTTGATCGAAACCTACGGAAGCGGTATATCGTGCCACCAGCGCTGAAACCGGCTCATTAAATCGACCTGACCAGGTTTTTTGGTTGCTGCCCAATGTTGAATTATTATCCATTGCGTTGCTGTAATTTCCTGTGTTCTGCTCAAAGAAGCATTAATTATAGAACATAAATGCAGAACCGGTTATTTTACGATATTGCGGTATTCCTGATAGCTTAATAACTATCTATATGCTTTTAAATACTAATTAACAGGAATAATGGTTGTTGCACGGATTAAATCTTGATTGTGTAGCACACGGTGACAAATTTTATTGATACGCTGCACTTCTCCTTCCATCAGGATTCATGGATAATTCGGATTTTCCCCTGATACCTATATACAAGGAGTTATCCATGACGGATCGAAACAAGCAAAATCAGAATGAACAATCCAAAGCCGACACGTTATTCTCACAATTTAATGCCAAATTTGAGTGGCTGGCTAAAATTCCTACCATGCAATTACCTGCCAAGTACGCGGTAGTGCTCGTGGGCGTTATTGTGATAGTTTTTGCTTGGAAACTCATTGCTGTCAGTAAAGTAGAATCCGATATGGGCAAGAAGCTTGAAAATGAGCGTGTGATTATTACACAACAAGCCCGTGAATATGCGGATAAACAGTATCTTAAAGAAGAAGAACGTTTTGGACAGGTTTTGTCCTGGGCGGTGCGTGGCGAGCTGATTCGTAACAATATTGACCAAATCGATCAATATTTGAGTGAAATCGTCAAGATGAAGGATACTGAAAGAGTGGTACTGATTGGTAGTGATGGTCAATTACTGGTATCAACGGATAAACGACTCGAAGAAACGAAAGGAGCGGAAATATTTCCTAAGGAGATTTTGAATCTGCAGAAAATAACTGTCAAATCCGATGTGGATGGCAGAAAGATTTTGGTTGTTCCAGTCATGGGATTGAATAAGAAGATTGCTACGGTTGTTGTGAGCTATAAACTGGCAAAACTTTAATAACAGCTAGTGGAATGATAGCGTAACAGTTCTTAATAGCTGTTAATTACGAGGCCTTTGATAAATTCAAAGGCCTTTTTAATTGATACGCCTGATTTGTGCGCCCAATGTAGATAATTTTCCTTCGATATTCTCGTAGCCGCGATCCAGGTGATAGATCCGATCAATGATTGTTTCACCTTGCGCGATCAATCCGGCGATGACTAAGCTGGCTGATGCACGTAAATCGGTTGCCATGACATGCGCACCATCCAATTGAGGGATGCCACAAACAATGGCCGCATTGCCTTCCACTTCGATGTTCGCATTCATGCGCTTCAATTCTTGCACATGCATCAAGCGGTTCTCAAAAATAGTTTCGGTAATAATGGCCGTTCCATCTGAAATACAATTCAGGGACATAAATTGTGCCTGCATATCGGTCGGGAAGGCCGGGTAGGGTGCTGTACGCAGATTAACCGACTTGGGTTTCGTGTGCATTCCCAAATTAATCCAGTTTTCGCCGGAATCGATATCAGCGCCGGCTTCGGTCAGTTTATCCAAAACCGCGTCCAGTAAATGGGGACTCGTGTTTTTTAAATGAATCTCGCCACCAGTGGCCGTGCATGCAACCAAAAAAGTGCCGGTTTCGATTCGATCGGGCATGACGGTATATTCCGCCCCATGCAGAGAGGGGGTGCCTTCAATGGTAATAATGTCAGTGCCGGCGCCATGAATTTTTGCGCCCATCGCGATCAGGCAATTGGCCAGGTCGACGATTTCCGGTTCCCGTGCGGCATTTTCAAGTATCGTTGTGCCATCGGCCAGGGTGGCTGCCATCATCAAATTCTCTGTTCCGGTCACCGTGACAATATCAAATACAATACGTGCGCCATGCAATTTTTTTGCCACGGCATGAATATAGCCATGCTTAATTGTGATTTCCGCTCCCATTGCCTGTAAGCCTTTGATGTGCTGATCGACCGGCCGTAAGCCGATGGCACAACCGCCAGGCAATGAAATATTGGCTTCCCCGGCACGCGCAAGTAATGGTCCAAGTACCAGAATTGCGGCACGCATAGTCTTAACCATTTCATAGGAAGCAGTCAGGCTGGTCAGGTGAGCGGCCGCCAGTACAACCTCTGATGAATGATGTGTGGTAATACCCATGCCCATTTGTTTTAACAGTGACAGCATGGTGGTGATGTCATGAAGCGCGGGAACGTTATTTATTTTTAAGGGCTCGGTGGTCAAAAGTGCGGCGCACAAAACAGGGAGTGCAGCATTTTTTGCCCCTGAGATGGTAATTTCGCCGTGTAGTGACATGCCACCCTGGATAATCAGTTTTTGCATTGCATGAAAGATTCAACTAAGAGTTTTATTAAAGTTCCTGTTGGCCGAACATCCGGCAAATAAACAGCTTCAGCCGGTTGAAATGTGCCATAGTTCACTGCATCATACCGCTGTAGCATATTTTTAAGATATTGTGCACTAGTACCTACTATAACAAAAAAGTATTGCGTAAATTCATCAGGAGAAGAAATGGCAAAACAAATAATCCATACCGCAGATGCGCCACAAGCAATTGGCACCTATTCTCAGGCAGTCCGAGTGAGTGGCGGAGATACCGTTTATCTATCGGGTCAGATTGGACTGGATCCTGTCAGCATGCAAATGGCAAATGGGATTGAAGCACAGATTCAGCAAGTATTTTCCAATCTGAAAGCAGTGGCGGCAGCCAGCGGCGGCAGTCTGAATGATATTGTGAAACTCAATATATTTCTGACCGATCTCGATAATTTTGCATTGGTCAACGAAATCATGGCCAGTCATTTTTCTCAGCCTTATCCGGCGCGCGCGGCGATTGGTGTTAAATCCTTACCACGTGGCGCTCTGGCGGAGATGGATGGCGTCATGGTGCTGCAAAAATAGATCAGTAATCAATTAACCGATGTCAGGTCGCCAATCGTTACAATGACTGTCAGTGCCAATGTACAGGAAAAATTATCCCGTTTAGGTATTCGTCATGAACCGGATCTGATATTGCATCTGCCGATTCGCTACGAAGATGAAACGCATCTATTTCCAATCGCTGATGCGCCGCAAGGACAAACAGTACAAGTTGAGGGTGTGATTGTCCATAACGAAGTGGTTGTTCGTCCCCGACGGCAATTGGTTTGTCAGGTTGAAGACAATAGCGGCATTCTGGTAATGCGTTTTTTGAATTTCTACGGCAGCCAGATCAAAACCTACGCGGTAGGAAAGCGCGTACGGCTGCTGGGCGAAATCCGCCACGGATTCTTTGGCGCAGAAATGGTGCACCCCAAATGTCGCATCGTCCGTGCAGGTGAATCATTGGCCGATACCATGACGCCGGTTTATTCCACTACGGCGGGTTTGACACAGAAGATTTTGGGCAAATTGATTGAGCAAGCTTTGCAGAATGCCCAGAAGACGCAAGCGCTAGCCGAGACTTTACCTGAGAGAATCATTAAGAAATATCGGCTGTCAGGTTTCCAGGATAGCGTGATATGCCTGCATAATCCGCCGCCCGATGTCTCAGTCGAAGCCTTGCAAATGCGCACGCATCCGGCATGGCGACGCATCAAGTTTGATGAACTGCTGGCGCAGCAATTATCCATGCGCATACATTACCGGCAACGGCGCAGCCATTCCGCACCGGTGCTTGTACAAAAAAATAAGCTGGAGAAACAATTTCTTGGACAACTTGCTTTTAAACTGACGGCTGCACAAATCAAAGTTTCTGCAGAAATCAGTCGCGATCTGACTGTCGCCCATCCCATGCAACGTTTGTTGCAAGGCGATGTAGGCAGCGGCAAAACAATCGTGGCTGCATTAGCTGCGTTGCAGGCGATTGAAAATGGCTTCCAAGCGGCCATTATGGCGCCGACGGAGATTCTTGCCGAACAGCATTTCCAGAAATTATCCGGTTGGCTTGATCCGCTGGGGATTCGTGTTGCCTGGTTATCCGGCAGCCAGAAGAAGAGACAGAAGCAAATGGTACTGGATGATATCGCGGCGGGTGCCGCGCAACTTGCTGTGGGGACCCATGCCTTGTTTCAGGAGCAAGTGTTGTTTCATCAACTGGGCTTGGCGATTGTTGATGAGCAGCACCGCTTTGGCGTGCAGCAGCGTCTGGCGTTGCGCATGAAAGGCTCACAATCCAATTTTGTGCCGCACCAGCTGATGATGAGTGCCACACCGATTCCGCGCACATTGTCCATGAGTTATTTTGCCGATCTGGATGTATCGATCATTGACGAATTGCCGCCTGGCAGAGCACCGGTCGTGACCAAATTGATTGCTGACAATCGCCGTGATGAGATCATCGTACGCATCCAGCACGCTTGCCAGCAAGGCAAACAAGTGTACTGGGTTTGTCCGTTGATCGAAGAATCAGACACCTTGCAGTTGCAAACCGCTATGGAAACGTATGAGAATTTATGCAGGATATTTCCGGATTTAAGAGCTGGTTTAGTACATGGTCGTTTGTCGACACAGGAAAAAACGGCAGTGATGACATCGTTTAAATTAGGGAAGATTCAATTATTAGTTGCTACGACAGTTATTGAGGTGGGTGTGGATGTGCCGAATGCGTCCCTGATGGTGATTGAAAACGCCGAGCGTATGGGATTGTCGCAACTACACCAATTGCGCGGTCGTGTCGGACGCGGATCGGAGGCTAGCATTTGTATCCTGCTGTATCAAAAACCGTTGTCGGAAATTGCTCGTAAGCGGCTTAAAATCATTTTTGAACATACGGATGGCTTTGAAATCGCCCGCCAGGATCTACAGCTAAGGGGGCCCGGCGAATTTCTGGGTGCGCGCCAGAGTGGCGTGCCGATGCTGCGTTTTGCCGATCTGGAGCAAGATGGTGAATTACTCGCAGCGGCACAAACTACCGCCAATGAAATGCTTAACGATTACCCGGAGCTGGTACAATGGCATATTCAGCGTTGGCTGGGTGAAAAAATTGAGTACTTACGGGTATAAATGCTCATAAAACTTTCGAGGAAGATAGGGAAGATTAGCATTGTTGCGTTATCGAACATGATTGCCACATATAATCAATTAAGTAGCAGAGTAGAGGCGATCCGATTAATACGGATCCTTCACTACTAAAGAGAGCATCATCGGCGCTAGATGGCGGTGACAGCTTCTGAACACTCACTGATTAGTGGCGATTCATGCGCACATTCCATTTGCCTGATGCCTGCTGCGAAGAGCTGATCTGCAGCATCGATAAAATCTTGTTGCAAGGGTGTGTCCACTACGGTATTCGCCGCCTTATGAAACTGCGCACCGGCAGTAAGCAGACCCAATGGAATGTATGGCATCGGACTCAGTTTCAGTGGCCAGGGATAAGGGAGCGGCCAGGGGAGAGGTGCAGTGCCGCAGTAATAATCCACAGTTTCGCGAATGGATGCGCGAGCAGCTTTTAGTCCCCGTTCTATCTCAGATTCAGGAAACAACGATTCCGTCGATTGGAACTGTCCCACAGCTCGATCAATCGCCAATTGCGTTACAAACGCAAAGCGCCAGGGCTCAAGTTGAACCCCGCCTGTGGTCATTAATTTCCATAAAATCGGGTTAATTACTGGCCCGATCGAGTTATTCTGATCGAAAGGGTCGTTCGGATTCTGAATAGCCAACAAGTCGAGTATTGTGACAAATAAAGTTTTTGTGAGAGTAATATTTTTTTCACTCATGATTCCTCCCTACGTTGATTATCAAAAAGAAAGCACCCCGCCGCAAGCGGCAAGGTATTAAGTACGCTCTTCAAACTTGCTGGTTTTCAACCAGCTTACTCGTCCCTTGGTGCGAGGAATTAGATCCAAAGAAATTAAAGAGATCAAGCTCGATTGATGTACTTATGAGCTCCTGATTGATACCAATTCTAAATCTCATCTTTCCTAGAAACCCGATAATAGAATTTTTGTTTGTAACCGTCTGTGTGAAAACGCACATTAACTTTGAATTATTTTTATTTGCTGCAATGTTGATTGTGTCCTATATACGCTGATTTTTACTACCTGGGTTTTACAATGCCTGCTTTGAGACTGTTGTATAATCCCGTTTCAATATTTCTCAAAATGACTTTGCCTGATCCCGGCATAAGAATTCTTATCATGCGACTATCTTATTTGCTAAATCTGCTGTGATGAGTAAAGCCCATCCACTGGCATGGTATTCTGCGCTGACCTCTGTTTCTTATCATCAACGCAACTGGTTACAGGATCGCGGATCGCTGACGCGCCGTATCCAGAATCGTTGTGCCCGTTTTTATGTGAAACCGGTATATCAGTCACTGAGCAGGCTATATGATGATGAATTAGATGTGATGGGGCTGCGTTCAAGTGAATTGGCGAGAGTGCGGGAGGTTTATTTGTATTGTGGTGATACACCAGTGGTGTTTGCACATTCGGTAGTGGCACGCAAGAATCTGCGTGGTGCTTGGCGGGGTTTAAGCGGACTGGGCAATAAGTCGTTGGGGACGGTTTTGTTTACCAATCCTAAAATCAAACGCACGCCGCTGGAATTTAAGAAAGTGAGCCGCGGCCATTTTCTGTATGAGCGTGCGTGTGCCAAATTGCCGAGAAAACCGGCAAATCTGTGGGCGCGGCGTTCATTGTTTACTTTGCACGGACAGTCGATTTTAGTAACCGAAGTATTTTTACCGGCTATTCTGGATTTACCCTTATGAGTCTTGCAAATCGAATTAAAACCTACGCGCAACTCATGCGGCTCGATAAACCGATCGGTATTCTTTTATTACTGTGGCCGATGCTGTGGGGATTATGGTTTGCAGCGCAGGGTTTTCCCGATTGGCATATTCTGGTTATTTTCGTCTTGGGTACGATATTGATGCGTTCGGCAGGTTGTGTCATCAACGATTTTGCCGATCGTAATATTGATCCGCATGTCGAACGTACAAAGCATCGTCCGATGGCAGCCGGTCATGTCAGTTCCAAGGAAGCTTTGTTATTGGCAGCAGGGTTGAGTCTCTGTGCTTTTCTGCTGATTCTGCCTTTGAATCAACTGACCATCTTGCTTTCGGTACCGGCACTGTTTCTAGCGGGAACGTATCCGTTCACCAAGCGTTTTTTTGCTATGCCACAGGCTTATCTGGGGATTGCATTCAGTTTTGGCATTCCGATGGCTTTCGCAGCACAAACTGATGGTTTGCCATCGATCGTCTGGATATTGATGCTGGCCAATCTATTCTGGGTGATTGCCTATGACACGGCGTATGCCATGGTCGATAAGCCGGATGATCTGAAGATCGGTATCAAAACTTCTGCGATCACTTTTGGACGCTTTGATGTGCTGGGCGTGATGCTGTGTCATGCCTGCTTTATTATGATCATGATGGTCATCGGACAATTACAGCAGATGAACTTGGCCTACTACGCCGGATTGGTGGTAGTAACGGGGTTGGTTATGTATCAATACACGTTGATTCGTAACCGTGACCGGGCGCTGTGTTTCAAAGCATTCTTGCACAATAATTGGGTAGGGCTGGTGGTATTTGCCGGAATCGCATTCGATTTCCTCATCTTTCAGGGCTAGGGATTCAATCATGCAATATAAAGATCTGCGCGACTTCATCGCACAACTGGAAGCGATGGGAGAGCTCAAGCGCATTCAAACGGAGATCGATCCCGCGCTGGAAATGACGGAAATCTGTGATCGTGTCCTGAAAGCACAGGGTCCTGCAGTTTTGTTTGAGAACCCTAAAGGGCATAGCATGCCGGTATTGGGCAATCTATTCGGCACGCCGAAACGAGTAGCGCTGGGTATGGGACAGGAATCGGTCGAGGCATTGCGCGAAGTCGGCAGGTTATTGGCTTATTTGAAAGAACCTGATCCACCGAAAGGGTTGAAGGATGCCTGGGATAAATTGCCGGTATTGAAGCAAGTATTGAATATGGCGCCGAAAGAATTGAGCAGCGCACCGTGCCAGGAAATTGTGTGGGAAGGCAACGATGTCGATCTGAGCCGAATACCGATTCAAACCTGCTGGCCGGGCGATGTTGCACCGCTGATCACCTGGGGGTTGACGGTGACGCGAGGACCAAACAAAACCCGGCAGAATCTGGGCATTTACCGCCAGCAGGTCATTGGTGCTAATAAAGTTATCATGCGCTGGCTGGCGCACCGGGGCGGCGCGCTGGATTTTCGTGAATTCAGTCTGGCCAATCCGGGCAAGCCTTATCCGCTGGCGGTTGCTTTGGGAGCCGACCCGGCGACCATTCTGGGTGCGGTTACGCCGGTGCCGGATACCTTGAGCGAATACCAATTTGCCGGATTATTGCGTGGCTCCAAAACGGAGGTGATCAAATGCATCGGCAATGACTTGCAGGTACCGGCCAGTGCCGAAATCGTCTTGGAAGGCGCCATTTATCCCGGTGAAACTGCGTTGGAAGGCCCCTATGGCGACCATACCGGTTATTACAATGAACAGGAAACGTTTCCGGTATTTACCATCGAGCGCATGACTATGCGCCGCAATCCGATTTATCATTCCACCTACACCGGAAAACCGCCTGATGAGCCGGCGATTCTTGGTGTGGCGTTGAATGAAGTGTTTGTGCCGTTGCTACAAAAACAATTCCCGGAAATCACCGATTTTTATCTGCCGCCGGAAGGATGCTCTTATCGCATGGCGGTGGTGAGCATGAAGAAACAATATGCCGGTCACAGCAAGCGCGTGATGTTCGGTATCTGGAGCTTTCTGCGTCAGTTCATGTATACCAAATTTATTATTGTCACCGACGACGATATCAACGTGCGTGATTGGAAGGAAGTGATTTGGGCGATTACCACCCGGGTTGATCCGGTACGCGATACGTTGCTGGTTGAGAACACGCCGATCGATTACCTGGATTTCGCCAGTCCGATATCGGGACTTGGCGGAAAGATGGGGTTGGATGCGACAAACAAATGGCCGGGCGAGACGAACCGGGAGTGGGGGACGACGATTGTGATGGATGATGCGGTCAAAAAACGAGTGGATGCGATTTGGAATGAATTGGGCGTTTAATTTTGTATGGATAGCATACAATTAATAATATGCGTGAAATTTGGCACACCATTATCCTTTTGTCGCTGAGCAATGTCTTTATGACGTTTGCTTGGTATGCGCATTTGAAGGCGCTGAATCATAAACCGTGGATTATTGCAGCATTGATCAGCTGGGGAATTGCGTTTTTCGAGTATATGTTGCAGGTTCCCGCCAATCGTATTGGCTTTACCGTGCTTTCTGTGGCGCAGCTCAAAATACTGCAAGAAATTATTACCCTGACTGTTTTTGTGCCATTTGTGTTGTTTTATTTGAAGGAACCGCTGAAACTGGATTACTTGTGGGCGGCGCTATGCATGGTGGGTGCGGCTTATTTTATGTTTCGTACGCGATGATTATCGTTGTGAAGCGAGAAAGTAGGGCGATGGATATGTGGTTACACAGCTATTCCAAGTAACTCAGAATTTGCCAACAGGCGTTTCGCGATTATTTTTTGTTCACTCACTATTTCACCAAGTCCTAAGAATTGCTGTCGGCAGTTATATAAACGCACTGTATCTCCTTCCGCGATGCAACTGATGTCGGATGGGCTGGAAATAAGTCTTCCCTGTACGATATGTAACGCTGCCACTGCATCCAAAGTGACTATTGGAAATGCTTGTAATAAGCTATCAATGGGGAGTAAATAATGATCCCATGCAGTTGCGTCCATTTCCTCTTGCAATGCCTGTAAAGTTTGCGCCTGGGATAAATCAAAGCAATCAATAACCGTACGTTTTAATTGAGTTAGGTATGCACCGCCACACCCTAGTGCTTTGCCAATATCTTCAGCCAGTGTGCGGATATAAGTGCCGGTTCCGCATTGAATGCTAAGTTGCAATTCATCGTCGATCAGTGACTTGATTTGTATCGCATAGATAACAACTTCACGTGCCGGGCGTTCAATGATTTCGCCATTTCTTGCATAACTATATAAAGGTTTTCCTTGATGTTTCAGTGCGCTGTACATCGGGGGTATTTGCAGGATTCTACCGATGAAATGCTGAAGTGTTTGTTCACACTGTGACAAGGTTGGGTTTCCGTTATTAGCTGCAAGTGGACTGATTTCACCTTCCGCATCACCCGTTGTGCTCATAAAACCAAGCTTTAAGGTCGCTTCATACGCTTTATTGGCGCCTAATAAGACTGATGAAAACTTAGTTGCCTCTCCAAAGCAGAGAGGCAGTAATCCGCTTGCCATTGGATCCAGCGTGCCGGTATGGCCGCATTTGGCAGCAGAAAAGATTCTTTTTGCGATTTGTACGGCTTTATTGGATGAGATACCGTACGGCTTATCCAATAATAGAACGCCATGGATATTTCGTTTAACGGATTTAGTTGAACTGCTTGGCGGGATTTTAGCGTGCAACCTGTGCATGCTTTCTTAACTGTCAGCGTCTGTCGGGTGATTAATGTTATCTTGAGCGATTGCATCATCAATTAATTTTGACAAGCGTACGCCACGTTCAACCGATTCATCATAAATAAAATGTAGTTGTGGTGTAATTCTTAATTTCATGCGATGAGATAAACTGGAGCGCAGAAAACCTTTGGCATGTTCCAGTCCGTTTTCCACTAAAAATTTTTCTTCTGTATTGGCTAATGTGGTGTAAAAAACTTTGGCATGACTATAATCACGGGTTACTTCAACCGCGGTGATGGTTACTTGACCTACGCGGGGATCTTTGATTTCGTGTTGTATTAAATCGGCTAGTTCACGCTGTATCTGATCGGCAACGCGTAGTGCACGGGAGTAGTCTTTAGGCATAGAGGTTGAATTGACTAAAGCACGTGCTATAGGAATCGTGCCGTTTCAATAATTTCATACACTTCCAGTTGATCACTTACCTGAATGTCATTGAAATTTCTTAAAGACAAGCCGCACTCAAAACCTTCTCTAACTTCTTTGACATCGTCTTTAAAGCGCTTCAGGGAATCCAACTCACAGCTATGTATTACCAGGCCATCTCGTAATACTCTGATCAGTGAATTTCTTCTGATGATGCCATCCATGACATAACAACCGGCAACGACGCCTACCTTAGGGATACGATAAATTTCACGAATATCGACCAGTCCGATGATGTTTTCTTTGCGATCAGGCGACATCATGCCGGATAGTGCGGCTTTAACCTCATCGACCGCTTCATAAATGATGTTGTAGTACCGCACGTCAACACCGCTTGATGCAATCAACTTGCGCGCACTGGAATCCGCGCGTACATTAAAACCGATAACAACAGCTTTTGATGCCAGTGATAGATTGACATCCGATTCAATAATTGCACCTACACCACTGTGAATAATATTGACCTTCACTTCGTCGGTTGAAAGTTTCTGCAATGCATAAGCTAACGCTTCACAGGAACCTTGAACATCCGCTTTGATAATCAAGGCAAGAGTCTTGACATCGGCTTGCTGGTCGAACACATTTTCAAGTTTTGCAGCTTGCTGCTTGGCAAGTTTTACATCGCGATATTTACCTTGCCGGAATAAGGCGATTTCTCGGGCTTTGCGCTCATCGTCCAGCACAAAAACAATTTCGCCCGCTTCAGGCACTTCAGATAGTCCTTGAATTTCGACCGGAATCGATGTGCCCGCCTGCTTAATAGCTTTGCCATTCTCATCATTCATGGCGCGTACCTTGCCATAAACCGCGCCTGCCAATAAAACATCGCCACGGTTCAAAGTTCCTGATTGCACCAGAATGGTGGCTACCGGTCCTCGTCCTTTATCCAACCGTGATTCAATCACGACACCTTTAGCCGGTGTGTTGACCGGTGCTTTTAATTCCAATACTTCGGCTTGCAGCAATATGCTTTCCAACAAAGCATCAACACCTTGCCCGGTTTTGGCAGATACCTCGACAAACATCGTATCACCACCCCAATCCTCCGGAACCACTTGATGTGCAACCAGTTCATGTCGGATACGTTCAACATTGGCTTCCGGCTTGTCCATCTTATTGACTGCGACGATGATTGGAATTTTTGCCGCCTTGGCATGGTGCACGGCTTCAATGGTTTGAGGCATAACACCATCATCTGCGGCGACTACCAGAATGACAATATCGGTAATTTTTGTACCGCGTGCGCGCATTGCAGTAAACGCCTCATGTCCTGGTGTGTCCAGAAAGGTGATCATGCCATGACCTGTTTCTACATGGTAAGCACCAATATGCTGCGTGATACCGCCGGCTTCACCGCCAGCAACCCGGGTACGGCGAATATAATCCAGTAAAGAGGTTTTGCCATGATCAACATGTCCCATTACGGTGACTACCGGGGCGCGTGGAACCAGTTCCGCTTCAGTAACAGGCGCTTCGCTATCTGCCAGGAAATTCTCGGGATTGTCCATCTCAGCATATTTTGCGATATGCCCCATTTCTTCTACGACAATCATGGCAGTATCCTGGTCCAGCATTTGATTGATGGTTACCATGCTGCCCATTTTCATCAGTACTTTAATGACATCAGCCGCTTTAACTGACATTTTCTGAGCCAACGCGCTGACAGAAATGGTTTCCGGCACCATGATTTCGCGCACAATGGGCTCAGTCGGTGCAGAAAAACCGTGAATATTTTGGTCTTCTACATGTTGGGCTGGTTTACTATGTTTTTCTCTACGTGTGCGCCAACCCTGAGTGCTGGGAATATCGCCACGGGTTTTAACACCCCGCTTCTTGGTCGCTTCATCTTTCCAAACAACTTGTTGCTTGGCTGGTTTCTTTTTCTTCTCTACTTTTTCTTCGGGTTTTACAATAGGTTTATGTAGTGTTCCTTCAGTAGCATTGGCATGTAATGGCACTTCACTTTGCTGTGAGGGCTCAATGTTATTAACAGATTCTGGTTGTATACCAATTTCTGTTGATGTAGGCGGTGTCTGTTTGGTCGATTTATCAGCAGTTGTAATCGCTTCTTCTTTTTGCTTTGTATCTTCAATGAGTTCCGATTTTTTACGGGCTCTCTTTTGCTGAACTTCTTCAGCTTGACGTGCAATCAATTCGGCTTGTTTTCTTGCTTCTTCATTACGGAGTGCCAGTTGTTCCGCGTTAATTACGGATTGTCTAACCGGTTGGATGACGACATCCTCTGATGTGACCACAGTTGAGTCAGGTTCGGAATCTCCCGGTGTTGGTTTTGTCAGTACCCGTCTTTTTCGGACTTCTACTTGGATAGTACGTGGTCGGCCGGTACTGTCTGATTTTCGGATTTCGGAAGTTTGGCGGCGAGTTAAAGTAATTTTACTTTTGATCTCGGTGGCTCCGTGAGTTTTTCTCAGGTAATCAAGTAACTGAGCTTTATCTTGTTCTGTCAAACTGTCTTCCGTCAATGTTTTCTTAACGCCGGCAGCTTTGAGTTGCTCCAGCAAGACTGTCGGCAACAAACCCAGTTCATTAGCAAATTGTTCCACACTCATTTGAGCCATTTATAACCTTTCAGCAATCAAAACTACAAGCAGGTTGTCATCAAAATAATAATCTAATCAAATTTATTATCAATCGATGAGTTAAATCAAGTAAACCATGGTTCACGCGCTTTCATAATCAATTGATTCGCACGTTCAATATCAATTCCTGTCATTTCCACCAAATCGTCAGCAGCCAAGTCAGCCAGATCGGTCTGCGTATTAATACCTTTCGATGCCAGTTCTCGCACGATATTGATATCCATTCCTTCTAATGCGAGCAAGTCTTCAGCAACATGCTCCACTTTTTCTTCATTGGCAATAGCATCCGTTAACAGTACATTGCGAGCCCGATTACGTATTTCGTTGACGGTTTCTTCATCCAATGACTCAATTTCCAACATCTCACTGAGCGGAACGTAGGCTACTTCTTCCAGTGTAACGAAACCTTCTTGTACCAGTATTTCTGCGATTTCTTCATCAACATCCAGTTTTTGCATGAAAAGCTGACAGGTTTGCGATGATTCTTTTTCATGCTTGGCTTTAGACTCTTCCACTGTCATGATGTTAAGTTCCCAGCCGGTCAGTTCCGATGCAAGCCGCACATTTTGTCCGCCGCGACCGATGGCTTGTGCCAGATTATCATCATCCACCACAATATCCATACTATGCTTCTCTTCATCAACCATGATACTGCTGATTTCCGCGGGAGCCAGTGCATTAATAATAAAAGTCGCAGGATCATCTGACCACAAGACGATATCAACGCGTTCTCCGGCCAATTCACTAATAACTGCTTGTACTCTGGATCCACGCATCCCTACGCAAGTGCCGATAGGATCAATGCGCTGATCATTTGATTTAACTGCGATTTTAGCGCGTGATCCAGGATCTCTTGCGGCTACTTTAATTTCCAATAAACCTTCTTCGATTTCCGGTACTTCCAGTTCAAACAGTTTCATCAGAAACTCAGGAGAAATACGTGAAAGCTTTAATTGCGGGCCTCTGGAAGCACGATCGACTTTATATAAATAAGCACGAGCTCGATCACCTATCCGTAAGTTTTCCTTAGGTATCATTTGGTCGCGTGGCAGTTCCGCTTCAATTTTTCCGGATTCAATAATGGCATTACCGCGTTCCATACGTTTTATTGTTCCGGTAACCAGATAATCTTCTCTTTCAAGAAAATCATTTAGTGTTTGTTCACGCTCTGCATCACGTATTTTCTGGAATATAACCTGTTTCGCTGCTTGTGCGCCAATGCGTCCGAATTCGATGGGTTCCAGCGGTTCTTCACTATAGTCGCCCAAGCAAATATCAGCATTGATTTTTTTAGCATCACTTAAAGAGATTTGGCGGGCAAAATCTTCTACAGCACCATCCTCCACCACTAACCAGCGGCGAAAAGATTGATGATCTCCCGTCGCCCTATCAATGGAAACGCGTGTTTCAATATCTTCTTGAAATCGTTTCTTCGTGGCAGATGCTAATGCAAGCTCCAAGGCTGTAAAAACAATTTCTTTTTCAACAGTTTTTTCACGTGCCAATGCATCAACCAACAGTAAAATTTCGCGGCTCATAGTCCTCCAGCCAAATTTTTATATACCTACAATTTTGGAACCAAACGAGCTTTTCCAAGGTTACTCAATTCAAGGTCTAACAACTTTCCTTCGACTTCAAGTTTTATTATGCCATCATTTATTTCCCGCAAAATTCCCACAAAATTTCTTTGTCCTTGCACAGGAATGCGTAGCTTCAATTTAATTGTTTCTCCTTTAAAGCGAATAAAATCAATTTCTTTCTTTAAAGGTCTATCAAGTCCTGGTGAGGAAACTTCTAACCGGCCATAATCAATATTTTCAACAACTAACAATCGGCTTAAGTGATTACTGATCGCTACACAATCGTCAATGCTGATACCACTTTCTTTATCTACAAAAATTCTTAATAGGTTGCCGCGAGCTAATTGTTCCACCTCGACCAACTCATAACCCATACCTTCCAGAGTCGATTCTAACAATTCTTCCAGTGTCATCGCGTAGCTCCGCCACAAATAAAAAATGGGCTAAAAGCCCATCGCATCTATCGCCGCATTCTATCAAAAATTTATAAAATATGAAACATAAACTTCGCTAGATTTTTATATGGATTTCGAAAATCGCAGTACCTATGGCGGGTTTACAAAGATGATACCAAGAATAACTATGCTGGCTTTAAATATCTGAGTTAGTCTGTTTTAATGGATGGGCAAGTTATCGGCTTATGCAGCAATTTGACTATGAGTGTAAAGCTGATTTGTAAGAACTTTAATAAGCATTATCTTTACGGACGACGATCCAGACGGTACGTAGGATGATCCAGAGATCGAGCCATATGGACCAATTTTTGAGGTAATACAAATCGTGTTCGATGCGTCCTTTCATTTTTTCCAGCACATCGGTTTCACCACGCCACCCATTGACCTGAGCCCAGC
>JAGNZK010000007.1 GCA_017984435.1 Nitrosomonas sp. | reverse complement strand
CCGCGAAGATAGTTCCGGTAACAAGCGGTTGGTTGCGTATGTGGTTGGAAATGAAGCAAGTCTCAGCAGTGATGAACTGAAGATCTATCTTAAGGCGCATTTGCCGGATTACATGGTACCTGCAGCGCTGGTATTTTTGGATTGTTTACCGCTGAGTACCAATGGAAAGCTGGATCGAAAAGCACTGCCAGAGCCGGATATCGCGACTGAACTGGTTTCTCAGTATGTGGCGCCCCGTAATTCAATTGAAGAGGCGCTGGCAAAACTGTGGGCGGAAGTATTGGGACTGGAACAGGTCGGGATTCATGACGATTTCTTCGAACTCGGCGGACATTCCTTGCTGGCAACACAAGTCATGGCAAGAATACGCTTGGCATTCGATATTGATCTTCCACTGAGTGTATTACTGCGTACACCCACTATCGCCGAAATGTCACCCGCAGTGGAAGAAGCTATTTTCGATAGCATTCAGGGACTATCTGAATCGGAAGCCGAGTGCTTGCTTCAGGTAGAGCGTGATTAGCAATCTAGGAAAGGCATACTTATGGATATTTTGAAAGAACGTTTGTTAGATCGTACACAATTGACCCCGGCGAAGCGCGCGCTTCTCGAAATGCGCTTAAGAGGCAATGCGCCGCGGATGGTGGCTCAGGTAATTGAAAGGCGCCCGGAAGGATCTGGTTTGCCGCTTTCTTTCCCCCAACAGCGGCTTTGGTTTCTGCATCAAATGGCACCAGAGAGTGCGGCCTATAACATGCCGGCAGCGTTCCGCCTGGAAGGGGTATTGAATCAATCGGCATTGGAAGAAGCTTTCAACGAGGTGATACACCGTCACGAAATTCTGCGGACGACTTATGATGAGATAGCAGGAGAGCCGGTACAAAGCATTCATCCTGCGTTACGAGAGGTATTATCAATTATTGACCTTCAATCATTAGGGAAAATTGAACAAGATATTCGCGTAAAAAGACTGGTGGATGAAGAGGCTAGGCAATGTTTTGATCTCCAGGCAGGTCCTCTGATCAGAGCCCGATTGCTAAGGTTGACCGATTTGGAGCATGTGTTGCTGGTAACTTTGCATCATATAGTATGCGATGGCTGGTCGATAGGCATCTTTGTGCGGGAAATGGCAGAGTTATATGATGCATGTTTATCGCATCGGTCCTCCTTGCTTCCCGCGTTGCCCATTCAATATGCCGATTTTGCTTATTGGCAGCGGCAGCAGTTACAGGGAAAGACGTTAGCACGGCAGCTTGACTATTGGCAGCAAAAGCTTGCACATCTGCCGGTGCTGGATCTTCCGACTGATTATCCTCGTCCAGAAACGCCAACCTATCAGGGAGCATTCCTGTCGTTCATTTTGACAGAAGAATTAACATCGCGGCTCAAGGTGCTGAGCGCAAGCGCCGGGGCGACGTTATTTACTACCTTGCTCGCTACATTCTCGATCCTGCTGCAACGATATACCGGACAATCGGATATCGTGACCGGTACGGTGATAGCAAACCGGAATCGAACTGAAATTGAGAACTTGATCGGATTTTTTGTCAATGCATTGCCGTTGCGGCTGGACCTGAGTGGCAATCCGACGTTTCAGGCATTGCTGGCACGGTCAAATGAAACCGTGCAGGAAGCCTATGATCATCAGGATCTGCCGTTCGACAAACTGGTGCAGGATCTCAAGTTTCCTCGTGAAAATTCCCGCAACCCTATTTTCCAGGTAAGCCTGGATTTGGATAATACGCCGCAAGCTTCGGCAGCACTAAACGGTCTTCGCATTTCTAATCTGGAAGTGGATATCGATACGACAAAATTCGATCTTACTGTGCACTTTAATGAGCAGGATGGAAAACTGATTGGCTTGGTGGCCTACAACACCGATCTTTTCTCGAATGAGCGAATGCAAGGCCTGTGCAAGCATTTTGAGAACTTGTTTGAAGCTATCGTCAGTAATCCGGACAAGCGCATATCTGAGTTTTCGTTACTGACCGCATCCGAATTGCGGCAGTTAACGCTGGATTGGAATCAAACCGAGGCAGAATACCCGGATGATCAGTGTGTGCACGAATTGTTTGAGGAGCAAGCAGAGCGCAATCCCAATGCGGTGGCGGTGATATTTGAGCATGAACAGCTGACTTATGCGCAGCTTAATGCGAAGGCTAACCAGCTTGCGCACTACTTGCGGAAAATGGGGGTAAAGCCGGAAACTGTTGTGGGAGTTTGTATTGAGCGTTCTTTAGAAATGATCATCGGGATTCTAGGTATTCTCAAGGCGGGAGGGGTTTATCTTCCCATCGATCCCAGCTATCCGGAGGAGAGAAAAGCATTTTTGTTGGCGGATGGCGCTCCGTTGGTATTATTAACGCAAACAGCATTACTCCGTGCGATGCCTATCGATGATATCGAGTGTATATGCCTGGATCGTGATTGGTCGCTGGTAGCCGAACAATCGTCGGGGAATTTACCCACTATAAACACGCCATCCAATCTCGTCTACGTGATTTATACCTCGGGTTCAACCGGGAGACCCAAGGGTGTTGCAATTTCGCACCGGAATGTTGTGCATTCTACGGTGGCTCGGCTTGCTTACTACAAGGTGCCGATCGAGTGTTTTTTACTATTGCCTTCGTTTGCTTTTGACAGTTCGGTCGCTGGAATTTTCTGGACGTTAAGTCAAGGTGGATGCTTATGCCTGCCTCATCAAAATACGCTCCTTGAACCTGCTGAATTGGTCAGGCAAATTGCTGAGAAACAGATGACACATCTTTTGTGTTTGCCCTCTTTTTATCAATTACTACTTGAACAGGGTAAGCATCATCAACTGGATTCACTGCGTACAGTTATCGTAGCGGGCGAAGCCTGCGCAGCAGGGTTAATAAGAAATCATTATGAGATTCTGCCTGATACTGCATTGTTTAATGAATATGGACCGACTGAAGGGACGGTATGGGCGAGTGTCGAGCATCTTCGATTGGAAGGTGTGCAAAATACAGTTTCAATTGGACGCCCGATCAATAATGTGGAAATTTATTTACTGGATGCATCGTTTAACCCAGTGCCCGTCGGTATCAAAGGTGAACTCTATATTGGCGGTGCGGGCTTGGCGCGAGGCTACTTGGATCGCCCGGATCAAACAGCTGATCGATTTATTCCTCACCCGTTTAAACATGAAGGAAATCGCCTTTATAAAACTGGAGATCTGGCGCGCTTCCAAACAGATGGCAGTCTTGAGTTTCTGGGGCGTGTGGATAGCCAAGTTAAAATACGCGGTTTTCGTATTGAGCTGGGTGAAATAGAAGCTTGTCTCATGCAGTTGCCGGGAATTAAGGAAACAGCGGTTCTTGTGCGGGAATATGCACCTGGCGATCATCGCTTGATAGCTTACTGCGTACCGGTAGCGATTAATGAGAGGGAAAGCGCTGAAGATCGTGTTTTCCCGGATGGTGAGAGCCTGAAAAATCAATTGAAAGTGGTTTTACCCGAATATATGGTGCCCGCGACATTTGTTTTTCTGGATAAATTACCGTTGACGCCGAATGGTAAGGTTGATCGTAATGCGTTACTTTTGCAGGATGTTGATTCATCACAGAAAGATCAGTATGCGGCGCCGCGCAATGCGACAGAGGAAGCGCTGATTCGAATTTGGTCTGAAATACTGGGCGTAGCGCAAGTAGGCATTCACAATAACTTTTTTGAGCTTGGCGGGCATTCATTGCTTACCATACAGGTGATCAGTCAAGTAAATGACCAATTCAATCTGGATTTGGATGTGGTGCAGATGTTTGAACGGCCGACGATCGCTCAACTCGCAACGCTCATCGATACTAGTGCCGCATCAGGCTCGGAACACAATTCACGACCAATAATAGATTTGATGGCGGAGGCCAAACTTGATCCGTCTATTCAACCCATTGATCATTGGGGCTGCTCATATCGATTAAACCCGGAAACAATATTCCTGACCGGAGCAACCGGATTCCTGGGTGTGTTTTTATTACATGAGTTGCTGCAACAAACATCCGCCAATGTATTTTGTCTCGTGCGTGCTAAATCAGAACAAGCAGCGTACGATAAATTGCGCAGCGGATTGGAACAATATGAGATATTTGATCCGGAATTAATGCACAGAGTGTTGCCAGTTTGCGGGGATTTGTCCAGCCCGCAATTGGGTCTGACAACGGCGCAATTCGATCAATTGGCTAATGAAGTTGATGCGATTTATCACAACGGTGCGCTGGTTAATTTTATTCAACCTTACGCAGCATTAAAAGCTGCGAATGTATTGGGTACAGAAGAGGTGCTGCGGCTTGCATGTACTCACAAAGTCAAACCGGTACATTATGTGTCTACTTTATCGGTATTTGGATCAGCAATGCCGATTGATTCGGGTAGTTTCTCGGAAGATGATTTTCCCAGTCCGAGTTTTGATGGAGAGGATGGTTATAGTCAAAGTAAATGGGTTGCGGAACAGTTAGTCAGGACTGCGGCAAGCCGTGGATTACCCGTTACGATTCATAGGCCTGCCACCGTGACAGGGCATAGTGATACCGGGGTGTGGAATATGGATAATTTTCTTTGCCGCCTGATCAGAGGGTGTATTGATATCGGCAAAGCGCCGGTTGAGCAGATGAATTTTGATATTGTACCGGTTGATTATGTCAGTAAAGCAATCGTGTATCTTTCCCAGCAACCACAAGTGATTGGCAAGACGTTTCATTTCAATAACAAATGGCCGGTTAAGAGCATAGATATCATTGCATGGATCAATGCTTTTGGTTGCCCGGTGCAGCAGGTACCCTTCGCTGAATGGCGGGAGAATGTTACGGCTGTTACCAAACAGTCGACTGATCATCCTTTATACCCGCTGCTTTCTATGTTTCAAGAAGACGTGGTAGGTGAAGATAAATCAGTTGAAATACGAAAAGAATATAGTGTAGTGAAGACCGAAGAAGCGCTATTGATGAGCGGAATTCAATGCCCTGCCGCAGATCGTGCGTTGTTTGATGCTTATTTATCGTATTTGCAACGTAATGGGAACATTGCGCAACCGACTGATCAGAATGATTTTATTCACTCTGCTGACAGTAGACATTAGAAATAGCCCGATTATTTAGAGTTTAGGATACTGGATCAATGATCAGAGCGACGCCATTATCGGTTTCCAGTCGTGGGATGGATATTACATACGATGTATAACGTAATGTCCTGTAAAAGAATATCTTATTGATCCCATGGATATAATCATTCATCTGCTTGCACGTTCACGAGCCTGGATCGTATTGGGTGTGGTAACGGGTATTGTGAGTGGATTGGGGAGTGCGGCACTCATCGGTTTAATTAATACGGAAGTGCACGCCACTGCTGCGACTTCCGGATATGTTCCCTGGCTATTTGCAGGCTTGGGTTTTTTAGTGCTATCCACGCATGTTATTTCAACGATCATCATAATGCGCGCCGGGCAGGCTGCTGCACAGGATTTACGCATGGAGCTGAGTCGTCGCATTGTGAGTGCACCGCTACGGCTATTGCAACAACTTGGGGCGCCAAGGTTGATGGCGAATCTTACGGAAGATATTGGGGTTCTCGTGGATGCTTTCCAGATTATTCCGCAGATGTGCATCCATATCTCCTGGGTGTTGGGGTGCCTGATTTATCTCGGTTGGCTGTCCTGGAGCTTGTTTATCCTTGTGGTAATCGTTATCACATTAGGAATATTCGGTCATCGTTTGATCAGTATGAGAGCGATTAAGCCATTGCGGTTGGCACGGGAACAGGACGATGCATTGTATGCGCATTTTCGTGGATTGATACAAGGCATCAAGGAAATTAAGCTGCATCGTCGCCGCAGTGACGCATTCCTTATGGATGTGCTATACCCCACAGTCGAGGCATGCCGCAAAGAAAATATTGCAGCAATGACCTTGTTCATTCTGGCGGCTGCCTTGGGAACCGCTTTTCTATATTTTCTCATTGGCGTGATTCTCTTCGAGGCAATTCAATGGCAAGGTATTACGCTGGAGATTATTACGGGTTATACCTTGACGGTGCTTTATATGATGTCGCCGTTGACGGGAATTGTGAGCGATCTTCCCACGTTGAGCCGTGCTGGCGTTGCACTCGATAAAATTGATGGTTTGAAAAGAGAGCTTGATGAGCAACCGGAGAATACAAGTGCGTGTATGCCGGCTAAAGCATCGACACATCCAGCGTTACTGGAATTCATCGAAGTTACCCATCGCTATAAACGAGAAGGGGATGAGCGTGATTTTGCGTTGGGGCCGCTGAATCTTGCATTGCAACCCGGCGAGCTGGTTTTTATTACCGGTGGTAACGGTAGTGGAAAATCGACATTCGGTCTCCTGCTAGTAGGATTGTATGATCCTGAAGCAGGACAAATCAAGCTGAATGGTGAAGTCATCGACGATGCAAATCGGGAAAACTACCGGCAACAATTCTCGGTGGTTTTTTCGGATTTCTATCTGTTCGATAGTCTGCTTGGCTTAATGGAAGAAAATCTGGATAGCAAAGCGCGAACCTATTTGACCCGGCTGCAACTTGATCACAAAGTGACTGTTGAGGGCGGTGTACTTTCAACATTGGAACTGTCGCAAGGACAGCGTAAGCGATTAGCCCTGGTCACCGCGTATTTGGAAGATCGGCCGTTTTATGTCTTTGACGAGTGGGCGGCTGATCAGGATCCTATTTTTAAAGAGATTTTTTATACAGCGATACTTGCCGATCTTAAAGCGCGTGGAAAAACCGTGGTGGTCATTACGCACGATGATCATTATTACCACTTGGCTGATCGCTGTATCAGGATAGAAAATGGGCAAATCGTGGAAAATCCGCCAACCCGATCAGAACGGGTATTTCATCATTGTGAGACCGATGAGACATTCACCCGGAAGAGTAGTCACTATTGAAGTCCAGTCAATCCAATGAGTTTGTTTCATGGATCGGATAATGTTATGAACGCTATCCGACGCGTCGATTTTTCAAAATGAATGTATACCATCGAATGATTCGAAGCTTGTTGGGTTTCCTCTTGATTCTGGTCGTAGTGATTGCAAGCACGTTGTATATCAGTCTGTATCTTTCGTTAGGTGATAAAAAAACAGAGGGCTCTGTTCATGGATTGACGGAAGAGGTTCAGATAGCGACAGATCAATTTGGTGTTCCCATAATTACGACGGCGTCGCATCTGGATGGATTTAGAGCGCTTGGTTATGTGACGGCTCGAGATCGTTTGTTTCAGATGGATTTGCTCAGAAGAAGAAGTGCCGGTCGACTCTCGGAAATCTTTGGGGACAGCATGGTCGCTGTAGATATGGAGCAGCGGATACTTGGTTTTGAGCGTGTGGCACGAGAAACAGCCCAGCGGCTTCCGGTCGCACAATGGGAAGTATTGGCAGCCTATGCTGATGGCGTAAACAGTGCGATGGAGGGTATGTCGGTAGCACCTTTTGAATTCCTCGTATTAGGCTATCGACCACAGCGCTGGCGTATCGAGGATAGTCTGCTCATCGTACTGAGCATGTTCCAGGATCAGAGTAATTCCGCAGGTGAAGAGCGCATGTTAAGTGTGATGGAACAGGCGTTGCCGCCGGAGGTCTATCAATTTCTAACACCGATGACGGATTCGTATTCCCAGGCGGTTTTGGGGGAGGAATTCTCTACGGATGATTATCAAGTGCCTGTCGAATCATTGGTTTCTTTACTTAAACAACAGGTCCGTTCACCTGAAGAGCAAACGGCTATCGTGCAACCACATCGCATGCGTGCAGCATCGAATGCCTGGGCTGTAGCGGGTACTAAGACAAAAGATGGACGGGCCATTCTGGCGAACGATATGCATACTTCAATTTCAGTACCTAATATTTGGTATCGCTGTCGGCTAAAGTTTGGGGAAAATGATATTGCAGGCGTGAGTCTTCCTGGCACACCTTTGATTGTGGCGGGTGCTTCCCGTTATCTCGCATGGGGAATGACGGCGTTAGTGGCGGATGTATTGGATCTGGTAAAAATTCAAGTCAATCCTGAAGACCCGAATGAGTATTGGACCCTTGATGGCTGGAAACCCTTCGACGTGAGAAAAGAGCTTATCCAAATTAAGGGAGGAGAAACGCATGAGATGGATGTTAAAACGACCATCTGGGGGCCGATTGCACGTCAGTTGCTTATAGATCACCCTGTGGCTATTCGCTGGACTGCTTTAGACGCTGACGCGGTGAATGTAGGGCTTCTTGATATTTATTCAGCCAAAACGCTGGAAGAGGGGGTGGCCATTATGAATAATACCGGTGGACCGCCGCTAAATGCCATTCTTGCGGATGATGCAGGTCGCATTGCTTGGACTACGATGGGACGTTTGCCATCGCGTCGCGGCTTTGATGGTATGACAAGCCGTTCCTGGTCGGATGGATCTGCCGAGTGGATGGGTTATCTTGTACCGGAACAACTTCCCCGCATTATTGATCCTGCGGAAGGTTTTGTTGTGAACGCCAATAATCGGAGTGTGGATCAGCATTATCCGTTCACGGTAGGTCACGCGTTTACCAATGGTTATCGCGCATATCGCATCACTGAGCGTCTTCAGGCCATGGATCCGATCAATGAAGATGAGATGTTCCGGTTACAGCTTGACACCAAGGCTGGGATTTATGGGTATTACCGCGATATTGCGCTGAGTGTGTTGAACGCAGATCTTTTAACAAAACGCCCGGAGCTTCAGCAGATACGCCATTATCTTGAGCAATGGAATGGGTATGCCAATGACGGCAGTCAAGGTTTGGCTCTGCTGATTCAGTTCCGTATGGCGCTAGCCCAAGCTTTATTGGAACCGCTGTTGCACGCTTGCCGGATATTGGATAAAGAATTTGAATATGGTTGGGTGCATCTCGATATTCCTTTGCAAGCCCTATTGCGCGAGAAGAATCTAGAGTTGTTGTCAAATCAGGAAGCTATGCGCTATTCGGATTGGGATGCATTTTTACTGACTGTACTTGAACAAACTGCACAAAAGCTGATGATTCAGCATTCTGTTAAATCACTCACTGCGTTGACATGGGGAAAAGTCAACATTGCTAATTATGTGCATCCATTGAGCCAAGGGATTCCCGGTATGACATCCTTGCTCGATCTTCCGCGGGATTCGTTGCCAGGCTGTGATTTTTGTATCCGAGTCAATGACGAGTCATTTGGTGCAACGAAACGACTTGTCATTTCCCCGCAGCATTGGGAAGATGGCATCCTGCATATTCCTGGCGGGCAATCGGGTCATCCATTGTCAAAGCATTACAAAGATCAGCACCGCTATTGGGTGAATGGGCAACCAATCCATTTTGCTTCCGAAGCGTATCAGTATTCTTTAAAGCTCCTGCCTGCTGTGAGGAGTCGTAACAATTAATTACATGTGCTACATTTTGATTCAAAAAATTACTTTTTAGGTTTTCCTTGCCTGATTGTGAATAACGTTCAACAATTATCTCTGCCGAAGACAGTTCCTGCCGGGGTTGAGGTTTGGCTGCTCCGATTAAATTTGCAGGCGCCTATGTCGAGTGCCGATTTTTTACTATTGAGCGAATCCGAGCGTGCCTGTGCACTGCGCTTTCATACACATGCGGACCAAGTGCGTTCAATCGCGACTCGTGCAGCTTTGCGGAGAATACTGGCAACCAAAGTAGCAGTGCCGCCGCATGCGCTGCACTTTGTTAACAATCATTACGGAAAGCCTTATTTGCACGGCGATACCGGTATCGATTTCAACGTTTCTCATGCGGGTCAATTTGCATTGATAGCGATTTCAACCCATGGACAAGTCGGAGTAGATATCGAGGATTGCAATCGTCGGTTAGATGTCAGTGCTTTGACTCAGTATGTTTTTACAGATTTAGAGCGGCAATCCGAGTTAGTGACAACTACAGATTTTATTAAACGCTGGGTCGCGAAAGAATCCATGCTAAAGGCGGTGGGCGTAGGAATTTCTGAGCATTTACAGACAGTCTCAATCCTTCCGGGTAAGCATGGAAGCTATCGAATTGTATGCGATTATCCAGAGTGGTCGGGATTAAAAGTGTGGTCGATTGAAGCGCCTGATTGCTACGCAGCAGCGTTGGCATTAAGCAGTGCTCCTTCGATTGAAGGAGCACTGAAAAACTAAATTTGTGGGTGCATACCCAGTAGAATAGGTTTGTCTACAGACCGGATGCAATGCGTACTATCCTTTCTGGTTTTTTCTAATGATCAATCATTATGTCGCTTGATCCACCAGTCGATGCCCTTTTGTTTAACGTTTTGCCCTTTTTTATCGACAAAAACCGGTCTCAAATATTTATCGATGTCTTCTCGGGAGGGATATATGCCTATGACTTCACCGCCTCCACAGCTACTCGGTAACGGTTTTGTTTTCAGATCACGTAACATGCTTACCGTTAGTGACCATTGAACCTGTGACTCGCCCAGATTTTCCTTGGCCCATTGATCGGTAGTTCCCAATAACCAGCCTGTCACGGTATTAGGCTGACGATGGGTGCTGCAGAACTGCGCTGAGGGGAAAAAGTATTGTGCTTCCTTGACGCAGGATTCAGCCGGAATCTCCGGAAACCACATCGTAGCCATGAGATCTGCATCGTTGTTGTTGGGGTGATCGCCAACCCAAACAAGTGCTCGAGGTGTTTCTGATCCTGATGAATCTACAATCGGATATACCCGGTTCAAAGAAGCCTGTGTATAGGGTTTTACGAACTTGATGGCCCAATCGTAGCCACTAGCATCTGGGGAAGCAGGTCCCAGTTCCTGGTAGGCAGGTTCGAAATTCGGGAACTCCCATGGACCAGGTAGTGTTGTACTGACTTTCTTGACAGTTGTACCGGTAGGTATGACGACTGTTACCTGCTTAGTTGACACTGGAGCTCCTTCTTCGTGACTACATGCGTGTTGAACATTGAAGCGGACAGGTCCGAAAGCGCCATCCTGGTAATAAGGCCATTCACTTTTTTTGCTTTCTTCATAAAGTCCGCCCCGGTCATAGGTGGGAAATTGGGTATACATGTGCGCCTGAGCGTCCGTCGTCAGTAGGATCGATGCGGCGCAAGCCGTAAGCTTTAGTATTATTGTCTTCTTCATTGATATCTCTGTGTAAAGTTTATGATGTACTCTTTTGTTAGTCTTGTAACAAAAGATAAGTTAGTTGATCAAAACACTTGCATTTATTTTGAACCGGTTTAAGAAGAATTAACTAATTCATTGGTTAAACCTGGATTCGACGAAGATATTGATGGATAAAATCACTTAAATCAATGCGACTAAATGTCACATGCGGCAATATGCTGCAGTTAAATTATGGTCATGAATTAATGAGGTATTGATCGGTTGATATCAAGTAGAGTGTCAGATCAGATCTGAATTACTACAATTGATCGCAATCCAATTATCTACTTGCGACATTTTGTCACATTCCCATTTCCTTATTTTGTCTGGATAATGCTGATGTGTCTGAACGTAACTGTATAGGTTACTTTTGATCGGCAATATTGCCCTCCTAACAATTTGCTGTGAAGCTGTAACTGATTTGATCTAATCCATGCGGTATTGTGATCATCGTATGAAATAACTATTACTTCCCTCCTCCCCATTCCATGCCTATACCTCCTTTAAATGAGCCTCCACTCATACGGGCACTGGAATGGGTTTTTTATATCTGATGATTATTATACGAAAACGAATATCCCATACCCTGCTGTTGCAACCTAAAACTGACTACATAAAGTCGTTTGCGCTAATGTTGTGATGTAGTGATAATCTGAATTAGAAGTCTTCTTCCCGTACATTAGATGCGACACTATGTCGCATTCCAAACGATCTTCATGTCAAGCATAATTCGCGTGCATCAATCCACAGGTTGAACATCAACGAGCGTCATGAATCCAAGTGCCATTCTTACCCATCTTTATCTGCGTCATTTCAGTGAACTACGTACTTTTTTGCGAAGACGTGTGGGTTGCCGCGAGATCGCGACGGAACTTACGCAGGAAACCTTTATTCGCATCATGCATTATCCTGATGAAACGATACAGAATGCGCGTGCCATGTTGTATCGCATCGCGGGTAATCTGGTTATCGACTATCATCGTGCCTACATGAAACATCCAGAAAATGTGTGCATTGACGATCTTCCGCTGCATGACTTGCCTGCAACCGATTTAACCGATCCTGCCAGAGTAGTGTGTGCACGCCAGATTTTAGAAAAACTTTGTGTTGCAGTCGAAGGGTTGCCACCGCAGTGTCATCGCGCATTTGTATTGCATAAATTTGATGGTTACTCACATGTGGAGATTGCCCAGAAATTGGGAATCACCCGCAATGCTGTTGAGAAGTTACTGATTCGTGCACTGGTCCAGTTACGTAAAGTCCTTGCGTAATGGAAAAATCCGGGCAGGCACAGCAACAACAATCATTTGAACAAGACCCATTGACAGAGCAGGCAGCCGCCTGGTTCTTGCGCATGCAGCAAAGTGATTGCAGCGATGCTGACCAAAGAGCCTTCGAGGACTGGTTGGCAAAAGACGAAGCGCATTGCAACGAATATCAACAATATGTTCGGCTCTGGCAAAGCCTTGATCAATTAGAGCGCAAACCATCGCGATCAGCGAATAGAAAATCTCGCCTGACGGTTGCCTGGATTATTTTGTTGATTATGGTATCGGGTTCTATGCATTGGCTTGCCCATTATGAAGAATTAATCACAACGGCAATTGGCGAGCGGCACCGGATCGTTCTGAATGATGGAACCACCATCGATATGAATACCGATACGGTGCTGCGGATGGAATTACTTGGGTTGACGCGGAGAATAACGATAGAGCAAGGAGAAGCTTTATTCAAAATGGGGGATGAACGTTTCCGTCCTTTTATTGTTCATTCAGGTAATGGTACCTTACGGGATATCGGCACCGAGTTTAATGTTGTGCGGCGAGAGAATAAAACTACGGTTGCTGTGCTGGAAGGCTTGGTTGAAGTCAAACTGGATAATCCGGCTAGTGCTATGAAAATGTTGCAGGGTGGACAGCAACTTTCCTACTCTCAAAATGAAATATCGAATATTTCTCAAATTGATACAGAATCGGTGATTGCCTGGCGTAAAAGCAGGTTGATCTTCCGTGATACCCCTCTGAATGAAGTTATTCATCAGATTAACCGCTATCACTTACGTCCGATCAGGCTGGGTGATTCACAATTAAGTGAACTAACTGTCAGCGGAGAATTCAATTCGGCTGATCGTAATGGCTTGATACGAGCATTAAAAGTGCTGTTTTCACTAAGTAGCAGCGAACTTGATGACACGACCGTGCTTTACACCGAGAAATAGTTTTTACACCCGGGATAAAGTTAACTCGAAGCATTTGCTTGATTTTGTTAAATCATTATCCACGTTGGCACAATCCATAAGCTAAGGCTCACACATTTTTATCAATATAGTCAATATGAGGTAAGAATATTGGAAAATGTAGTTAAATTGATTACATACTATTCCCGAGCGTGTTAGTTAATATTCATTGATAGATTGTTTTCACCTGATTCACTATCTACTTCCAGTTAGTGTTACCCAATCCTACTAATACTGCATCACTGGATAATCTTTGTTTATTTTTATCATTGCATGTCAGGTGTTTCACTTGTTTTTCGTCTTAATGTATATGCCGGTTTTGCCGGTTTGTATATAAATTAAAAATTGGTGAAAAATAATGAACACTTTATTAAGGGCACTTGCGTTATATTTTATGCTCGCTGGATTAGTCCAAGCGCAACTCAAAGAGCTTAATATTCCGGTGCAAAATTTGCCCGATGCGCTGCACAGTTTATCCAGTCAGACAGGGATACAAGTATTGTTTAACGCAGCGCAGATGCATGATATCCGTAGTCAAGCCGTTGCTGGCTCAATGAAACCGGAAGCAGCGTTAAGCCGCTTATTGGAAGGTACACCCTATAGCTACGAAATAAGCGGTGCGAACACTTATGTCATCAAAACGGATACGATCGATAAACTTGTCCTGCCGGAGGTGAAGATCACTGGTTTGATGGACTCGGATGCACCGGGTAATCCGAGCTATACCCGCTCCAATGCTTCTACCGCGACAAAATCCAGTATGCCGATTATGCAAACGCCGATTTCGACTCAAGTCATACCGCGAGCGGTCATTAAGGATCAGCAAGCGGTTCAAATTGAAGATGTGATCAAGAATGTTAGCGGCGTATTTCCCGGTTTTACTTTTGGGGGGCTTGCTGAAGAATTCATGCTTCGGGGTTTTAATACAGGTTTTGTAAGTTATCGGGATGGATTTCTATTCCCGGCTGCTCGGCTTTCTTTAGCGAATATCGAGCGGGTCGAAGTAGTCAAAGGCGCGGCTGCAAATTTATACGGCCGCATTGAACCAGGCGGCATGATCAACCTGATCACCAAAAGACCGCAGGCGCAATCGTACTATTCATTAAACCAGCAATTTGGATCATATGGGCAGTATCAGACTCTGGCTGATGCAACAGGATCATTAAATAAAGACGGCACGTTGCTCTACCGCATCAATTTTGAATATCTGAATAGAGATTCGTTTCGTGATTTTGGCTTTCATGAGCGCGCATTTGTAGCACCCTCGCTCACATGGAAAATTGCGCCGAGAACACAATTTGATTTGGATTTCATGTATTCCAATGAAAAATTCATGGAGGATTATGGTCATGTAGCAGTAGGAAATCGTCCCGCTGATGTCCCAAGATCTCGTTTCTTGGGAGAACCGACGGATCGATCCAATCTTAAGCTCTATAACAGCGTCGCGACATTAACGCATGCATTAAATGACAACTGGCAGGTACGCGCCCGATTTAATCATCTGCGACGGGATACCGTTGATCCACAAACTAGTGGGTTTGGTTTAAATGAAATAACCGGTGAAATGCAGCGAGGATATTACAAAGGAGCTGCAACTGGTGATACTTTTCTAGGTACAGTAGACGTCACGGGGCGTTTTCATACAATCGGCGTTGAACACAATGTCCTGGCTGGATGGGATTACTACAATAGTTCTTCCAGTGTCAAATCAGTCAGTTTGGATGCGAGTCCAATTAATATTTTCCGGCCACAATATAGCAACATTAATTTAGGGTCGTCGCCTAACAATTTTTTCATAGATCAGACCACTCAATGGAATGGCGTTTATTTTCAGGATCAGATCAAGCTGTTTGATAAGTTGTATATTATGGGTGGGGGGCGGTACGATTGGGCGTCGAATGAACTTGGAACGGCTTTTGGCGCAGATCAGTCACTTGCGGACGCAAGAGCTGCAAGCACTAAAGTGAATAATGCCCGCTTTAATCCCCGTGCAGGTATTGTTTATCAACCATTCGAGTGGCTGTCTTTCTTTGGCAATTATGTACAATCGTTAGGTAGCGCAAATACTGCCTTTGATGCTTCAGGCAGTGTATTGAGTCCCCAAACCGGTGAACAGTTTGAGGGTGGCTTTAAAACTTCCTTCTTTGATGGAAAGCTGAATTCGAACGTGGCTTACTATCACCTAACAAAACAAAACCTGGCAATCCGAGTACCCGGGCAACCATTTTCTGTACCTATCGGTGAAGCGCGAAGCCAAGGGGTTGAAGTCGATATTGCAGGAGAAATTGCTAAAGGGTTGAGTCTTATTTTGACTTATGCTTATACCGACGCAGAGATATTAAAAGGTGACGATAAAGGAAATGCGTTATTTAACGTACCAAAGCATGCTGGCAGTATTTGGGCGCGCTATGATGTTCCTTACGAGTCCTTACGCGGTCTTAGTTTTGGTGCCGGGATTTTTGCACAAGGTAAACGTCCCGGTGATACGGCGAATACTTATTTCCTGCCGTCTCAGGCACGAGTCGATGCAATGGTGCGTTATCAATTGCCGGTTGCAAGATCCCGTTTCAGCGTGCAGCTCAATGCTTACAATTTGGCGGATGAAACACTGTATGGCGGAACGCTGGGCGATCGCTTCTCAGTTAATGTCGGCATGCCTCGCACTTTCATTGGTTCGATCCATTATGCGATGTAGTGACATGAAACATCGATCAGGCAATCTGTGTTATACGGCTCAGGATAATCGATTCGGTGTTTTCTGTTCCGAGAACTTCTTATTTCCGGAATCGTAACATCGTGCGTCCATTTCTAATTTATATACATCGCTATGTCGGCTTATTGCTAGTGCCGTTTTTGGTGATTGTCGGATTAACGGGCAGTGCATTAGCGTTTTACCATGAGTTGGATCGCTGGTTTAATCCGTCACTATTGACAGTGCCGATTCCGGAAACATACGAGCAACGAGTAGCATTGTTCGATCCATTCGCACTGCGCGAAAATATCGAGCGTCAAGAACCGCGTGCTCAGATCGACTGGTTTGATCTGCATTTTGAACCAGGCCAATCCTACCGACTGTTTCTCCTGCCACGAATCAATCCGACAACAGGGAAAAATTTCGAAATTCCATATAACGAGATTTATTTTAATCCTTATAACAATGAGCAGATGGGGGCACGCACCTGGGGAGAAGTATCGCTTGCCAAAGAAAACATTATGTCGTTTCTGTATCGACTGCATTACACCTTGGCATTTCCTAAACATATGGTTATGTATGGAACTCTTATACTAGGCGTAGTAGCTTTACTGTGGTTTATCGATAGTTTTGTCGGATTTTATCTGACCGTTCCACCGACAAAAAGTCAGTCGTTACAGTTCTATTATTTGTGGCAACGTTGGAAACCTGCCTGGAAAATTAAACCCAGTCGCTTTAACTATGACCTGCATCGTGCCAATGGTTTGTGGATATGGCCAATACTGCTGGTATTGGCCTGGTCAGCCACAGCCTTCAATCTGAAAGATGTCTATCAGCCGATAATGAGTACAGTATTGAATATGCGTGATCTTGATGCATTGCCTAAATTGAACCAACCTATTGAAAAGCCCGAACTGGATTGGCGTGCCGCACATCGATACGGACAGCACTATATTCATCAAGCTGCGGCAAGGTACGGTTTCGAAGTAGAGCGCGAACAATCGCTTTTTCTGGATCGGCAACACGGTGCTTACCACTACCGCGTAAAAACTGACCGGGATCTCGGAAAGGACGGTGCAACCGTTGTAGTGTTGGATGCCAATACCGGTGCACTCATATTGCTTACTTTACCTGATACCGATTCAATTGGCGATGTCGTTCACCGTTGGATTACCTGGTTGCATACCGCTCGTGTTTTCGGCTTGCCAATGCAAATCGCTATCTGTATTACGGGATTGATTGTCGTGATCCTTTCGATTACAGGCATGACGATCTGGTTAAGAAAACGAAAAGCACAACAACTTCGATTGGCCAGAAAGTTCTGATCTGTCAAAAAATGTTTACTGATTCTGATATTCCGTGAGTGTACGGAGAATATCTCTGCGATTTTTATTCTGA
This sequence comes from Nitrosomonas sp., assembly GCA_017984435.1. GTDB lineage: Bacteria > Pseudomonadota > Gammaproteobacteria > Burkholderiales > Nitrosomonadaceae > Nitrosomonas. The sequence continues at coordinate 60,180 of JAGNZK010000007.1, read as the reverse complement.
AATGCCGAAAATCATATGCCATCCTTCACCGATTGACTAAAGCAGGCTATCTTTTATTCATCATGCTGCGGCAATTTGCCACATTCCCATCCTGGTTTTTTGTCTGGATAATTCGGCGTTCTGTTGAATAACCGTTGTTTTCCGGTTTCACCTTCTCTCTGTGTATTTATTTGATTCTTCCTTTCTGATCGAGCTGTATGAAAAACACCGGTCAAATCTTGTCGGCAGTATCGCGCGCTTGACGGGCTGCCGTGAAACGGCGGCTGATCTGGCGCAGGAAGCGTATATACGATTACTGCTTCGCGGTAATGAAGCAGGCATTTCTCATCCCGAAGCCTATCTGTTCCGGATCGGACGTAATCTGGCGATTGATTACCAGCGTAATCCGTTCAGCAAAACCGCATTTTTGCCGCTCGACGAAGAACTGCTTTGTCCCTTGCACCAGCCGGATGAATTAGCTTGTCTTCGCCAACAGTGCGAAATTCTGCTCGACGCCATTTTCTCTATGCCGGCGCCTTGTCGCGATGTTTTTCTGCTGCGCAAGCTCGATGAACTCAGCTATACCCAGATTGCCGCACATCTGGCAATCTCCGAGAAAACCGTGCAACGGCGTTTGGTGCAGTCGATGCTGCACATGAATCGTTATCTTAGCGTTCCGTTTCCGTAATTTCTTTCTGTTTTTCCATTCCCTAACCTTTCGATGTCTTTTGATCCTCAAAATGAACATTTACTCAAGCAAGCGCTGGAATGGTTTTTCTTGCTTCAGTCAGAAAGCTGTACCGATGAAAACCGGCGGCAATTCAATCGCTGGCTTCATAAAAACGAAGCCAATCAGGCGGCTTATGCGCACGCTCAGCGCTTGTGGTCTGACCTGAATCAACTGAAAGAAAAACCGGATATTCCAGGCCTGAGAGAGGCGCGCCGGACTCGCCCTAAACGCAGCGCGGCACGTGCACTGGGTCTGTCCGCTTTTATTCTGGTTGCGTCGGTTCTGGTTAGTATTGGATGGATGGAGTATAACGCCGAAACAGTAACTTACATGACCCAGACGGGAGAGCGGCGGACGGTTGCTCTGAGTGATGGAAGTTCCATCGATCTGAATACCGCGACGCGCCTCCAAGTCAGAATTTCTCCGCTGCAACGCAAAATCATGCTGCAAGCCGGGGAAGCGATTTTCGACGTTTATCATGAATGGCTGCGTTCTTTCAGCGTGCAAGCCGGTGACCTGATGGTTCATGATATCGGCACACGCTTCAATGTGCGATTGCATAACGATGCCGTTTCAGTAGCGGTGTTGCAGGGCGCTGTCGAGATTAATGGCGAGCGCATGAATGAAGGCTATCAGCGGAATTATCAACCGGGCGCCGGTCTTTCTCATATGCAGCCAATTGATATTGAGAAAATAGAATCCTGGAAACATGGCCGGTTGATATTCCGGCAGTCTCCCCTGAGAGAAGTCGTCACTGAACTCGAGCGCTATCATTCAGTCCGTTTCTTCTTTGCGGATCCTTCCATTGCCAATGAAACGCTGAGCGGAATGTTTGACACGGATGACCTGGATCTTTTCCTGGCCAGTGTTGAAAAAATCCTGCCGGTTAAAGTTCAGCATTTACCCGAGGAGCAAATGTTTTTGCTTGACTGGGCAAGAAAGTGATCATCAAACCGGCGCGATTAGCCGCGCTGCTGCATCGCCATAGAAAAACTTCAAAAAAATGACCAGTTAATCACTTCAATCTCGTCTTACAGAATTAAGGGCAAACAAAAAAATTAAAGCCCTCAATTCATTGTTAACTGGAGATTACTCTATGACGCTTCTGGCCCGGTCACTCGTATTGCTGTTACTTTTTTTATTACTGGCAAATACTGCCAGCGCTGATGATACCTATTCCTTTGATCTTCCCGCTCAACCGCTTGCTACTACTTTGAACAGCTTGGCAAGCACTTCCGGCACTAAGCTGATTTACGCGGATGAAGTGGTGCGCGATCTGCAGGCAGCACCACTTAAGGGCCGCTTTACCCTGGCACAAGCGCTTGATCGGGTGCTGAATAAAAACAGCTTAAGTTACGAACTGGTCGATAACAGCATGATCGTTATCAAGCAGAAAACAGCCAGTCCGCTGAGTATGCCGGAAATTACTGTTCCGGGAATGATGGACCAACATTCCCCTTACAACACGCGCTATATTCGTTCCAATACCTCGACCGCTACTAAAACGAATACCCCGGTTATGGAAACACCTTTTTCGGTACAGTCGCTACCACGGCAGATCTTGCAAGACCAGCAGGCAATCAGGCTCGACTCGGTTTTGCAGAATGTTAGTGGTGTGACCCAAATGCCGACTAATCAAGGAGGTTCCGATGGATTTCTAATTCGTGGATTCAGTAGCGATACTACGTATCGCAATGGTGTTTTCATGCCGAATTCTCTCGGCGGAGGCACAGTCAAGCGAGAAATGGCTAATATTGAGGAAATCCAGGTGCTCAAAGGACCCGGTTCTATTTTGTTCGGACGCGCGGATCCGGGAGGGATTATCAATACGGTCACCAAACAACCGCTGGCAACCCCCTATTATTCACTGCAGCAACAGGCGGGGTCGTTTGATTTCTATCGCACGACTGTGGATGCAACCGGGCCACTGACCAAGGATGACCGATTGCTTTATCGCTTGAATTTGTCTTACGAAAATTCGGGATCATTCCGCGACTTTGTCAATAATAGATCGGTGTTTATTGCACCCGTCGTGAGATTCAATATCAGTCCGCAAACCCAGATTACCGCAGAACTTGAGTATCAAAGTTTCAGAAACGTAGCGGATCCGGGAATTCCCAATATGGGAAATCGTCCTGCCGATGTGCCGCGCAGTCTTTTCTCGGGAGAGCCTATCAACAATCGAAATCCTGGGGATCGGTATTTCGTCGGTGTCAATTGGTCGCATATGTTTAATAATGATTGGACGATTACTCACCGTTTATCGGCGGAATTGCTTGATTATCGTGCCGATTCTTTATTTTGGTTCACACCAGCAGCTGCAAATGGGACATTAGAGCGATTTTTTAACAATGCACCTTCCAACCATTCAAATCGTTATCAGACTTCAGTCAATTTAACGGGCAATGTGACCACCGGCATACTTAAACATACGCTCTTGTTTGGTTACGATTACATTTTTATGGATGACAAAATTAAAGGTAATTGTTGCGCATCTGCACCAGTCTTCAATATTTTCAGTCCGGCCTATTTGGCTGGACGCCCTGTTCTTGATCCCAGCAACAATTTCAATATCGGTATTACGCAGTCGTGGCACGGCGCTTATTTCCAAGATCAAATTAAATTACCCTACAATTTTCATATGCTTGGAGGATTTCGTTACGACAACGCAGTTGGACGTGACAAGGTAGCGGGCATGACCACTTCGGCGGAAGACCGGTTTACGCCGCGTGGCGGTTTACTGTGGCAACCGGCGCCCTGGCTGTCGCTGTATGGCAGCTATACCGAAAACTTCGGAGCCTCGAATACATTATTCAATATCGATGGCCAAAGATTGCCCCCGCAAACCGCTCAGCAATGGGAGGCCGGTCTGAAGACAGAATTCTTCGATAACCGGCTGAGAACGACTTTCTCCTATTTTGAATTGACGAAACAAGGCATTGGCGCGCCCGACCCAACGAATCCATTGCGCTCCCGAGCCATCGGTGAAGCGGAAACACGCGGTTTTGAATTTGATGTGGCAGGCGAAGTTTTACCGGGCTGGAACTTAATCGCCACATACAGTCATTTACCGTTCGCTAAAATCACCAAGGATCGTGGAACCGAATTTGACGCCGACGGCAATGCGATTGGCACTAACCTGGGAAATCAGGGTAAGCGACTATTCCTGGCTGCAGAGCATACCGGAACTTTGTGGAGTACTTATGAATTCCGCAATGAAATGCTCCGCGGACTTAAATTGGGTGGAGGTATCCAGGGAGTTGGAAAACGTCAAGGTGATCCAGGTAATAACTATCAATTACCCGCGTTTGTGATTGGTAATTTAATGGCAAGCTACCAAGTTAAAGTGATGCAAAAAATGCGCTTGACCGCTCAACTGAATGTGTTAAATGTTTCTAATGAAGAATATTTCGTAGGCACCAATAGTGGAAATTTTATTACAATCGGTGCGCCACGTACCTTTCTGGGCTCGTTGCGAATCGACTATTAGCGATGCGATGTTCTCAGAAATAGATAACACGAACAATCAAATGATTGAAAAAATAAATAGCATATTCATTGCGTTAATCAACCAGCAACCCGAGAGCATGATGTGGTTTTGACCGGACATTTGCTAGGACTAAAAAACAAACATCTGCATTGACTGCGACAAAATGCCACATGGTTTCTACCGGCTACTGCCCCTAGAATAGCTATCGTTTTTCGCAACGACAATCTATCTTCGGCTCAAAATATATCTTTTCTTCTTACTAAATAAGATAAAAATGAATGCAAGTAACTAATACTGCTATTCTGGCGCTACTTTTTGTTGTGTTAGTGGGTACTGGCGGCTGCATGACGGCGCCGCAGCGGGATGTTAAGGAAGTAGGGGCGGTATTGCCGGATGAATGGGGAGAAGGTGAAGCGTTTAATCAACCGATCCCCACGCAATGGGTGGCGACCTTTGGCGATGTGCAGTTGAATGCGCTGGTCGATACTGCGCTGGCGAACAACTACGAGCTGAGAGCGGCAGCGGCGCGGGTGGGTGCAGCGGTTGCGCAGGCGCGTATTGACGGCTCTAGCCGCTGGCCGCAGGTTTTCTTCACCGCCGATCACCAGCAGGTGCAGATTCGTGAAGCGGGTTTTGGTGCATCCAGATTTGGTGTGTTTGAAGCGCTGTTTGGTTTGAGCTGGGAAGTAGACGTATGGGGACGGATACGCGATTTCCAGCAAGCTTCCGTGCTGGAAGCGGACGCGATGAATACCGATTATTACGGTGCACGGCTATCCCTGGCAGCACGGGTGGCGCAAAGCTATTTTGAACTGACGGAAGCGAAACTTCTGGTGGCGGTGGTCGAACAATCGATTAAAGACCGTACCGTCATCGCCAACCTGGTACGCGGGCGTTTTCAGCGCGGCCTGGTGCGGGGACTGGACTTGCGCCTGGCGCTCAACGACCTGGCCAATGCCGAAGCGGAACTCAAGAAAGCACGTAACCTGATCCAGAACATCGCGCGCCGGCTGGAGATTCTGCTGGGGCACTATCCGGCAGGCAAGGAAATCGCATCGGCGACCCTGCCGCAACTGCCCGCTGCCATTCCTGCCGGCCTACCGGCCGAACTGCTGGAACGGCGGCCGGATCTGGTTGCCACATTCCGGCGCCTGCAAGCCGACGACCTGCGAGCCGTCAGCGCAAAGAAATTGCGTCTGCCGCGCATTACCCTGACGGCTGCCGGCGGCACGCGCAGCGCCGATCTGACCGACCTGATCGACCCCAGATCCGCGGCCTGGAACGTATTTGCCGGACTCATGCAACCCCTGTTTACCGGCGGGCGCATCACCGGCGAGATATTTCGCACACAAGCGTTTGCAGAGGAAGCATTGAATATTTACAAAAACACCGCACTCAACGCCTTCCGCGAAGTTGAACAAGCACTGGCGGCGGAAGAATGGCTGCGGCAACAGGAAATATCGCTCAAGAAAGCGGTCGAACAAACGGAAGCCAGCCAGAAAATGGCGGTTTATTCTTACCGCAACGGCCTGATTGGCATCCTCACGTTACTGGACAGCTACCGCGGTACCCTCAACGCCCAAAGCGCCCACTTATCGGTCACCCGGCAATTGCTCAGCAACCGCATCAACCTGTACCTGGCGCTGGGCGGAAATGTGTGACGAGGTTGACGTAGTGGCCATACACCGGAATTCGACCATTACCCACTTATGAACATACGCCGGCAACTACTCATCGCATTCACGATTGCGATGGCAGGCGGCTTAGCCGCGTTTGCCATTATTAACTCGCCACCGCAAAGCGAGCAGCAAGAAGACATCGTCAAACCGCCCGCCGTCCAAATCGTCACGGTGAAACCGGAACGGTTGCGCATGGACGTGCGCTCACAAGGACGGGTCATGGCGCAAACCGAGATCGACCTGATTACCGGTGTTTCGGGCAATATCATCAAAGTCTCCCCTGCTTTTGTCAGCGGCGGATTCTTCAAACAAGGCGACCTGCTGGTTGCGATCGATCCGGCGGAATATGATCTGCGGGTGGCGCAGGCACAAGCCGGCGTGATGGAAGCGCAATACCAACTGATACGGGAAGAAGCGGAAGCCGAACAAGCGCGTGACGAATGGCAGCATTTGGGACAAGGCGAAGCCAACCCGCTCAGCCTGAGGATTCCGCAACTCAGAGAAAAGAAAGCGAGACTGGCCGCGGAACAGGAAGAATTGAAGAATGCCAAATTATTGCGCCAACGTGCCGACATCCGCGCACCTTTTAATGGTCGGGTGCGTAACAAAGCGGTGGGACTTGGGCAATATCTCAGCAGTGGAGACGTACTGGGAAGGATTTACAGCAGTGATGTGGCTGAGGTGCGCCTACCCTTAAGCACGCAAGAACTGGCGCTGATCGATTTCCCGGACTTACCGGACCGTACGCAATCCACACAAACAACAGCGGTGAAACTCACCGCAAATTACCAGGGACAACTGCAAACCTGGCAGGGCCATATTGTGCGCAGCGAAGGCGTGATCGATCAAGACACCGGCATGGTCATGGTGATTGCACACATTCCGGATCCGTTCGGCCTGAGTGCAAAAAAGACCGCATCATCGGGAAAGCCGCCATCGACGGCCATTCTGCCGGTGGGTTTGTTTGTCGAAGCCAGCATCGAAGGACGCTGGTTTGATGATTTGATTGTTGTGCCGGCGAATGCGCTATTTCCGGATAATCGCGTAGTGGTGATTGACGAGGAAAACCGAGTGCGTTTTCGTCGCGTGGATGTGTTAAGAAGGGAACGCGAACAAATCATCATCAAGGCCGGTTTGCAAGCGAGCGAGCGTGTACTGGCCGCCGGCCTGCTTCATCCGGTCGAGGGCATAGCGGTGACACCCATCGGGCTTGTTCCATGAAATTGATCATCTGGTTTGCTCGCAACCCAGTTGCCGCTAATTTCCTCATGTTGCTGATTATTGCGGGCGGATTGCTGGGTTTAACGATCTCCAAGCGTCACACCGTTCCGCCAGCACCACAAAACCAACTGCAAATTGAAATTAACTATCCCGGTGCAGGCCCTGCGGAGGTAGAGCAAGCGTTGTGCATTCCGATTGAAGAAGCGATTCATGATCTGGAAGGGATCCGGCATATCAACTCAACGGCTAATTGGGCGCAGTGCGAGATGATCGTTGAGTTTGATCCCGCCATAGGGTCGGCACGTTTTCAGGCTGCTGTGCAGGCCAAAATAGATACTGTCACGGTATTTCCCAAAGGCACTGAGAAATTAAAGATACAGGAACTTAAAACGGGTACTCCCGCAGTTATTGTGGCGGTGAGAGGCGATGTCGATTTGGTGACTTTGCAGCGTCAGCGTGACCAGTTACGCGCCATGCTGAGCAAGCACCCGGATATGGGCATGCTTACTTCCTGGCCGCAATTTTCCTATGAGATATCAATTGAAATCACAGCATCGGACTTGCGCCGCTATGGGTTGGGTTTTGATGAGATAGCAGAGGTTATTAGCGCTGCTTCTAAGAACATACCGGCGGGAGAATTGAAAAAGTCTGACGGCACGCTGCTATTAAGAAGTAATAATCAGGCAATGACGGTTGCTGATTTTGCAGCGATTAATTTGTGGCCTGATCAGCATGGTACGCGTTTATTGCTCGGCGATATTGCGCAGATTCGTGAGACGGTCAGTGAACAAGATTTATTGGTGAGGGTGGATGGCGAACCGACACTGCAAATTATTGTGATGCCCAAAGATCGGATCAAAACCACGGTGGAAGCGGTCAATGAAGTCATCGCAGAGTTTCGTTCCGAATTGCCCCATGGGGTTGATATTACCACCTGGGACGATTGGTCGAAATATTACGAACAATATATGTCCATGTTAATGGAGGATGCGATATTTGGTTTTATTCTGGTTTTTCTGATCTTGATGTTTACGTTGCGATTTCATCTGGCGTTATGGGTAAGCAGCGGGATTTTAATTTCATTATTTGGCGCGCTTTGGCTGATGCCGATGGTAGGCATTTCATTGAATACCTATTCAATTACTGCACTTATTTTAGTACTGGGCGTTTTGGCAGATGATGCCATTATCGTGGGTGAGAATATTTATACCCATCAACAACGTGGTCGGCCCGGTTTGCCGGGAGCGATCAGCGGCACCCTTGAAGTGACGCCATTGGTGGTTATGATGGTGTTATCCACGATGATTGCTTTTGCGCCTGGACTTTTTTTGCCGGGACTTAGCGGATACTTGATGCATAACATCTCCTTGGTGATTATTTTGACTTTAGTATTTTCCATGCTGGAAGCATTGTTGATTCTGCCTGCTCATCTGGCAGTCAGTTCCTCTCCAACGGCAAGTCATGATAATGCGTGGTACGCGGCGATTGATTATGTGCAAGAACGCATCGATGCCGGACTGCAATGGTTTATTAATCAGGTGTATTTGCCGGTGCTGCAGAAACTATTGCATTTGCGCTATATCACCCTGGCAGGTTTTATTGTGATATTGATAATCACATGCTCACTTGTTATGTCCGGGCGAATTCCAAGTGTTATGGAGGCACAGGTCAATGACTATTATTTGTTAGCGAAGCTGGAATACCCACCGGGCACACCATTTGCAGAAATTGAGCACCAAACAATGCGTTTGGAGCACATTGCCAATAAGATCCGTGCGGAATTGAACACAGAGTTAGGTCTGAATGCTGCAAATGGAGGATTAAGGGATAGCTTTCAGCATTTAATTTCTATTACTGATGAAAACGGAAGTATGGTAGATATTGAGATAGCCATTGATGAACGTATCCGTGGGCGCATGGATGAAATCAAGAAACGCTGGCAGGATGGTTTTGGAGAAGTGCCTGCAAATGCTACGTTGTCTTTCCAGACCTTCTGGCCTCGGAATATGGGTATTTCCTCAACGCATTCCGCAAAAGCGATCGAGTTGAAGTTAATTGCGGTCGATGCTGCGTTGCAAAGTGCTGCTGGGGAGATCCTCAAAGCCAGGCTTTCTTCCTATGCCGGGGTACACAGCGTAACTGGCTCCATGCAGACGGGCAAGCCCGAGTTGCGTCTTAAACTTAAGCCTGAAGCAGCACTCCATGGATTAACGATGCAAAGTCTGGGTGAGCAAGTGCGCCATGGTTTTTTTGGATTGGAGGTGCAGCGCTTTTATCAGAATCGCGATGAAATTCGGGTGATGCTGCGTTTTCCTTCCGAGCACCGCCGTTCCCTGGATGATTTATATCGCATGCCGATTAAACTGGACAATGGAAGCACTGCACCGTTTGCCGCAGTGGCCGAGGCTGGATATGCGCCAGGTTTTGCCAGTATTACCCGACAGAATCGGGAGCGAATTCAATTAATCAGTGCGGAAGTTTTTAAAGAGAAAGCTAACATTGAACATATCCTGGCTGATTTGCGTGCCAATGTAATTCCGGAATTGGAAGCGCAATATCCGGGGCTGAGGATTGAGCCGGGTCAATCCAGGCAGAAGCAGGAGGAAGCCATGTCTTCTTTATGGAGCTACGGCGCCTTGGCGATACTGGGAATTTACGCGCTTCTGGCTATTCCGTTACGTTCTTATACACAGCCTTTGCTGATTATGCTGGCTATTCCATTTGGTCTTATCGGTGCGGTATTAGGTCACTTATTATTGGGAATTTCGCTTACGCTGGATTCCTACGTTGCCTTGTTTGCCGTGGGCGGTATTGTGATCAACGATAGTCTGATATTGGTTGCTAAAATCAATGAAGCTGTGCAGAAAGAGACTGCGATCGCTGAAGCGGTACTGTTGGCAGGTAAAGCGCGTTTCCGGGCTATATTTTTGACCACAGCCACTACCTTTATTGGCTTATTGCCGCTGATATGCGAACAAAGTTCTCACGCCGAGAAGATTATGCCTATGGTGGTCTCGCTTGCTTTTGGCGTTTTGTTTGCGACTTTGATTACTTTGTTGCTGGTACCTATCAGTTGTGTGATTCTGAAGGAGGTATCCAGCCAGAAGTTGATTGATAGCGCTACAGAAAAAACGGTTTAATTAAATTGGCTCAATCTGCTAATCTGGCGCCTTTGTATAAGACTTTATGTCAGTGTATTGTGCTTTGTCTATTATAGGATTACTGAATTGATTGATGCATTACCTGCCATTGAAATTGAAACGGGTACATCTCCTACGCATACCATTATCTGGTTGCATGGATTGGGTGCGGATGGGAATGATTTTGTACCGCTCATCAATGAACTGGAGTTGTTTCCTGAGAAGCCTATTCGTTTCATCTTTCCGCATGCGCCAGAACGTCCGGTCAGTATCAATAATGGCTATACCATGCGTGCGTGGTATGATATTTTTCATCCTGATCTTAATCATCACCAGGATGAATCCGGTATTCGTGACTCACGAAAAACGCTGGATGCGTTGATTGTCCGAGAGATGCAGCGCGGCGTCGCTTCAAAACATATTGTGTTAGCGGGATTTTCGCAAGGTGGTGCGATGGCACTGCACGCTGGGTTGCGTCAGATCAATCCGTTAGCCGGAATTATGGCGCTGTCATGCTATTTGCCGCTAGCGGAAACACTTCCCTCGGAAACTTGTACTGCTAACGCTGCGATACCCATATTTATGGCACACGGCACTCAGGATTCTGTGATACCGCTATCACAAGCTATCGCTTCGAGAGAAAAATTACTGACTGCTCATTACACTCCGGAATGGCACGAATATCCTATGGCTCATACCGTATGTCAGCAGGAAGTTGCGGATATTAGCCATTGGTTGCGACGTATCATTGAATAAATGAATTGTTATCGCAGTGTGAATGTAAACAACGTGGTTTATCTTCTTAAATTAAAAGTCATGGAGCGGAATCATGACAAAATCAAATTCAAATCATAAGTAATTATCGTTATGAAATTAGCAACTTGGAATGTGAATTCACTAAAAGTGCGATTGCCACAAGTGATTGATTGGTTGGAAGCGAATCAGCCGGATATGTTGTGTTTACAGGAAACGAAATTATCCGACGAGAATTTTCCGCAGGATGAAATTGCAGCCATCGGTTATCAATCTGTTTTTACCGGACAAAAAACCTATAATGGTGTCGCGATATTAAGTAAACCGAAGGGTAGTGAGGTCGTAACCGCGATACCGGATTTTGTCGATGCGCAAAAAAGGGTGATCGCTGCAACCTATGAGGATTTGCGCGTTATTTCCATTTATGTGCCGAATGGGGATACGGTCGGATCTGAGAAGTACGACTACAAATTAACGTGGTTGCCTGCCTTAAGCAGATGGCTACAGCAGGAATTAAAGAATCATAAGAAATTGGCAGTACTGGGCGATTTTAACATTGCGCCGGAAGACCGTGATGTTTATGATCCACAACTTTGGGAAGGTAAGGTGTTGTGTAGCCAGCCAGAACGCGATGCGCTCAATGGATTATTTGACTTAGGGTTTGTGGATAGCTTTCGTTTATTTGAACAACCTGAGAAAACTTATACCTGGTGGGATTATCGTATGATGGCTTTTCGCCTGAATCGGGGATTACGCATTGATCACATTTTGTTAAGCCATGAACTTTCCAACACTTGTTTGACATGCAAGGTAGATAAAACGATGCGTAAACAGGAGCGTCCGTCCGATCATGCGCCAGTCATCGTGGAACTGTCTATGTGACGAGTATGGCGCTAGAGTTACCTACTTTTAGCAGGGAGTTTTTGCAGTTCGTTTCTTAGCAGATTGAGATTATTTTCGCGCCCATTGATTTCTTCCTTCAACCGATCCACGCGATTCAGGTATCTCTGGTAGTTACGTTCGCTGCCCAAACGGTCCGGAACACCATCTTTATACTCGTCTTTTACTTCGTTGAGACGTTTTTCTTCTTCCGCTATTTTACTTTGTAGTTGCTCGCGCTGTTCTTCGAGCCTGATGGATTCCCTGCGTTTTGCTATCCTGTCTTCAATCTCCCCGGAATTAACAGGAGGAACGACAACAATAGGCGGCAAATCAATTTTCTTAGCATTATTGGAAGGTACATTTGAATAGGTTACCTTACCCTGTTCGTCAATGTGTTTATACACACCGGCCTGAGTCAGGCATGAAATAAAAGCCAAAGCGATAAGAAAAAAGTAATTTCTCTTCATGAGTCAACGTCTTAATCGTTTGTGATTGTCAATAGATCTATAACTTGGCAAGTTCTTTCTTCAAAGCTGCTATGTTTCTTTGATGTGAAAACAGTTTGTTTTTGAGTTGCACGATTTTTTCTTGATTAAGGCTTGATTCTGTATGGTTACCGACTTGCAGGAGAGAGCTCTGTGTATCGGAGAAAAGTTTCTCTTCCGTCATCAGCTCTTTTTCCAGGATCTGTCGGCGCATGGTATCGCGCTCTTTTTGTGTCGTATCTTTTACACGAAGGGATTGCGACGATGACCCTGATTGCACGGTATTTCTGGAAAAAGAAGCGATAGAAACTTTTTGCGCATTATTGATACGACGATTGGTAAAGGTGATATTGCCATCTTTATCAACATGTTTGTATATATCCGTCCCCGCAATAGCATGCGATAAAGAACTCGATAGTATCAATACGATAAATAATGTTCTGATTTTCATATTTTTGATGGGAAAAATCTGATGATAACCACAACTATTTGATCAGTCTATCAATTATTTTGTTGATGTAAGGTAAAAAAAGAACCAATAAATCCTTTTTGTTGTAGTAATTGGAATATTCTCAATCGTTTTTCAACGATGCCTGTTAGCGGATGACCGGATTTTATCGGCTATAGGCTATAGTACAGATCGAATTCGATCGGATGCGTCGTCATGCGCAGTAATGTGACTTCATCCATCTTCAGGCGAATAAACGCATCAATCATGTCATTGGAAAATACGCCGCCACGAATTAAGAAATCACGATCTTTATCCAGACATTCCAAAGCCTCATCTAACGAAGCGCATGCATTCGGTACTTTGGCCGCTTCTTCCGGCGGTAAGTCATAAAGGTTTTTATCCATCGGATCACCCGGATGTATTTTGTTCTGAATACCATCCAGACCTGCCATCATCAGTGCGGTAAATGCCAGGTATGGATTGGCTGTTGGATCAGGGAAGCGAACTTCGATACGCCGTCCTTTGGGACTGCTGGTATGTGGAATACGAATCGCTGCCGAACGATTGCTGGCTGAATAAGCCAGATTGACCGGCGCCTCGAATCCAGCCACCAGTCGTTTGTAGGAATTGGTACTGGGATTGCAGATCGCGTTAAGCGCATGGGCATGTTTAAGGATACCTCCGATATAGTAAAGTGCGATTTCGGATAACCCTGCGTAGCCATTACCGGAAAATAGATTTTTGCCGTCCTTCCAGATGGATTGGTGCACATGCATGCCGGAACCGTTGTCGCCGACAATGGGTTTAGGCATGAAAGTCGCTGTTTTGCCATACGAATGTGCGACGTTATGTATGACATATTTGAGTATTTGGTTCCAGTCCGCACGCTTGACCAAGCTATTAAAACGCGTGCCAATTTCACATTGACCTGCCGTGGCTACTTCATGATGATGTACTTCGACACCGATTCCCATCTCTTCCAGTGTAATACACATGGCGGAGCGAATGTCCTGCAGTGAATCCACGGGTGGAACCGGAAAATAGCCGCCTTTAATGGCAGGGCGATGGCCGATATTGCCGCTGTCATATTTGATCGACGAGCTCCAAGCCGCTTCTTCCGATTCGATCTTAACCGAGCAACCCGACATATCGGTATGCCAACGAACTGAATCGAAAATGAAAAATTCCGGTTCAGGGCCAAAATAAGCAACATCGCCAATACCGGTTGATTTTAAGTAGATTTCCGCACGTTTGGCCAGTGAACGTGGATCCCGGCTATAACCTTTTCCATCGGCCGGTTCTACCACATCGCATGTCAGGAGTAATGTGGGCTCATCCATGAATGGATCCATGTTGGCAGTGTCAGGATCGGGTATCAATAACATATCGGAAGCCTGGATACCTTTCCAGCCGCCAATAGACGAACCGTCAAAGGGATGGCCATCTTCAAATTTGTCTGCATCAAAGGTATGCGCAGGTACGGTGACATGATGTTCTTTTCCATTGGTGTCGGTAAAACGTAAATCAACGAACTTGACTTCATTGTCTTGAATCAATTTCAGAACATCAGCTACCACCATTTTTTCTCTCCAGACTTGCGTTACAAATTTTATAAAACAAAATAAAGATACAGTTAGATAGAATTATACCAGCACAACACAATGAATAATTTGAAACGATGCGAATGCTTGATATAACAAGCACTGGCTGAATATTAGTATGAGGATACCAGAGCCGGTATTCTACTGTATTATCATAGGCAAGTTTTATTTTTGTGTAAAAGTGGGAATATGGATTTTGTTGATCATCACTTTTTATCTACGCCGGCAAGAACTGTCAGAATGTGGTTTTTGAGATTGAAGAAAATTAAGATATAAGCACGCGTTTTTGCCTGAATGTCCAAAGCACTTAATATACTGAAAGAAGTTTTTGGTTACCCCGTTTTTCGTGGGCAGCAAGCAGAAATCATTGAGCACCTCGCCAATGGTGGCGATTGTCTGGTGCTGATGCCGACAGGCGGTGGTAAGTCGCTGTGCTATCAAATTCCTGCGTTATTGCGCGATGGGGTTGCCATCGTTGTTTCCCCGTTGATCGCATTAATGCAGAATCAGGCGGCAGCATTGCATGAAATCGGAGTACGCGCAGCAGTGCTGAATTCATCGCTATCATCACAGGATGCTGCTGCAGTGGAACAAAATCTGCTAGCCGGTGCGTATGATCTGTTGTATGTTGCGCCGGAACGTTTACTGACTGCGCGGTTTTTGAACCTGATCACACGTATTCCGATTGCGTTGTTTGCCATTGATGAAGCGCATTGTGTTTCACAGTGGGGGCATGACTTCCGTCCGGAATACAGCCAACTATCCGTTCTACATGAGCGTTTTCCCAAGGTTCCCCGCATTGCTTTGACGGCAACGGCTGATATGGATACCCGTAAAGAAATTATTGAGCGTTTAGGGCTTGATATGGCCAGGCTATTTGTATCCAGTTTTGATCGTCCGAATATCCGTTATCAAATTATCGATAAAACCAATAGCCGGTCGCAGCTATTGGCCTTTATACAGGTAGAGCATCCGGGCGATGCCGGGATTATTTATTGCCTGTCGCGTAAAAAAGTGGAGGAAACGACTGCGTGGCTTATCAATCAAGGTATGCGTGCGGTGGCTTATCATGCCGGTATGAGCATGCAGGCACGCAGTTTGAACCAGGAGAAATTTCTGCGGGAAGAAGGGATCATCATGGTTGCCACCATTGCCTTTGGAATGGGAATTGATAAACCTGATGTGCGTTTTGTCGCGCACATGGATTTACCTAAGAGTATTGAAGGCTATTATCAGGAAACTGGCCGTGCCGGCCGTGACGGACAAGCGGCCAATGCTTGGATGGTGTATGGTCTTGGCGATGTCATCCAGCAGCGGCGCATGATCGAAGAGTCTGAAGCGCAATTTAAATTTAAGCAGGTTGCCACCAGGAAACTGGAAGCAATGCTGTCACTATGCGAAACAACCACTTGCCGCCGCTTACGCATGTTAAGTTATTTCGGTGAAACGGTAGTTACTGGCGCTTGCGGGAATTGTGATGTCTGCTTAAACCCGCCGCAAGTGTGGGACGCCACCGTAGAAGTGCAGAAGGCATTGTCCTGCGCTTATCGTACCGGGCAGAATTTTGGTGCAGGGCATTTGATCGATGTTTTGCGGGGGCATTTGACTGAACGTGTGAAGGAATGGCATCACGGTACAATCAGTACATTTGGCATCGGCAAGGATTTGCAGGAGAGAACTTGGCGTGCGATATTCCGCCAAATCGTCGCGCTTGGCTTATTGACGACGGACAGCGAGGGGCATGGCGCCTTGCATCTCACCGAAGCCAGCCGCCCCGTGCTGAAGGGGCAACAGACCGTGTATTTGCGATTACAAACAACATCGGAGCGATCATCCAATAAACGGCAAGCCGATGATCTGGCATTGCTGGATTCAGCCGAGCGTTATCTGTGGGAACAATTGCGCGCATGGCGTGCAAAAACGGCTAAGGAGCATGGTGTTCCGGCCTATGTGATTTTTCATGATGCTACTTTGCATGAGCTTGTGCGCTTATGCCCCCAAACAGAAGATGAACTACGCCAAGTAACAGGTGTCGGTGCGCGCAAGCTGGATAAATATGGTGATTATCTGATGGAAATTCTTCGTGGCGATTAGAAATTGCTGACACAAATTAGCGTGATGCAGATAGGCTATGCGCTTGAGTATTTGGTCAGTTTCGTTATATACTCAAAACTCATTAAGAAATGATGATCAATTTAAAAAAGGAATTCTAAGTGATGAAATTATCAATTTTTGCCGCAACTTTAGTAGTATTCTTAGCTGCTTGCTCAAATGCTAATATGGGCGATCCAAATGCTAGTGCAGATGACTGTAAGTTTGGAGTAGGTGGTAATGGTGAATGTCTCAAGGAAGGACAGGATCCACGTCCATTTGGCGGTACCAGTAAACCAGGGCATTAATAGTTACATAGAATAAATAGCAAAAATAATATTATTTCATTAGTCAATGAAACAAAAAAACCGCCTGAAGGCGGTTTTTTTGTTTCTGAATTTCGGTTCTGTGGCCTTCAGGCGCCGTGTTTACCGGCAAGCCAGTGAGCGCACTCAGGTCCCAATTCGTGCACAGTACGCGCTTCATATTCAGCTATATCGACTGCGGTCAATGTGTCCGCCCAGCGGCCATTGACCCCTTTGTTGATAAATGTTTCGGCGCCGCCATCCCAGAATGCACCGCCTAGCGGTACGCTTTTCGTGGCGTTTTGTTTCATCCAGTCAAACGTACAATATTCGACGATATCAGGCCATCTGGTTTCATCAATGGGGATATCGAGGAAGCGGGCGATCCGGCGCATTTCTCCCGGCATATCGCGTTTGAGGTCGTTGAAGTGAATGAGCAGGAGATTCGGCAATTCACGAATTTGCCACCAGGAGCGAATATTTTCCCAGAATGACCAGAAAGGATAGCCATCCTTGTCCATCCATTCTAACCAATATTGACGAATGTCGGCTGGCGGCGGCAACAGCGGCGGACCAACCCGGCCCGGTGTATCGTTCAATGCCTCATAATAGGCTTGGTTACCGTTGGCGTGATGGTTATACATACTCCACATCACATCCCGGCCATCGCGGCCGATGTAGATATACTTAGCCTTGGGCGAATACACCAGTGCATCGACCGGTAGATGTGTTTTTAGAATTCTGCGGTGTGTTTGTGCTTCCACCAATGGTAATTTCACATTTTTGGGTGGTACGCGCAGATCCAACCATGGCGACATTTCCGCTACAGCCAGATCGGGATTGCCGTTAAACATCATTTGCGCCACGATTTGCTGCATCCAAGTGGTACCTGATTTGGCATATGTCGCAATAATGATGTCGTCAGGCCGAAACTGGAAATCATTCCAGATCGTCGAATCGAAGTGATGGCTGTGCAGTTCTCTGGATTTTGCCGGCCAAGTGATAGCTGTAGACATGCGTATATCCTTTAAGTAATGACATCACAAGAATTCCTGATTATCAGTGAGTTCATCAAGGTGATAGAAGATTGTAAGAGAATACAGAAGAATGGTCTGGAACAGGACGCTAGTGCTGTTTTGTTTCTGCATCGTATATAAACGACCCAAGCAGGTCAAGTTCTCCGCTGTATATTATTTTCCGGATGGTATGTTCAATACTCGTGCAGAAAGCTACTTGAGAGGTAGATTATATGGATTTACAGGATTCAATAAGACAGAATGGATGAAATACATTCTGTCTTATCTCTTTCTATCCGATTGGATTTGGGATAGTTCAATATTCCATTCTATGCGGTACTGCGGAATAGAATTGAGTAGATAAATTTTCTATGTGATTTTTCTGCGGCGTACCGTAAAAGCCACCAATCCTAGTCCTACCAGCAACATAGCATGGGTTTCCGGTTCCGGGATGGGACTGATATGACTGATATTTGTGAATACGAACGATTCATCGTCATAGTCTAAATCTCCGCCACCATACAGATCTTCAAACCCTACGTATGTTCCACCGGGAATACTATGCGTAGCATCTCCAGAAAATGCGGTAGAGTAAGTATGATTGACCCCATCAACATTTAATGATTCGTCTGAATACCAAGTTTTCCCAGTATTGGAGACATTCAGTTGAAATGTCAGCACATCCCCCGCACTCGCATATCCCAGAATGACAAAATCGCCTAAATTCGAAGTGTGATTGTTTAATAACCCGATAGACGATTCCG
The DNA here is from genome assembly GCA_017984435.1 of Nitrosomonas sp. Classification (GTDB taxonomy): domain Bacteria; phylum Pseudomonadota; class Gammaproteobacteria; order Burkholderiales; family Nitrosomonadaceae; genus Nitrosomonas. Next base: position 41,593 of record JAGNZK010000007.1, on the reverse strand, counting down.
GCGTTATTACGCCATTGACCAATAATGACAATGTATTGGTGTAAGCTGCTGTGCCGCCATAGAAATAAGCACCAATCGGGCCTGTTGCTGCTGCTGTGAAAGTATGCACATTGGTATCTACTGTGCCAGAATCCGGATATGGAATCGTACTTGCTTTTACAGTTGATATCGATAACAAACTAAACCACATAACGATAAAAACTGTTATCAATTGGAAAGAATTTCGCATCATTCAACTCCTTAAAATTTAACATACATTTATGGTGTATATAGTGCATTAAGATTTCTGAGCTCAATAGTGCAAGTTGTCACGAAATTGATGAGAAAATATACTGATGATAAGCTGATGTTTATAGGTGAGAGATACTAGGAGTAGGGGTAAATGTTTTGTGTTGTGAGCGTGTGTGTTGGTTTGATTAAGCTTATGATTTATTAGGATAGTATTGTTATTTCCATAGACTCTTTTTATCAATAATTCCTCCTGGTTATTCAATACCTAAGAGAGTAATAGGAAGTACGGAATGGCGGTTGAGAAATATGGAATGCAAGTCATTAACCGGATCAGTTGGGTACTAGTTGCCAATTGGCGGTGCGGCTAAGTTCATGAGAATTTTTCCCCATTGATTTTGCTTAATTCAGATAAGCTGTAAGCTAGAACACGCGAATTACCAGGCTAATTGACCGTATGGAATTATGCTTACTTTGCTTGCCTGATTCTCTCCAGCACGCCTAAAACCGTTTGGCGCGGCGCCCCGATATTCAGCCGCATGAACCCATTGCCTTCCGTACCAAACAGTGTGCCGGGGCTCATACCGACACCGGCCTCGCAGATGAAGAATTTTCTGAGTTGCACATCGGTCATGTTCATTGCCCGGCAATCCAGCCAGAGCAGGTAAGTGCCTTCGGCTTGGATGACTTTAATTTCCGGCAAATACTCGGTCAGAAATGTTTCAACGGCATCGCGCGTGTCGCGTAGATAAACCAGCAATGCTTCCAGCCAAGCCTCGCCTTCACGGTAGGCGGTTTCAAAGGCGGTGATGCTGAATGGATTGGATGCGCTAGTGTGGAAGTTGTTGAATACTTGGGTGATGGGGGTGCGAATGGATTTGTCGGGAATAATCAACGCGGATAGATTCAATCCGGGAATGTTGAATGTTTTACTCGGAGCGACGGCGGTAATGATTTTTGCGGAATTCCCGGAGAAAGCTGCCAATGTATGGTGTCGGTTACCAGGGTAGATTAAATCGGCATGGATTTCATCGGAAAAGATGGTCAAGTCATGTTGCTCAGCAATTTGCAGCAGACGCTCTAATTCAGCAGGTTGCCAGACTCTGCCGACCGGATTGTGCGGTGAGCAAAGTAGCAGTAGTTGCGCATTTTTGGCGCATTGCACCAGATGGTCAAAATCAATGGTGTAGCGGCCATTCTCCAGATGAAGCGGGTTTTGGATCAGTTTCCTGCCGGTTTGGGTGACAGCGGAGAAAAACGGGAAATATACAGGCGGTTGGATGATGACGGATTCGCCGGGTTGCGTGAACGCCATCACCGCAGCATTGATCGAGGGTACCACACCGGGGCACATGACGATCCAGTCACGTTGTATGCACCAGCCGTGGCGCCGTTGCATCCAATCGATCAGGGAATCGTATAGACTGTCCGGGAAAAGCGTGTAGCCGTAAATCGGATGGGCGGCGCGTTGTGCCAATGCCTGGGTGACTGCGGGTGGTGCAGCAAAATCCATATCCGCCACCCACACCGGGATGACGTCATTTTTGCCAAACATGGCTTGTCGTCCGTCGTATTTGACGCTGTTACTGTCTTCGCGGTTGATTTCGTGGTCAAAATCAAAACCACTACTCAAGAAGTTTTCTCCCAGATGGTGACTTCTGATAATGTGTGCTGGAATTTCCGCTTAGTTTCGCGAATGACGAAAGGCACCGCTTGTGGGCCTTGAATCAGACGGAAGTGTTTGCCCAGCATTTCTTTCAAACCATCCAGCGTAGTGAAATTCTCGCCATCGCGTTTGAATCCGCCGATCCAGGCTTCTTTTTTAGTGTGTTCGGTCAACCAGGTATAGGGCGATGTGATCATCAGCAAGCCGCCGCTATTGATGCGCGTGTGAATGTTGGTGAGCAGTTTCGCCGGATCATACAGGCGGTCGATCAGGTTGGCGGCAAGAATCAGGTCGTAACCGGTGAAAATAGTTTTCAGGTTACACGCATCACCCTGGTAAAACTCGACTTTGTGCTTGACATGATCCAGTCCGAGATTAACCAGCGTGCGTTCCTTGTACGATACCAAGTCACCTTCGTCCGCCAGTGTGTAGCGCAAAATACCTTGTTGTGCCAGTTGCACACCTTGGCCGATGAAACGTGCGGAAAAATCAATGCCGGTCACATGATCAAATTCGTGTGCCAGCTCGAAGGTGGAACGGCCGGATGCACATCCCAAATCCAGGGCGGTGCGTTTAGGCCGGTTACCCATCGCAGCGATGGCTATTTCCGCCAAGGCTTTGGGAAAATTGGGTACGTCAAAATAGATATCGCCATAATGAAATTCGGCGTATTCCGACAGCAGTTTGTCGGTTTCGTAGTTAGAACTCGGTTGCGTTGCCGGTGCGTCTGATACGACATAACGAAAACCGGCGTGCTGGAAGAAATGCCGACGGAATGCATAACGCGAGCTGCGCAGTGATTCATTGCCGCAGGCAATCCAGGAACCGCCTTTGATCAGATTGTGCTGATTATCGAAAGTAGGTGTGGTGAAGTCGTCATACAGCGGATGCACGTCAAAGCCTGAAAACGGGTAGGTCGGCGTTTCAGTCCATTGCCAGACATTGCCGGTAATATCGAAAAATTCGCCGTGTGCAAATTCAGTCACCGGGCAACTGGATGCGTAGTGATCCAAATGCAGATTGCCGGAAGCCGCTGCATGCAACGGTACTTCGGCTAACTGTGCGACATCATAAAGGCGATACCATTCGTCTTCCGTCGGCAATCGCACCGGTTGTCCGGTAGTAGCGGCTTTCCAGTTACAGAATGCTTTTGCTTCATGGTAATTGACTTCGACCGGCCAATCCCATGGCATCGGTATTTCTTCGGTCATGACCCGTAAATACCAGGCATTGCCTTTTCTTACCCAAAACGTGGGGTGGTCGGCTTGAGTGAATTTCTGCCAGGAACGACCTTCTTCCTGCCAATAACTTTCCATGCGGTAACCATCGGCTTCGACAAAAGGTAAAAATTCCTGATTGCTGACCAGATATTTGCTGGCTTGGAAAGCGGGGATATCGGTGCTGTGCGAGCCATACTCGTTATCCCAGCCATAGTGCATTTGATCGGTTTTACATTTGCCAATAGTGACGGTGCCTGCTGCAACAGGAATCAATTCATTGCGCGGTGCGGTTCCCGATTTGCGACAGGGTTGCCAATCCGGGTGCGATTGCACAAAGTCGAGCGCATGCTGACGAATCAGAACGGAGGAGGTTTCCAGATGAATGCGTTCATGCTCAATCCCCATCAGAATCGGCCACCAGGGATTTTCCCAGTTGATTGGCAAGGTCAGCGGCATGGTTGTGATCAGTTGGTCGACCAGATTGCGCATGGTTTTGCGATAGGCACGCACTTCTGCCACGGTAGGCCAGTCATAATGCGCGCTGTCCAGATCGTCCCAGCTCATTTCATCGACACCGACGGCAAAAACGGATTCCAGTCTGGGATTGATGCGTTCGCTAATGAGTCCGGCCAGAATCAGTTTGTTGACGAAAAATGTGGCTGTATGTCCCAGATAAAAAATCAGCGGATGTCGGAGCGTGATGGGTTTTTTATAGTAGGCTTCATCACTACGCAATGTTTCAAAAAGTTGCTCATAACAGTCCAGCGTCGCGTGAAAATAACGTCGTATCTCTTCACGTTTTAAATTGACATCGTCGCCGTCAAGTAATGGTGTTCTTTGAAATAAAAGTTGTGGCATATCTTAATAGTTAACGAATTGTTCACTTTTTGCCCGGTATTATAACGCCTCAGACTTTTCTGATCATACTTAATCCGAGTAAATGTCCTTATTATTTGATTGATAATAACTAAAATGAAAATGTAATGTTAAGGACAATCCACTTTGAGGCTGTGGATATCAAGGGATTCGGTTTGATAATAGACTTGGAAAAATACAAGGAAATGACAGCAGCGACATTGGTTCTTGTGTGTAAGCGGCCTATGCTCGGTAACGGAAAACAACGACTCACAGCAAGTCTGGACAGCGCGATGGCTGGTGGCGCACTTGGCATAATCGTAAACTGGCTTTAAATTTTATATGCGGTGCCGCACCCCAATAATTAGCTTCACGTTATCATTCTAAAATTGATTCCTGAGTGACATAATGATGATCGTCGTTCAGTGATAGGAAACACCATGCAAGAGATTGTACAAAAATATTATGGCGAAATGCTGATCAGTACTCAGAATTTGCAGACCAATGCATGCTGTACGGATGTTGGCTTGTTGCAAGGTTATATCGAACGGTTGCACGAACTCGAATTAGCGGATGCCAGCGTGGATGTGATCGCATCCAATTGCGTCATCAACTTGGCACCGGATAATTTCGATTTCTGCGGTAACTTTGATCAGCATCTCGGCATTTTCCCAGGCTGTGGCATGGGAACCTCGTTTAACGATGCTACTACTGGCGAACAGAAAAGCGGACATTGTTAAATATGGATGCTATCACTGTACCGGTACCCGGCAAGCAACGTACGCATTCCAAGCTGTGGTATGTTACCCCCGATGGAAAGCTTCGTGGCTTTATTCGTTCGCATGCCTTGGAGGAATTGTGGTTTCATACCGGTACTGCGTGCAATTTGGCTTGCCCTTTTTGCCTGGAAGGTTCCAAGCCAGGTGATGACCGTTTGCAGCTGATGTGCTTTGATGATGCCGTGCCATTTATTGAAGAGGCAATGACACTGGGCGTCAAACAATTTTCTTTTACCGGTGGCGAGCCTTTTATTAACAAAGATCTGTTGCATATCCTGAATTATACATTGCAACACCGTCCAGGCATGGTATTGACCAACGCTACCGAACCATTGATTAAATGCTTGCCACAGTTAGAACCATTGCGTAAGCAAACGCATGCTTTGCATTTTCGTGTCAGCCTGGATCATTTTTCCGCTGAGCAACATGATAAAGGCCGCGGTGAAGGCATGTTCTCAATGGCGCTGGATGGTTTATGCGCGTTGCATGAGATGGGATTTGGCGTATCGGTGGCCAATCAAGTGATTCCAGGCCTACCCGCCTATAAAGTAGCCAAATGTTTTGCGGAAGTTTTTCGCGGCGCAGGTTTGCCGGAAGATCTACCGCGCATTGAGTTTCCTGAGTTTTATCCACCTGGCATCACAGTGACTGCGCCGCAGATTACGCAGAGCTGTATGGTGGATTATCAAACCGAAGTGACGCGCCGGAAATTCATGTGCGCATTCAGTCGCATGGTGGTGAAAAGTGAAGGGCAATGTAAGGTTTATGCGTGTACGTTGGTGGATGATGATGATGATTATGTGTTGGGAAAAACACTTGCCGAGAGCTTGCAAGTGACGGTCAGTATGAAACACCATCGTTGTTACAGTTGTTTTCAATATGGCGCTTCGTGCAGTGAAATGAAGCGATAGCTATGAAACGCCGCTGGTGGGTACTGGTTCTGTCCAGCCTGCTGATTGGGTTATTTTTCTTTTTTTGATCTGAGGCGTTTAAGTAGTTTGTGAGTCACTATCATTTCTAGCATAGTGAGACTTTTATAGAAGTCTGCCAGACTTACAAATTATCATCGACTGTGTCTGGTTTTATTCATTTGGAGAAAATTTTTTCCGGTCATTTCTTACCTGCAACATCCAATTTATTCTGATGACTGGGTTTCGTATTCATTGGTAAAAAATTGGGTAGTTATTTTGTCAGAAATCAGACCCTGTAATGTCGGAAAATAAGTTTATTTCTGTTATTTATCAGTGTGTTTGACAACTAATTAGACATCCAGTACATTCAATCTCCCTGTAAAAGGAGGCATTTTTTCTATGTTTCTTTACACTTTGGGAATCTTTCGCAAGCAGGGTGGCAAAGCTGTTAAAAGGGTACGTCAGCAGAACAAAACCATGTGTCATGGATGTATGAGTGTCATGACAGAACTGCTGGTTTTATATTGCAAGGCACCCGTGCGGAATGGATCGGTTTGTTGAGTAAGGATCGATGCGATACGCCGTGCTACCGCAGCGACTGTTAAACAAGCGGAAAGTTGTTTGTTGCCCAGTCAGTATTGCCGCAAGCCAATGTACTGTAAGCAGCATCTATTTGAAAAATAATATCATTACGGCATAGCCATAAAGTAATTTCAAAGCGTCGAGCTGATATGGAACATCCATGGCATTGGATATATGGAATCTAAGGAATCTACGGAATTGGCAGTTTACACAGCGCTTCCTGCGACTATGTGTGCCGCTCGTTTTGGTACTGGTCGCCGTGTTGTGGCTACTTTATCGCACCCAAGTGGCTGCAACGCTGACAATTATGGAGGTCAACGAGCGGCAGTCGATACAGCTTGCCAGCCAGACAATCGATGCTGTGTTCGGCGTACTGCGAGGCGATGCATTGTATCTTGCGGAGCATTCAGCGTTACAGGAATGGCTCGATACGGATGATATCTGGACTCGATCGCATCTCATCGCCGATTTTCTTGCTTTTACCCGGCACCGTCACCTTTATGATCAAATTTGTTTCCTGAATGAAAACGGACAGGAAGTGGTGCGTATCAACTGGAATGACGGCCAACCGATTGTGGTGCCAGAGGAACAGTTACAAAACAAATGGGCACATCGTCATGTACAAAATACCCTTGCTCTGAATGAAAAGACTGTCCTGATGTCGGCATTTGATCTCAATATCGAGCACGACGTCATCGAACAACCTATCAAGCCGACGATTCGCCTGAGCGTGCCGGTATTTGACAGGGACGGACGGAAGCGCGGACTCGTTGTGCTTAACTACCGGGGGCAACGTTTGCTAAATCGTCTGCGCGCGATCGCCGAACAAAATTATGGCAAGCTTTGGTTGCTCAACGCAAAAGGTTACTGGTTGATGGGATCACGTCCGGAAATGGAATGGGGTTTCATGTATCCGGAACGCCAAATGTTGCGCTTCGACCGTGAATATGGGGAGGATGTATGGTCATCGATGCTACGCGGCCCTCAGCACGGTCAGTGGATGCACAAGAAAAGACTGCTTACCTATGCCAGAATCGAGCCGACGAAATCACAGGATAACGTCGGGGGTGAGCGCTGGATGCTGGTTGCTCAAGTGCCGCCTGCAACCGTTGCCGCCAGTACGGTGGCACATACTCGAAATTTCTTCATGGCATTTATGGTGTTGGCGCCGCTGCTGGTGCTGTTGAGCGGGGTAATTGCCTATCATGCTGGACGACGACGGCAAGCCGAAGCTGACGCACGGGCCAGCGAGGCTCGCTTTCGCGGGCTGTTCGATTTCGCTCCCGACGCTATTGTCATTGTGGATCGGAGCGGATGCATCACTCTGATCAACGCACAAGCTGAGAAGTGGTTCGGTTATGCGCGTAGTGAGTTGCTTGGGCAACGGGTAGAGAAACTGGTGCCTGAACGGTTTCGTGAACGGCACCCTATTAACCGGCAGCATTATCTCGCTAATCCGATCGCCCAACCCATGGGAACAGGACTTGAACTGCATGGGAGGCGCAATGACGGCAGTGAATTTCCAGTGGAAATCAGCTTAAGTCCGCTGGAAACGGATCAGGGCCTGTTGGTGATTAGTATCATTCGTGACATTAGCGTTCGCAAACAGGCCGAAGAGGCGCAACGACAGATCAGATCGCGCTACCAGAAGCTAGTCAATAATCTGCCGGTGGGTGTGTACCGTAACACACCTGATGAGAAAGGAGGGTTTCTCGAAGTGAATCCGGCGATGGTTGATATTTTTGAGGCGGAATCCATTGAACAACTGCTCGCTTATTCCTTCAGTGAATTATATTGTGACCCCGTAGATCGCAAAATTTTTATTGACAAAGTTAAAAGCCAGGGCAGTGTCAATGGTGGAGAGGTACGGTTGAAGACCTTACGAGGACGCGAATTCGATGCTGCCTTAACTGCTGTGATGAAGAGAGATGCCACTGGCGAGATCTATTTCGACGGCATCATAGAGGATATCAGTGTACGCAAAGAAAGTGAACGCAAGATCCAGCAATTAAATGACAATCTGCGCACCCGTTCCAAAGAACTGGAAGTCATCAATCAGGAACTTGAAGCATTCAGTTATTCGGTTTCTCATGATTTGCGGGCACCGTTGCGGGCTATCGATGGTTTCAGTCGTACGTTGCTCAATGATTATACGGATCGTCTGGATGATAAAGGCCGGGATCGGCTTCGCCGCGTACGCGGCGCCGCTCAACGTATGGCGGATCTCATTGATGACTTGCTTAAATTGTCGCGGGTTACTCGTACAGAAATCAAATGGGAGTCAGTCGATCTGACGCAGCTTGCCAATGGAGTAATAGAAGCACTGCGCCAGGATGAACCGGAACGTGTTGTGCAATGCGTGGTGCAACCGGGGCTGATCGCCCATGGCGATGCTCGATTACTGCGTGTGGTTATGGATAATTTGTTAGGCAATGCTTGGAAATTTACCAGCCAACGTTCCGAAGCTATCATTGAGGTGGGCTGTAACTTCGATGAGAAGGTGTCGACTTATTTTGTACGCGATAACGGTGCCGGATTCGACATGGTGTATGCGGATAAGTTGTTCGGCGCTTTCCAGCGACTGCATGATGCCGGCGAGTTTCCTGGTACCGGTATCGGATTGGCGACCGTACAGCGTGTCATCCATAAGCATGGTGGACGCATCTGGGCTAGCAGTGCTGTCGATCAAGGCGCTATCTTTTATTTTACATTGGATGAAAAAGGGAGCATATGAGCGACAGAGCGATACTGTTGGTGGAAGATAATCCCGATGATGAACTACTGACTTTGGAGGCACTGGAAGCGAATCGAGTCGGAAATAAGGTGATTGTGGCGCGTAACGGCGTAGAGGCACTCGATTACTTGTTTGGTGAAGGTGCTTATGCCGGCCGCGATGTTATGGATCTGCCCGCAGTCGTATTGCTGGATTTGAAACTGCCTAAGATAGACGGTCTGGAAGTGCTCCGTCGTATCCGTGCCGATGAACGTATTCGATTGCTGCCGGTGGTGATCCTGACCTCATCCAATGAGGAAGAAGACCGGATCAAGGGTTATTCCTTGGGCGCCAACAGCTATGTGCGTAAACCTGTTGATTTCGATGAATTTGTCAAAGCAGCGGGACAACTCGGACTCTATTGGTTGTTGTTGAATCAACCCCCGCGAGGGTGACAGCCGATAGAGGATGGAGTCATGTCGAAGACCCAAAACCATGCAGCGCCGTTACATATTCTGTTCATTGAAGATGTAGAAGATGATGTGCTATTACTGACGGATTATCTTCAATCCGCAGGACTGGTGTTTGATTGGCAACGGGTTGATACCGAACACGACATGGTCGCGAAGCTACAGGAATCGTGGGATGTCATTTTCTCCGATTTTTCCATGCCGCACTTGAGCGGCACCCGCGCATTGGAAATTGTTCGCCAGCACGACCCCGATATTCCTTTTATTTTTGTTTCGGGCACTATCGGCGAAGACATCGCCGTAGAAGCCATGAAATGCGGTGCTCAGGATTATGTGATGAAGGAAAACCTGAGCCGTTTGCTACCTACGGTGAAACGCGAGCTACGCGAAGTGCAACAGCGCCGAGAGCGTCGCCTAGCCGAGCAAGTGCTGAGCAAATTGTCACTGGTAGTAAAACAGGCAACCGACAGTGTTTTTATCACCGACCCCGCAGGACGTATTGAATATGTCAACCCGGCTTTTGAGAGACTGACCGGTTATACGATTGATGAGATCAAAAATAGTACACCCGCTATTCTCAGTTCCGGCAAGCACGATATCGCCTTTTATCAGCAGTTGTGGCAGACCGTCATTGGTGGTGAGGTTTTCAAGGGAACGCTCATCAATCGTCGTAAGAATGGAGAGCTGTTTTATGAAGAACAGGTCATCACACCGTTAAAGGATGCACAGGGATGTACCACTCATTTCGTTTCCACCGGCAGGGACATCACCGCTCGAGTGCATGCCGAGGAGGCGCATGCTCGTCTGGCATCGATTTTGGAGGCGACGCCCGATCTGGTCGCCATTTTTGAGCAGGACGGTTGTTTGCGCTATCTAAACGGGGCGGGACGCCAGTTGCTCGGTTTGGGTGCCGAAGAAGACGTGAGCGCACGTTATGTGCAGGATTTGTTTCTTGCGGGTGTAGCGCAGCAGCAGATATCTCAAGCCTTGATAGCGGTTCATCAGGATGGTGTCTGGAATGGAGAAACTGTCTTGCGGGTTGCTGAAGGGAAGGGACTACCGGTTTCCCAGGTGATACTGGCGCACCGGAATACCGAAGGTGGCATTGCGTATTTGTCGACTATCGTGAGAGACATCTCGGAACGGAAACATTTTGAGGCCGAGTTGCAACACCAGACGACCCACGACCACCTGACCGATTTGCCGAACCGCTTTTTTCTTGTCGATCGCTTCACATCGGCGCTGGAGTATGCACGACGGCACGGCTGCTATGTCGCGGTGCTATTCCTGGATCTGGATAATTTCAAACGGGTCAATGATAGTCTGGGTCATGCGGCTGGTGATGCTTTATTGCAGCAGGTAGCTCAGCGGCTGAAGGGTTGCTTGCGGGCAAACGATACGGTTGCGCGTCACGGTGGCGATGAATTCACCATCGTCGCCAGCGATCTTGACGATTCAGAAAATGTGCTCGTTGTATTGCACAAACTGCATACCGCTTTCGAGCGTCCGGTGATTGTCGGCGCGCAGGAAATCTATATCACTTTCAGTATCGGTATCGCTTTGTATCCGCATGACGGTGATCATATAGATGATTTGTTGCACCATGCCGACGTTGCCATGTATCAGGCGAAATCAAGCGGACCCAACCAATATCGTTTTTATGCATCCGATATGAACGCCCGTGGTCATGAACTGTTGGCGTTAGAGGCAGATCTGCGCCGTGCTTTAGAACATAAAGAATTCTTGCTGTACTACCAACCCCAAGTGGATCTGCGCAGTAACCGCATTACCGGTATTGAAGCATTGATCCGGTGGCAGCATCCGGTACGAGGATTGCTGCCACCGGCGGATTTTGTGCCTCTGCTGGAAAATTCAGGCATGATTATTCCTGTCGGTGAATGGGTGTTGCGTCAAGCTTGCAAGGAATATCGCATCAGACGGGAAGCGGGATTTGAGAGTGTTCGTGTCTCTATCAATGTCTCCGCCGCTCAATTCAATGATGCACATTTACTCGACAAGGTGCGCCGTGCGTTGCAGGATGAACAGATACCTCAACATGCACTGGAATTGGAGATTACGGAAAATATTCTGATGCAGGATCCGGTAAACGCCGTCACGGTGTTGCGAGCGATCCATGCCTTGGGTGTGCGTATTGCGATTGACGATTTCGGTACCGGCTATTCGTCGCTGGCCTACTTAAAACGTTTTCCGCTCGATGTGCTGAAAATCGACCAGACTTTTGTAAATGATCTTGTCAATGACCCCGGTGATGCCGCCATTGTGGAAGCCAGCATTTCACTGGCGCATAAACTGGGCCTGGAAGTGATTGCGGAAGGCGTGGAAACTGCGGAACAATTAGAATTCATGCGCACCCACGACTGTGATTTGGTTCAGGGTTACTATCTTAGTCGGCCTTTACCCAAGGCTGAGTCAATAAAATTACTACAGAAGAAAGTGTAAGCGGAAATAACGAGTTATCTGCCGTATTTGCGGGTAAATAGCAATGATGGATCGAAGGTACGTATTGATTCATTAAGCCTTATTAAGATTCGTGGTGCAGCGTAGTAGAGAAATTGCGGTGTAATTGATATCTGTAGTTAATCCGTCATGAGAGCTTTGGCTTCCGTTTTTGTGTATTCGCTGTTGCTACGCCAATTCCTGTCGTAACTTTTCAAAACACCACAAGGCGCAGACGTACTCCGCCGAATACATTCAGCGGCGGGCCGGGTTCGAAGTAACGCCCCAGTGCGGCGTTGATGCGGGTGCTGGCGTTATACTGCGCATCGAACAGATTATTGATGCCGACAAACACGGAGCCTTCGATCCATTTATGTTTCTTTTCCCAGCCGAACAATAATTGTCCCAAGTTATAGGCGTTATTGGTTGCGGTATTGGTGTCATTGACAAAAAACTCACCCACACGTTGCACGTGAATTTGCCCGAAAAAGCCGAGAGGATGCGCATAACGCACCAATCCTTCCCAACGGTGTGCGGGGATGCCGGGGAAAACATTGCCCTTGAGATTCACGTTGTTGACCGCGTATTTTTCAAATTCAAAGTCAGAAAAGGTATAACTGACTTCGCCGCGCAGACCTTTCCATTCCGGCGTGGCCAGGCGTGTTTCCACACCGATCCGGCGCGATTGCCCGGCATTGCGGAAAAATGCCCGCCCCGGTGATGACGGCAACTCGAACGGCGTAATCTCATCCCAGGTACGGATAAAAAACACTGCGGTGTCGTATTGAAATCCGGCTGAATTACCGCGGAACCCCAGTTCGTTGCTGAGCGATGTCTGCGCGTTCAGATTGGGATTAAATCCACCTTTTCCAGCCGGATTGTTGAGCAATTCGGTAGTGGTCGGCGCTTCAAATACTGAAGCGACATGTGCATAAATCTGCTGTTGTTCGGTGAGATGATACACCAGCCCGGCTGAGCCGCTGGCTTGTGATACCGTTCTGGCAGCGGATTGGTTGCCGTCGATTTTAAATTGATCCTTCACTTGATAATTCAGCCAATCCCAGCGGCCGCCGATGACCAGATCGAGTTTGTCCCGCATATTCCATTCATTGCGGAAAAACGGCCCGATGCTTTGCACGCGCTCGATTTGGTTGAGATTCAACACGTCTCTTACGCCGAAATTGTTATTAAAACGCTGCCGATTGTCATTTTGCATGCCGTAATCGACACCGATCAAGAAGCGATTGGGGCGGTGAAACAGCATATGGTCGTTGACAAATTGCACCATTAATCCACCTACCCAGCGATCAAACTGTACCTGTCCACCGTCAAAAAACGGCTGACGGCTATTGAAATCGCGATGCAGCATATGTGCGGTGACGGTGAATTCCTTGCCTGCGGATAATTTGTTGCGGAAACGCACGCCCATTTCTTCCTGCCGGATTTCCTCGCCGGCGTTGTACTGCACGTTACGTGCGGATGCCTGTCTGGGATTGGCCTGCACTTCCGCACGGGTTAATGCCCCTGCATCCTTGGAGAGCGGCGAATAGAACTCCCGGAACACCAGCATCAAGTCGGAATCGGCGCTCGTTTGAAAATTTAACTTAACCTGGGAAAACGTGTTCTGCATCGCGCTGTGATCACGCCAACCGTCCTGTTGCAGGTGCGAACCGAACACGCTGTAACCGAAATTGCCATTGCGCCCGCCCATAAACAACTCGGATTTCAGATAACCATATTGACCGAACACCTGGCGCGGCATGATGACGAATTTCTCCGGCGGCGCTTCGCGCGTGGTGATGTCGATCATTCCGCCCGATGCGTTGCCGTACAGCGCAGCCGAGGGCCCACGGATAATATCCATACGTTCGATCAACGATGGATCGATCGAATCCAATTGCGTTTGCCCATCGGGCAATGTTGCCGGAATCCCGTCTACGCGCATCTGTATGCCGCGCACCCCAAACGGCGAACGTGCACCGAATCCGCGAATGGCAATGCGCAAATCCTGTGCGAAGTTAAACTGATTCTGGAAAAAAACCCCCGGCGTGCCACGCGCGAACTCATCCAAGGTCGCACCGGGTTGATAGTTATGCTGCGGATTACGCGTGATTTGCGTAATACTATTGGGAATCTGTGATGGTGAGCGGTCACTGCGGGTGGCGGTGATGTTAATCGGATCCAGGATGGCCGGTTGGGTTGTTTTTGCTTCCTGTGCCCAGACAGGTAAAGCAATCGCCATGCAGCCGATCAAAGTCACTAAATAATGGATAGCGGATCGCATGCAGGAAAAACAGTCAGGACAGAAAATTGCAGCAGGAATAAAAAACATGTGAGTAAGTGTATCACTCGAATGATCGACATCAAATTGTTGGGTGTCTACTTTTCTACTGGGAATCCATTCTTGTCGATCGCTGACGATATAGAGAGGTATGTAGCAATCTGCTACGATTCATAATCTTTTGATTAATGGAGTCAAACTATGGCAAAAGCAGCTTCCCCGATTCGTTTGCAGGAAGACTTAATGCAAGCAGCGGCATTGGCAGGAGAGCGTTTTCATCGCAGCACGGCGGAACAAATCGAATATTGGGCGGAAATGGGACGCAACGTGGCACAAATGTTGGGCCCGGACGATTTGTTATCGATTTCCGCAGGATTGGCTAAAATCACCGTTGAACCTGTGCACAGTGAGCCGATTGACCCGGCGGCAGTGTTTCAATCACTGGAAACGGAGCGTGTCGATGGCGCTTTGCCACAAACGATAACCGGCAGCGCGATAAAATATCAAATCTCATTCATTCACCCTGGGTACCTGGAGCAAATCCAGCCGGATGGCCGAATCAAAACGGGAAAGTTTCAAGGTGGAGAATTCATCGAAATGACTAAACCAACACCTTGAATAAGAAGAAACAACTTTGGCTGCTGGCTGGAGGCGACGGCGCGGGTAAAAGCACCTTTTACCGAACACGGTTAGCACCCAAAGGTATGCCATTTATTAATGCGGATATCCTCGCCAAACTACTGTGCGCATAGCTATAACGCTGCTATGCTGGCGCAACAGATTCGCGTGCAACTGTTACGAGAAAAGCGGAGTTTTTGTTTTGAAACCGTATTCTAGCATCCGACAAAAATCGATTTTGTCGCGCAGGCTAAAATAGTCGACTATGAAAATAAAAAAGCGCTATGAAAAAGAAAAGACAAATCGCACAAAAGAAAAAACGGACTGCTGCTATTCACATCACTCCAAAAGATGTAACCAGTGTGGAGACCAAGGATGGAAGAAAATTACTCAAGATAAATTTGAAATCAGCTTATTATGAAATAGGATACCAAAATGAAAAGGGAAATTTGAAATTTGATTTTCGGGCTCCTAACCTTATTAGCAGCTGGCTGGATGAATTGCAGTTCGATGGACATTTTTGTTTTGTTGATACTAATCGTTATCCAGATCTTGAGCCCGGTGTTTTAGCTCATATTACAGGGTGGTATATATTTCGATTAACGAGTCTTGAAATTAATAAAAATCAACATTACACGGATGTAATTTGGAATACAGATTACATCAACTCAAATATTGGTTTGTCAGTGAGACCCTATGAGGGGGGGTGTTCGGAGAAAAGTGGATGGCAAATTGCGATAGGTCAAATGAATGCTATGAGTGTTAAAAAAGCGAAGATCTTTGTTGATAAGCATCAAATGGATCTATATGAATTGAGTAAAGAGCTTCCTGACGGATGGAAATACTATTATGTTTCGAGCGATCATGGGGAAACATGGTTCAATCATATTTTTCGACGTTTGAATAATGCAATTACTATTTTGGCTCGAAATAATCCGACCGAATATGAAAAAGTTGATGTAGAAAAATACCTTATGGGAAACGTAAAGTATCTTTTTAAAAAAGATGGAAGCCAGGGTTAAGAAAAAAGAAGGGTTTGAGGAAGTTAAAGCGGGTTTAGAGGTAATAATTTGAGAATTTCATGCTAGAGATTATCATGGTGATGATTAAACGAAATTCGGTTTCTTGCAGGTGAAGGTAAAAGTATGTGCAGGCACGCCATTGAATAATCGCCCTCCCCAAAACCGCATCATCCTGCTCGGCGCGAGCAACCTGACATTATCACTACGTCTCGTCGTCCACCTGATGCAACAGCGTTTGGGCGGGCCGAGTGAGATATTGATTGCTGCCGGGCATGGGCGTGCGTATGGCGTATTTACGCAAATGCTGTTGCGCGGATTGCCGGGGATTGCTAACTGTGGTTTGTGGACGCAGCTTGCCGCCACTGAGCTGCGACCGACGTATGCGCTGTTGACGGATATCGGCAACGATATTCTGTTTGAATTGCCGCCTGAGCGGATTTTACGAGCGGTGGAATGGTGTATTACGCAATTGCAGCGGCAGTCTGCGCAGGTTGTGGTGACCAATTTGCCGATTGTTTCGATTGAGAGTTTATCCGAGCGGCGTTATACGTTTTTTCGCACTATTTTTTATCCGTCCAGTCGATTATCTCGAAATGACACAGTGCGCTGTGCTCGGGTGGTGCATGCCGGGTTGGTGGAGATGGCCTCGCGCTTGCATTTCAAGCTGTATGAGCCGGAGCCGGTGTGGTTCGGCTGGGATGGCATTCATGTGGATTACTGGCAGCGCAAAGCGTTTTACCAGGATGTGCTGCAACAATTTCCGAATCCGAGTGATCGATCAGCATCTGTTGAAGGCGCACAGGAATTCCCGTTGATTTGGCGGCGGCGACCGGAATTTGCTTACAAGACAGTCCTGGGTCGTGAGATATACTGCCAGCAACCTAGCGGTGAATTGGCGGATGGGTCGAGTGTCTGCAAGTGTTGATCTCAGTGTGAATCACGATCACGATACATGACCACCGTAAAACGGACGCCACGTTCATCACGGTAGGCTTCCAGATCGGCAGGATATGCATTGTTTGAGTCGAGTTTGTTAGCCACGGCATCACCGTCAATATCATCGTACCAAGCCCAATTTCCGACATCGAGTTGTTCTGCAACCGCGGTAAAATACCGTACACCACCTTCAGAAAAACCACGCACGCGCACAGGTGTAGCGTCATGTTTGCGTAATTGCGCATCCAGCCCTTTGGCAGTTACACGGGTAAATATCCACGAAGGCCCAGGGCGCTCTTCCACAATCGCCGCATACTTGCGGACTCCATCTGCAAAGTAGGTTGTAAAATCAGCAATGCGGCGTTGATCGTTAACCAACCGGCTCAGTCCGATTTCATCAAGGTTGGTATGTACACTTGTTTTGGGTCCGGATCCTTTTTGCACAGTCAGTGAGAAACGTAACTGACCGTCCACATCAGCAGCGGTAATGGACACCGGGCGTGCTCCGGTTTCTGCTATTTTGCTATCCAAATCGGCTGCTGCAACATCCTGCAAATAGATACCTTCGATCCCCGGTTCCCGCAAGGCAATCGCCGCAAAACGTCGGCTTTTGCCACTGCCATAAACGGATAAGCGCGTTAGATACATGCCGGGCAATACTGCGTCGTCGATATGATTTGGATCAATATCGTGTGACCAGAACCAGCTTTCAGGTGGTTTGCTCGAGAATTTCATGGATTCCCCCTTTGTTGGAGATTCTACTTGGGTTGTCTGGCTGTTTTCTGTTGTGCCTGTGTCTGTGTTCAGATTAATTTCTGTGGTGCATCCAAGCGTAATAATCCCGATTAAAACAAGGATACTCCATTTCAAGAAAATCATTGGCGATGTGTGATGCATGGTGATTGCCCGATCAAATAAAAATGAATTGTATCAGCCAAGCCAGATGATTAAACCGTTCTTTGTCTTTTATGATGGTATTACTGCAAGTGGCGATCAAATGCTTGCAATGCTTTTGCTCTCCCTGCGGCGCCGACAGTGGGAATCAATAGGGATTCATCCGCTGCGAGAGCGCTATTTATGGGGTGGGATTTAGTAATGGTTGTGTTATCTCCTGGATGACCGTGTGGAACGATCAGTTCAGGATGATCAAACGGTGCTTTTTCAAAACGTACGCGATCATCCGTCAAGCTTTTTAGAAAATTGAGCAGGTCTGTGCGTTTTTGTGGTGCGAGTCGCAAGTCAACCTGCGCAAAAATCTTGGCAAATTCTTTAGGCGGTGTTGCAAAATTACCGCCTCGTGTATAAAACGCCAACACTTCATCCAGCGTCGCCATGCCGCCGTTATGCATGTAAGGTCCGGTTAATTCGATATTTCTTAACGTGGGAATTTTGAATGAACCATTGGCCGCGCTCAAGAATCTTTTACGATTGGGTTTTGCCAACTCTGCCAATGCGGCTGCGGTTGTTGGAATAAAGATGCCTGCGGGATTGAAACAATTCAAAGTATTTTGTTTTTGGCTTTGTATCCCGTCCACGCGCGTGAAAAGCAACGCATGCGGACTGTTACTATCAATTGCAATCGACGTATCCAGATCACAAGGTCTTACGTTTGCAACATAAGGGTCTACCACCCCGGATGCATTCCCTGCAAGCAGCTGTAAATATTGATCAGAGAACGATAATGGATTGCCGAAGGGATCGGTGCCGCCCAAACCGATATCATTTTCCACCGGGGTGACGCCGGTGCCGGAAAAACCGGTATCCTGAAACATCATGCCGCCGGTTAACGATAAACTGGTCACTACCGTGGTGGTGCTGACGCGGAATGTGGAATTGCCGAAAGCATGCGGGTTTGATTTTTGCAGAATGCCATTGGTTACCACAGCCGACGATGTGAAATTAGGGCCAATATGGCAAAGTGCACAGTGTGCATCACGGAAAATATCCATGCCACGTTGTGCCGATGCGCTCAAGTCAATGGGTATGCCGTGTGCATCCACAGCACTTCGATCAAACGGGGAATCATCGGAAATCAGGGTCGATTGATACACTTGAAGCGCGAGCGCAAAGAACATGGCAAAGTTAGCTTCTACCTGCCTGTACGGCGTATTGTGCGTTGCAGAGCTGCGCGGCGGAGCGCCGAATGGGCCGGTATGGTTATAATCCCAATATTTGGGATTGAATGCTTCCATGATCAGTTGGTGGTAGTTGGTGTCCAATCCTTTCTGCAGATTATTGGGTGTGCTGAGTGCCAATCCACCCAGTACGCTATCATCCCAGTGCACACGCTGATGTTCTAGTGGCTTACGATCCAGTAGCTTACGACCCAAATCAGCAAAGGTGCGTCCGTGGCAACTCATTTCGAAGTCATCCAAGGGCGGAGAGACGGCCAGGGAAGCTAGTGCGGAATTGATCAGTCTCAAACGTTCTTTGGCAACGGTGCCGTCGCTATTTCTAACCCAGACGCCTGCATCGGGATCACGATCCCCCCAAGGACTGCTGCCGTTAAAAATATTGTTGGCGCGGCCGTCCCAAAAATTGCGAAAATTGAAAACGGCATTGATGACGGTCGGTGTATTTCGTGGCTCAACTTTGCGTGTCCCTTTTGCACCGACATGAAAAACCGGATCGGCGCTTCGGCTACACTGATCATTCTTCGCTTCAATCGATTGGACGTCGCGATAGTCACCGCCAAAGGTTCCTGAGGAAGAGACTACATCATCGTTGTTATAAATAGGGATACCGATGGGGCTCAGCGGATTATCGGTTTGATAAAAAGGAAAATCACTTTTTTTCAGAATGCTGTTGGGTCCGCGCGGAGTTCCATCGTTTGCGAGCTCAAAATCCTTGGGCAGATGACTATTCCTGCCTATTGGCGCGATCTGATTTTTGGTGCGCCGATCCGCGCCTGCATGAAAATGGCAACTGGCGCACGCTATGCCGTCACTGCCGACATTAATATCCCAAAATAAGGCCTTGCCGAGTGCTATCGCTTTATTTTTATTAATGATGATTGGGTCAGTACCACCCAGCAAGCCGGGCACGCCGGGAACCGGCGCACCTTTCAGCGACATGGGGATCGGTCCGAAACCGTCAGCCTGTGAGAACGAGCCGGTAAAAAAAGTAAGACAGCACAGCGTGATGAGTGTGCTTATGATTTTTTTGATATTGTTCAGCATGATGATATTCCTTACTATCGGGCATGTACGTCAGGGAATTTCATGGCGTCTGTGCGTTTTGTCGCGTACGTGCAGATAATTCTATTGAATGTGATTCACGATAAATGCCGTGTGCATCCTAGTTACCGCCGGATAACATTTATTTGTTTCTAGCAAGAAACGGGGCGATTCTGTGAAACGCTCCGTTTCTATTGTTGCTTCACAACGATAATGATTATTTAAGCTGCAAGGCTAGGCAATGCGTTTTTCCGGTTTTTCAGACGCCAGCCAATAAGACCCAAACCTGCCAGCAGCATAGCGTAAGTTTCCGGTTCCGGTACTGCGCTAACAGTCAGATCAAATTCTCCGCCGGCAGTAGCATTGTTAGTGCCGCCGATATACAGGGCATACCAGCCTGGTGCCAAGTCATTGAATATCAGCGATACGGAATTTGCCCCCGCGCTGCCACTGATGCCGTTCTCAAAAGTGCTGGTCAGACTCACGTCATTTGCGCCGGTGATAATATTCTCACCCCAACCGGCTCCAGTGGCGTGTGAAGGGCCGGAAACTGCATAGCCCAGAGTTTCGAGCACATTGCCGCCATTGCCACTCGCCATCCATAGTGTACCCGCATCGCCCATTGCGCCGGTTGCGTTAAAAGTATGTGGGGTGCCAAATCCTGCCGAACTGAGTTCGCCGCCAAAACCGGTGGTTCCACCATCGAATTCAGTGTTTCCGGTTGCCCAAACCGTAAGGCCGGGAGCAAAACCAGCATCGCCGGAAACTGTGACGCTAACATCACCCAGGCTGCTGTTCTTAAAGGTATACCAATCGCCTGTATGCGCCCAGGCAGAATTGTTTAAGAGAGGATTATCGGAATAGGCGCTTTGCAGGCCGGTCTCAGTGGCGGAAATGCTGCCACCCAAATTGAGCTCATTAGTACCGCCATTCCAAGCTTTAAATCCTACGGCACCTGCAGCATGTAGCTGTGTACTCGCCAGTGCGGTAATGGAAATGATAGCTGCTGAAACAAGCATACTTGGTTTTTTTACATGTTTTTTTTGCATTCGGGAATCTCCAATAATAATTACATTGCGCCGTTGACCGCTGGTCCAATTAACGAATGATGGTTTCCGGCATTTGATTGAAGAATGATGATCTGAAGTCGATTGATTGCTTTCCGATTCAGTGACTCCCCATCATTCATGGGAGGCAACCCAGCCGTCTCATGTGTGGAGATCCGTAGGCTTTCCGAACTTGCCTTGCGGCAAGGGTGGCATTTGTGAATACAATTATCCTCAGAAACGCTGAGAAGGCAATGTGGCAAATTGTCGCTGTGACAATTTGTCGCACCCTAGTTTGATGCGGTATCGCCGGAGAAGTTATCTAAGAAATAGAATGATCTATTGCTCTATTTGCCAACAACGGCCTGTTACACGATGTATTTTTAACCGTATTATTGGTGGAGTGACTGACAGCAATGCCAAGTGTTGGTATAATCACCAACATGAAATCTACCGAGTTACTTCTCCGGCAGCGCATAATATATGCTGAGAACAAATTCGCTGAACTCGTGCTTTGGCGGATTGCACAACCGCTGGCAGAATCTGAGCATTTCTTTAAGTATCGCCTAGCTTACGTGGTTAATGAGAAATGTGTTCTCCGATATGATAATGAGGCCGGAAAAGATGATCATCGGTATTGGGGAGAGCAGGAAGTCGAGTACACATTTTCCACTCTGGAAAAACTGTTAGCGGATTTTCAATATGATATCGAAAGGTGGAACCATGAAAACAGTTATTCTTGACGTTCGAGATCCAAACCAAGTGATGGCTGATTTTACCCAGGCTTGGAATTTGAATAAGCAACAAGAATCGGATCGAATCAGTTTTGCGTCTCCTGAATTGCTGTGGAAAGTATTGACCGCAAAACGTTGGGAGCTCCTGAAAGCGCTTTGTGGTGCCGGTTCAGTTTCAATTCGAGAGGCTGCGCGGCGCGTAGAGCGCGATGTCAAGGGGGTTCACGGAGATGTCGTGGCGCTTCTCAAAGCTGGTTTGCTCGTTCGTAATGAAGACGGCGCGATCGAGTTTCCATATGAAGCCGTGAAGGTTGAATTTTTATTGCAAGCAGCTTAATTTTGTGCGGGAAGTAGCTAACTTTCCATGAGGACAAGTCCGTCCTGTCTTAAATGACAATACCCCGTAACCATCCCACAGTGATACTGACAGGCATTTTCCTGATGCTGACAATGCTATCCGGCTGTGTGCATCAGAAGTTCGTGAGTGAACCTTATCCGCGCTGGGGGGAAGAAAGCCGTATCGATCCATCCGATGGCGATGGATCGCTGATTCTCCGAACGCTTTTCCCACCAGAACTCATCAAGGCTCGCGCCTGTGTGCTGCTGGTTCATGGCATGAATGAACATATCGGGCGTTATGGCGAGGTGGCTCGCTATTTTGCCCGGCAATTTATCGTTACAGGTTTCGATTTATACGCGCATGGTCTCTCCAATCCGCTACTGCAACAGGCAGATCTGGCGTTGGCTAACGGTGCGGGAAGGCAGGATGTCAGCGATGCTTATTTGGCGCAGTCATCGTTGCATGATCTGGAACCGATGCGCCGGACTTTGGATCAAGCGCTCAGGAAGACGATTGCGTTGTGTGATGAACAGGGTGATTCAGAACGCCCTGTGTTTATTGTTTCGCACAGCCTGGGTGCGTTGGTTACCGCTTCCTATTTAATGCAAACCAGGAATGAAGACGATACGAGCAAACGCGTACAAGGTGTTATTTTTCTGGCGCCGGCTTTTGCTGTCAGCGAGCCGCCCGGTTGGCGCGGTTGGTTGGCGAATCCATTGATCAAGTTGTCTTTTCATGCCGAAACGCATTTCTTGCATCCCCAGAATGAGCCTTTGCCCGTGTTAATAGGCAATCAGTTGCTATCGTGGGTAACCGTGCCCCTATTGGATGGGATGTTCGAAGTGTTTTCCTGGCCGGGTTTGCGAAGTTTTATGACGCCTGGTGCGCAAGCCTGGGTGGTGGATTATCTGACTGATAGCGAAGAAGAAAAGGCACGCTTGCGCGCCGATGACTGGCTTATCCGTCGTGGCCTGTTGCGCTTTGTGAAGGGTATCGAAGCAGAGATTGTGCACTTTCGACGTCAAATGAGTGAGTTTACGATGCCCTATTATCTGATTTACTCGGAACATGACCCGATTACGGCATCCTGGGGTAATAAAGATTTCGCTCAAGCCACTTTGCAACATCATGCGGATAACGATGTTCTGGCACTGCCGGATCTGCGCTATCACCAGCATCTATTTTTGAAAGAACCCATGCGCACTGAACTTCTGAAAAATATCGAACAATGGATGGATCGTCGGCTACACTCGTTGGAATGACTGCCCCATCATGCCGGTGCTATTTCAATTAATCGCAACAATAGGTTTCTGTGCAACTTTAATTCTAGCGAAATACTGATTCCATTTGCTTTTGGCTATTTTTTCCTTCTTAACAGGGTTATCACTTAGATCACTTGTCCAGCCTTACAGTATTACTTCATTCTTTGTGAGAATACTCACGCTCATTCGTTTCACCTATTAGATACACTGTTCTTCTCCATTTAAAAATGCTGAATGAATACAAATAAGAAAGTGAGAGGGGAGCATGGACCAGGAAGTTTGTTCGAATGTGCTTGCAAACAGGGATCACCAGATAGCATTGGCTGCCATCAGTTGGTTAAATAACTGTCAGACCAGGGATGAATTTAACCAAGTGCTGAAAGCCGCCTTATTACCGCTGTTAACATGCAATGGTGTATTTTACGGACAACTGACCGGCGTGCAGAATACGCTGCAATTGCTTGACAGCATTAATCAGTCGACATGTTGCCAAGATGGCTGGAAACGTATCCTAAATGCCGTTTTGCAGAATTCGTCGACAGAAGGTTTTATCAGCGAAAACGTGAATATGCCGTCGCTGATCAATTCTTCCAACCTTGTTGAGTGCCTGGATAGCCTGAACGGTTGCCATCTTCCTTTCGGTCAGTCCTGGCAGCGATCACATCACAACTGCACGATCATTACAGTTTTTGATGAGGGGCATCAACCTGCATTCCGTTTTTATTTTTGCAGGTTTACCGATCATCAGCAAATTCTCAGTCAGCGTGATATCGAATTGCTGAAAATCCTCAGACCTGTTTTGCTACAAACGCTGAAATTCATACTTTTTCAGGAAGAAACACTGAATTTCCGTCAGATGCGAAAATTCTGGTCGGATCATACCGATCCGATCGCTGTCATTCGTGACGATGGCACAGTCATTTTTCAAAGCCAGGTTTTTGGGAAAATTATTGGTCACGATAAAAACACCTTTTTGTCGACGACATTGGCTCTTGCTAAAACCATTCAAAGCAATCAATTCGGGTGCTACAGTTTTTTGTCAAAACTGGGTAAACGTCTGTATGAAATCAAACTGACCTTGATTAACGAGGATATCGATCATCAGTGTATCTATTTACTGCAGTTATCCCGTGTCGCGTACAAAATTGGGAAAATTTTCAACCAGTTGAACAGGACAGGCCTGACGCCGCGGGAACTGGAAATTGCCACGCTGATTTACCAAGGAAATTCCTCCAAGGAAATTGCCGGTGAAATCAATCTCAGTTACCACACCGTGCGTAACCATATCAAAAATATCTACAGTAAATTGGGCGTTTCGACACGAAGTGAGATGCTGGTGAAATTTGTATGAGCCAATTCTTTTATGGCGGCTTTATTTGCTTATTCAAAATGACTCAATTGGGCTATTTTTGCCAAGCTTATCTTGATGTATAAATGCCAATTGATTCAATGACAAAAACATGTGTAAGTCAGATTAAGTTTAACTGGTGTGTATTCATGACTCAAAAACAGTACTTGCTTATTTATTTACTGATCATGCTGATTACCGGGTGTGCGATTAACGACGCAGGTCTCACCAAGCTACGGTATTTTGAAAATGGAACCAGTTATATGACGACACAGAAAACATGGGGTGGTTTTATTAGTACGCATCATAGCGATCGTGGTTTAACACTGGGGCGCGCGGAAAGAATCAAGGTTTATCCAAAATTGGTAAACAATGCGCAATTACCCATTGATCAATTTTTACAACAGGTTGACAGCAATGATTTTGTGGAAATCAGTAATAAAGAAACCAATCTGGAAAACCTGCAACCTTTTGCGTGGATTGAAAAGAATTACGGCCTTATGTTTCATGCCAATCCGGTCAAAATTGGTTTTTCAGCAGGAATCGAGTCGCGCAACGTGTTAAGGGTACCGCTGGATTTCAACGGTACCTTCATCATCAACCGCGATCAAAATGGTACCGTCAAGGCGGGTGTTCAAGGGGAGTTACAAAGACAATGAATTTCTTGATTAAAGCGAAGGAAACATCATGAAGATATTATTAATTAAGGTTGGTTTTATATGCTTGCTGCTTTCTGGGTGCATGAATGCGAAACATCTTGTGTACGTGCATGGAACAACGTTGGGATTGGATGTTGCCGCTACTACAGAAGGCACGGGGCGTTTGGTTTTTGGCTATGATCGGGATACGTTTGCCTTGATCCCTCGCAAAAAAGACAATGAGGATGCTATGAGCCTGGCTGCCGTGAGTTGTATTTATGCAAAAGGCTTGGATGATGTGCAGTTTAATCATCTAATATCAACCGGAGAGGCTGCTACTAGCATCATGAAATCCGATGATTGGCAGCTAAAAGATTTTATCAAACGAGTCAAGTCGGGTATTCAGGGAGGAGGTGATAGATGTGCGTCGCCAACTGTCACCGAAGAAAAAAATGCTGAAACACCAAATACATAATTAAGAATTATTACAAGGGGGATTTAATTATGCACATCAGAACAAAAATGTATGCGGTTCTCTGTCTTTCTTTCATGTTGAGTGGGTGCGCCAATTCACTGTATTTTTATGAAACCGAGAAAATTTCTTTAACGGCCGAGGCACGCCCTGATTCATCGCAACCGGTACAAGGTAGCCTAGGCCTCAAGCAGCGTGTTGCTTTGATTGTTCCGAAAAAGAGTAACGAACAATCGGCTGATGGAGAAGCGCTTTCTGCGATGAGCAGCTTCAATTTCAAGATCAAGGATGAGCCTGGATTCAATCCAATACTCATTCAAACTGCTTTTATAACTGGGGCTGCGGCTAATGAACTCAGTAGCAGCAGTAGCGGTAATAGTGAGAAAGCTAGGGTAGTAGCTGAAGCGATAGCATATCGCGCACAAGCACAGTCAGAGATTGAGATCGAACAACAACGTCTTGACAAAATACTTGCTTATGTGGCGAATGGTTCCAACGCTATTGATTCTAGTAGATTGGATGCTTTGATCACAAAAGCTAAAAAAACTGATCCTAAAACAATGACATCCACAGTAACAGGCAAGATAAAGAAAGCTACAACACGTTCTGAGTTAGAAAAATTATTGTTTGGTTCACTGGATGGAGCAATTTATTCACTTTATAAAGCTATTCACACAAATTAACTAAAGATGGAGAGATATATGAGTAATACGATAAGAATAATAGTGGTAAGTGATGAAAATGAAGCACAAGTCGAAGCACAAAAACTTCAAATAAGAGGATTTCAAACGACAGTATCAAAAACCGAGAATGTTGTATTGGATGGTAGAGATCTTGGAGGAAGCCTCGATTTCTTAAGCGATCCCGATGGAGCAGTTTTTGTCGTGATTGGTACGAAATAAGGTGGTCTGATTTGTTTTGTTTATCAAGTAAATACATCAGAAAGGAAGAACATAATGAAAATTCTAGAATTTCTACAAGAAGATAATGGTGGCTTCTCAGCAAGTAGACTTGCGTTTTTGCTATGGATTGTTGGGGTACTGATGGTGTGGCTTATGACGAGTGTAAAGAGCGGTTCACTTCAAGAGATTCCTGATTCTGTTGCGACAGTCATGGGGATCTTAATGACTGGAAAAGTTGTACAGAAGTTTGGTGAGAAGCTTCCTACAGAACAGACGGAAGACAAGCCGACTGAGAATGCGGGTAAACAGCCGTCCCAGAAAACAGGGAATAGATCTAGCAATAATGAAGAGGAACATGCAGGAGAATAACAATTGTTAATACACATAAGGAGAAAATAATGACTAATCCTCATGCTAGAGATAACGATCTAAGCCTACTACATCCTGTTGTTAGGAATGCTGTTATAAGAATCGAAAAAGCGCTCAATGATGAAGGGATACCATTCAAGGTTTTTGAAGCTTTTAGGTTTCCTGAGAGGCAAGCCGATCTTTATGCTAAAGGTCGTACAAAACCAGATACAAAAATAGTCACTTATGCAAAACCTTGGAGTTCCTATCATCAATACGGATTAGCAGTAGACTTTGTCCTTTTTGAGAATGGCAAGTGGAGTTGGGGTGACAGTACCCCTGAAAAGAAGAAGTGGTGGAAAAGAATGCATGAGCTGGGAAAGAAAAACGGCCTTTCCCCGTTAGATTTCGAGGCACCTCATTTGCAGATTTCTGGTACATCTTCAAATGCACTGAGCCAAGGACACTATCCTTCCGATGGGGATGATTTCTGGGCGGAACATTTGGCCGCAGTAATTGCGGGATGGAGTGGCTCGCCAACCGCACCCCCGGATCCGGGGGTATCAAGCCGTCCTCCGATTGTCGCATAATGAATCGGCATCTTAGCCGTACTTGCTTATTATGAACGTATTCAGAAAATCTGCTAGACCCACCGCCTCAGTATTTTCCGCCAAAGAAAAACGCTCGCTGCCGGGATAGATGATAAAGTTTCTTGATGCTGCAATATCCTGGCTGGCGAGGCGCTGTCCTTTGGTAAATTGAGGCGCGAATGTTCTTTTAATTTCGATGGCCCATGTTTCGTTTCCTGATCTTTCCAACACCAGATCGATCTCATTGCTGGACGAAGTTCTGTAAAAATAGGGCTTGATCTGATTCCGGTCGATGGTATTCAGGATGTTTTCAATGACGAATCCTTCCCAACTCATGCCGATGACAGGGTGCCCGAGGAGGGTTTCTTTACTATCGATGCCGAGCAGAGCGTGTAGAAGTCCGCTGTCCCGGATATAAACTTTGGGTGATTTGATCAACCGTTTTCCCAGATTTTTGTGCAGCGGCGTTAATCTTCTGACAAGTAGCAGATCGACCATAAGATCAAGGTAACTCATGACCGTTTTGCCGTCGACACCCAGTGAGGCTGCAATATGGGATGCGTTTAATAACGAGCCTTGCAGGTGCGCTAGCATCATCCAGAAACGCCGTAGGGTTTCGGCGGGTATGCGCGGTCCCAGTTGCGGGATGTCGCGTTCCAGATACGTGCGGATGAAGTTGTTGCGCCACAAAAGGCTTTTTTTGTCATTGCTTGCGAGAAGACTGTCGGGAAAGCCGCCTCTTAACCATAGTCGATCCATATCCTCCGGATATTCTGCAACTGTGATGGGTGATAGTTCGCAATAGGCAATACGGCCAGCCAGCGTTTCGCCGGATTGCTTCAGTAAATCAATCGAGGCGGAACCAAGCAATAAAAATTGTCCTGCCGCGTGTCCTGCTCTTCTGTTTTGGTCGATAATGCCGCGTAATTCCTGGAAAATTCCTGGAATCCGCTGTACTTCATCCAGAATAATGAGCTTGTCTTTGTGATTCTCAAAATAATAAGCCGGACTGGCCAACTTGGCGCGATCCTCTTCCGCTTCCAGGTCAAGATAAACAGAAGAAAAATCTTTGGCGATTTCCAGTGCCAGCGTAGTTTTGCCTACTTGCCGTGGCCCTAGTAGTGCAATTGCTGGAAAAATATCCATCAGTTCTTTCAGTTCGATGTGTTTTTTACGCCTGATCATCTTTGCATATTAGGAGAGTAATTCCTAAAATGCAAGGTTGGTGTCGGCCATCGAGTTCACTTATACTTGGTCGGTAATTAATAAGCGTTGTTTTAATGAACATGAGGTGATAGCAATGATGAAAGCAACATTATCTGATTTGATGAAACGAATACCCGGTAAAGCAAGTGCGGAATGGCCGATGGGTGAACCGTTTACGCTGGCATTTGCACATGGTTCCATGTCGGTGGAAGTCTATGCACCCAAAGACACCGATATCCAGACGCCGCATGATCAGGATGAGTTGTATTTCATCCATTCCGGTCATGGTGAAATTGTCATTGCCGGGGAACGCCACAAATTTGAACCAGGTATGGTATTTTTTGTTGCGGCACACGTCGAGCATCGTTTTGAGAATTTCTCGGCGGATTTTTCTACTTGGGTGGTTTTCTGGGGGCCGAAAGGCGGTGAATAGATGGGCATTTCTCAAACCCCAAATTTCGTTACAACGCTTCGTTGCTTGCAAAAAATGTTTCCTTATATATCTGGTATATGCTGCGTCATCATTTCTTGCTCGCGCCTTGCTTTGTTTAGAACTTTGAATTTTTGGAAACGCCCAAAGTGCAGATTTGTGTTTTTTGGAATGAAATATGCTTAAATTTTACGGTTATAAAAAATGCGATACCTGTCGCAAGGCGGAGAAATTCCTGCAAGAAGCCGGGATTGGTTATGAATTTGTCGATATCACCGAGAATCCGCCAGACGCGGAAGCGCTTGTTGCGATTACTGAGCGTGCCAATGTTTCACTGAGCAAGCTCTTCAATACCAGCGGTGTGCAATACCGCGAATTAAGAATTAAGGAACGGTTGCCTGCGTTATCTCACCGGGAGGTGCTGGCTTTGTTGGCGAGTAACGGTCGTCTGATCAAGCGGCCATTGATTACCGACGGAGCACGCGCGACAGTAGGCTTCAATGCGGAACAGTTTGCCATCGTTTGGCGTTAATGCCTGCTCATCGTATTTTTTGTTTTCAGGTCGCTGGCAGCGAGAGGATCTAAAAGGCCGTTGAAAAAACGTTTTCGAGGCAGTCGATACAAGGCAAAAACAGGCGAAAAAGCGCAGTTTATGCATGATAAATGAGCATTTTAAGCCTGTTTTTAACGCCGTAGCGGTAACGCAGATAGTTTTTCAACGGCCTGCTAAGCACTTTCATCATTCTGTCAACGAACAAGCTTGCGCTTTGTCGCTCATGCTTGTACTCTTTCCAGCCATAGTCGGTATGAATAGGGTTTATCAATAACCGCATCTAGCAGGAGGCGAAATTGGGTGATCAACGTTTTTTAGTACGCAAGGCGGCGGTACTGGGGGCTGGTGTGATGGGCGCGCAGATTGCTGCGCATCTGGTGAATGCCAATATTGAAACACTGCTGTTTGAGTTGCCGGGTGCTGCGGATAATCCCAACGCCAATGTCATCAAGGCAGTGGAGAAACTTAAAAAACAGGAACCTGCGCCGCTGTCGGTTAAAGCCAAAGCAACCTGCATTCAAGCGGCGAACTATGAGCAGCATCTTGAATTGCTCAAAGACTGCGATCTGGTGATTGAGGCGATTGCCGAACGTATGGATTGGAAGCGCGATTTATATGTAAAGGTCGCACCGCACCTAGGCGAGCACACGATTTTTGCCAGCAATACCTCCGGACTATCCATTAATCAATTGGCTGAGGCTTTTCCGGAAACATTACGCCATCGTTTTTGCGGCATTCATTTTTTCAATCCACCGCGCTATATGCATCTGGTCGAATTGATTCCGTGCCAGGTCAGCGATGCAGCTATGCTTGATCACCTGGAAGCATTTTTGGTGACGAATCTGGGCAAGGGTGTGATTCGCGCCAAAGATACGCCGAATTTTATTGCCAATCGCATCGGCGTGTTTTCTTTGTTGGCTACCATGCATCATGGCCGGGCGTTTGGTTTTGGCTTTGATCTGGTTGATGCGCTAACCGGTTCTCTGATCGGTCGCCCGAAAAGCGCTACGTTTCGTACCGCCGATGTGGTGGGACTGGATACCTTGGCACATGTCATCAATACCATGCGCGATACCTTGCCGGACGATGCCTGGCACCCTTATTTTACCGTGCCGGATTGGCTGCAAGGTCTGATTCAGGCCGGTGCGCTGGGTGAAAAAGTCAAATGCGGGGTATATCAGAAAGTAAAAAATGAAATTCATGTATTTGATCTGACAACACAAGCATACCGATTATCCGCTGGCGAAGTGGATGAAGATTTGAAGCGGCTGCTGAAATATAGCAATCCTGCTGAGAAATTTGCTGCGTTACGCAATAGCCAGCAGCCGCAGGCGCAATTTTTATGGTCGATTTTCCGCGATTTGTTTCATTATTGCGCCGTGCAACTGGAGACGATTGCCGATAATGCGCGTGACTTGGATCTGGCGGTGCGCTGGGGGTTCGGCTGGAATCAGGGGCCGTTTGAAATCTGGCAGGCAGCCGGTTGGAAACAAATTGCCAACTGGATTCAGGAGGATATTGCCGCCGGTAAGAGCATGAGCCGGGCGCCATTGCCGCAGTGGGTGATGACAATCGCCGAAAGTGATACGCAGAGTGTACACACCGCGCAAGGTTCTTTTGCCCCGACATCCGGAAAACTACAATTGCGCTCAAGATTGCCGGTGTATCAGCGTCAGCTTTTCCCGGACCGATTGATCGGCGAGGCAGCTACTTATGGGGAAACCATTTTTGAGACAGATGCTGTCAGGTTGTGGCATACCGGTGATCGCATTGCCATTCTCAGTTTCAAGAGCAAAATGCACACGATTGGTGTCGATGTGCTGGAAGGCGTGCAACAGGCGATCAAGGAAGCCGAACAAAACTGGCGTGCGCTGGTGATCTGGCAAACGGAACCGCCGTTCTCAGCCGGGGCTAATTTACAGAAAGCCACTGAAAAGCCTAAACCGGATGCACAACATAACAGCGTACAGCCTGCCCCACCCGCACCACCATCGGCATTTCAGTCATTCCTGAAGAAATTCAAGAAATCGGCGCAGGCAACTGTGCTGCACGTGGCGCGCGAGCTGGATCTTGCTGATGTATTAATGGCTAAGAAATTGGCGGAAGTCGATGGCATGATCAAATCGTTTCAGCAAACTTCGCAGGCGTTGCGCTATTCGATGATCCCGACGGTTGCCGCCGTGGATGGTCTGGCATTGGGTGGCGGGTGCGAATTTGTCATGCATTGTGATCGCGCTGTGGCGACACTGGAAAGCTATATCGGTTTGGTGGAAGTGGGCGTTGGATTGTTGCCGGCGGGCGGTGGGTGTAAGGAATTTGCCATGAGAGCCGCGCAAAATGCCAAAGATGGCGATCCATTTCCGCAATTAAAATATTATTTCCAGACGGTGGCGATGGCGGAGCTAGCGAAAAGCGCCGAGCAGGCAAAAGAACTGGGTTATTTGCGCTTTGCCGATACGGTGGTGATGCATCGCTTTGAATTGCTGCATGTCGCTAAGGCGCAGGCGTTGGCGTTAGCGGAAGCCGGGTATCGTCCGCCACTGCGTGCACGGGAAATTCCAGTCGCGGGTAATACCGGTATTGCCACGATCCAAAGCCAGCTGGTTAACATGCGCGAAGGCGGTTTTATTTCCGAGCATGATAATCTGATTGCCGGTAAGGTGGCGCATG
Source organism: Nitrosomonas sp. (assembly GCA_017984435.1). Lineage (GTDB taxonomy): Bacteria > Pseudomonadota > Gammaproteobacteria > Burkholderiales > Nitrosomonadaceae > Nitrosomonas. The sequence goes on along the minus strand of JAGNZK010000007.1, from coordinate 9,140 downwards.
TGATGTGCGGCGGCGATCTGACGCCGGGCAGTCTGGTCGATGAAGACTGGTTTCTGGAACTGGAACGCGCAGCTTTTATGGAACTGCTGGCAACCGAAAAGACCCAGGCGCGTATCGAACATACGCTGAAAACCGGTAAACCGCTGAGAAACTGATGTGTAGATAAAATAGCAAGTATTCCAAGATCGACGATCCACGGAGAAACCCATGACCAAGCAAACCCAAGAAGCTTATATCGTAGCAGCCGTCCGCACACCAGTTGGCAAAGCGCCGCGCGGCATGTTTAAAAATGTGCGCCCCGATGACATGTTGGTGCATGTGTTGCACGCTGTGATGAAACAATGCGAAGGACTGGATCCGGCAGCGATTGATGATGTCATCGTGGGTTGTGCCATGCCCGAAGCAGAACAGGGTATCAATGTCGCACGTGTGGCGTTGCTATTGGCCGGGTTGCCCAATAGTGTGGCCGGTATGACGGTTAACCGCTTTTGCGCATCCGGCTTGCAATCCGTTGCACTGGCAGCGGATCGTATTCGGTTGGGGGAGGCGGACGTGATGATTGCGGGCGGCACTGAGAGCATGAGCATGGTGCCGATGATGGGTAACAAGATTGCGATGAATCCGGCTATGTTTGAGCATGAGGAAAATGTGGCGATTGCTTATGGTATGGGCATGACCGCCGAAAAAGTAGCGGAACAATGGAAAGTATCGCGTGAAGATCAGGACGAGTTCGCTTTGACCAGCCATCAGCGCGCCTTAAAAGCGATCGAATCCGGTGAATTCACGCAGGAAATCGCACCCTACAAGGTTGATGAGAAACGCCCGGATCTGATCACGCACACCGTGCATGAAGAAATTGCCATCAAAGGCACCGATGAAGGGCCGCGCGCTGATACTAGTCTTGATGTGTTGGCCAAATTGAGACCGGTTTTTGCCGCCAAAGGCTCAGTGACTGCAGGCAATAGCTCGCAAATGTCCGACGGCGCGGGTGCGGTGGTATTGATGAGCGAGGCCGCGATGAAACGCTTTAATTTGTCTCCGCTCGGGCGTTTTGTCGGATTTGCCGTCGCGGGTGTGCCGCCCGAGATCATGGGGGTTGGCCCCATTCAAGCCATTCCCAAAGTGCTGAAGCAAACCGGTGTCAAACTGGATGATCTGGAATGGATCGAACTGAATGAAGCGTTTGCCGCGCAGAGCCTTGCCGTGATTCGTGACTTGGGACTGGATCGCAGTAAAGTGAATCCGCTGGGTGGCGCGATTGCACTGGGTCATCCGCTGGGCGCAACCGGTTCCATTCGAGTGGCGACCTTATTGCATGGATTGCGCCGCCATAAACAGAAATATGGCATGGTAACCATGTGCATTGGCAGCGGCATGGGCGCAGCGGGTGTGTTTGAAGCGCTTTAGCAGGCCGTTCAAAAACTATCTGTGGTGCAAAGCGGCAGAAGGCTAATTGGCGGGTACAGGAGCCAAGCCGGCAGGTGTGGAAAAAATGGAATTGACACGACTGAGGGCAGAACTTGCAAGAGTGAAGCAAGAGCGCGACATTCTAAAAAAGCGACGGCGTACTTTGCGTGGGAATCAGTGTGAAGTACGTTTGGATTGAGCGGCAAAAAAGCTGTTGGCCGGTTACCCGGCAAGCGCCTCAGGAATACCGCTCTGCTGGTTCACATCAAGGCCGTGTATGCAGCCAGCAGGCTGGCCGAGGATCTGGTGAGAACCTCGCGCTAATAGCGTGCGAGTTTGGAGGGAACGGGTTCGGCGGCTCATGAAGGTATATGACATCAAAGCGCGCGGAAAGCGTAAATTCGTCGTGACTACCGACAGCAAGCACGATCTGCCGATTGCACCGAATCTGTTGGATCGGAATTTCAACCTAATCGCGCCCAATCAGGTCTAAAAAATGTTCGTCTGTTGGAAGACAGAAAACAGGGGAGCCTCATCTGCAGTATTTTCTTGAATACTGCAAGTAACATCAGGAATTCTTACAGCTTAGTACCTAAGCTAATCCATTATGATCCCTTGATTATTTTTTACTGGAAGGTGAAAAAGAGATGCTTGCTTTTTTCACCGATTCCAGACATCTGAGACATTTCAGCATCGGGAACTGAGCCATTTTTTGTTATAACTTCTACAGTGACATGACGTAAACGTAGTTCAATCGGTAGATGGTTCGGTGAATCGGGCAATTTAGACTCGATCCTGGCGACATCTTCAGAGGAAAAACTATTAGGGCTTCGCACTACGGCACGAATAATCATTTTCCCATTTTCTAGAGCAAGTCGCGTTTCACTTACATATGCACCAGGATATGAATTCATTTCTCTTATTAATATATTACGAACTTTTGTTTCAAAGTTAACTTTGTCAACCAGTAGCTTAGTATTGGTACCAAGTGTTACAAACAATAGAATTAGTAGCATAATCGTGATGCCATTCAGCCAAATGACTTTATGGTTGATATAGAAGCGATCAACGACTTTGTGAAAACCGCACAACCATAGCACTATAGATGAGGAAAATTGAATGGCGATAATATTAGTACCTGTCAGCAAATAAGCTCCAAATGCATGTTCCCAGTCTCCGCGGGCGATGAAAATCGTTCCCGTACATAGTGGCGGAACCAAAGCGGTTGCTATTGCAACACCGACAACTGCATTTGGGATGCGCGGAGAGACTACTGCATATGCTCCGACAGCACCACCAGCGAGTGCGATCATTAAGTCTAAATAATTGGGATTGGTTCGTGCGAGCATTTCGTCGCTTATAGGCATGTCGTAATGAATTAGACCAATAATCAGAGCACATAACGCAACAATACCTACTCCTCCAGCCAGCGATAATGAGGATTTCTTAAACAGCGCGTAATCTCCATCAACCAATGATAGCGACAGGCCGGCGATGGGACCCAATAGCATAGCAACTAGCATGGCGCCAATCACGCCTGATACACTGCCTGCCAGTAATGCATAGCTGGCAATAATTCCTGCCAGAGCATTCATCATGATATAAGGCTGGTCAAATTGTGCATCGAGCACGATATCTCTGCGTATATCTAAAGTTGCATTTGCTGCGTTTTCATTTTCTGATGAGGCTGAATTGTTTGTTTGCATGGTCGAATTCTTATGACTAATAGGGTCTTGCAATGTAAACTAATTTATACAATAACTAAAGATTTTTATATCTGAACCATCCCGGATTTGGCCACCGCCGATGCCAGCCAAAATAAACATGATAATAGACTAAGAAGTGCCGACATACCGGTTACGAGGCATACAAAGCTCTGTCGTCGGTAGGTCTGTTACCAACGAAACGCCAGGCTTGTCATAAAAAAATCCACATTTTTTCCACCGGCCTGCGTCAATGCCTTTCCAGAGTTAAAATGGACTGCAGCGGCGCGGATCTCCCACTGCGGATGAGGGCGATAGCTGCCTTCCAGCTTGATCTGGTCACCAATATAGCGGCCGGTTCCAATGGTTTCAGGTATTGCTACCAAAGGCGCTGGTGGCGTGTAAACGGCATCGGTTTCGTGATGTTTCCATAGAAAATTCCAGCCCACAGTGACTTCGAATTCAGGAGCAGGTTTGATGGTCACGGTTGGCTGTAAATCCATGGTGTTTCCCGGTGCCAATAGTGCCGCCTCGCTAAAATAGGTGGGGTTGGGATAGAGTGCATTAAAGGTACCAAGCCGTCCGTCGATTGGATTTTTATCACCGCTGGCAATATCCGCTTTCAGGCCAAGTCGCGGAGACCATGGCAGCGTTGTAAAGGTGAAACCCGTATCAGAAGCAACCGTCCAGGCGCGGATGGTCTGATTGCCGACATGACCGACCTGGTATACTGCTTCCAGGTTCCAGTCCCAATTTTTTGCAGAGCCGAAAAGCCGCGCGCCGAAAGAATGCCTGCGCTCCTGTCCTCGCACTGTTGCAAACCTTGCATGATCTCTTTCGTAACCGAACCAATAGAGATCGACTTTGAGAGGAACGATGTTTTCCGGAGCGAGCGTAGTATATAAGCCGTACAGCAGCTGCGATTTATTATCTGTATCATCAAAAGCTCCCGGCTTATTGAGAACCGGCTGGAAGATAAAGCCATCAATGCGGTGAGATTTCTGCTTCCAACCGGTGCGTACGCCATCGAAAGCAAGGCGGATGTTAGGGCCGTCTCGCAACCCGATCAAGCGCGAGGTGCCGAAAGGAGATTCTTGCCTACCCGCACGGAGGAAAAAGTTATTGCCGTTCCACGCCAGAAAACCCTGCTGCAAGTCGGGATCGCTTTGATCGGTTCTCTCAGGACCTCCACGACGTCCGGCTTCATCATAGGCCCCGAATTGTACAAACATCTGAGTGTGCTTGCCGACACGTAAGTCGCCGTGTATTAAGCCTCGAAACAGCGTGTAGTTGTCACCTTTGTTGCCGTTCGTTTCGCTAATGCCGAAATCTAGCGGCCAATAACCCTGGGAACGCACACGTGCGTCGGCACCGAGTGTCAGCGTAGCCGTCTCTGAGATGCGCCAGCATTTAGGCGCTATTTTTTCACAATGTGCGCCCCAATCTTCTTCGAAGCGTAGCGGCCGATATTCTGATGCGGTCGCCGGTAACGACACGGCGAGCAAGACAACGGCAATCAGACTAGTTTTATATTTTTTTGCCGTCTGTTGGCGCATAAGGATTTACTGCATAAAGAGATTTATACGATCATACCGCCCAACATGAACAACCGAGCGCACCCCAGAAGCCGCGCTGGTCGCCAGTATCCACGGCATCCTGATACGCGCGCCCATGGGCGTGACCGTGTACGGAACAACTGACTCCGCAACCGCACGCGGTATGGGCCAATGCATTTAATGTCGTTGTGCTTGCCGCAGGTTTGAAATAGCCGCTGTAGTGATTCGCCGGAGACCAATCGGGCATGGCTGGCGGCAAGGGTGGGGAAAGCGCGCCAAATTCGTCGTCACCGTAAACAATGCGGCCGCCGACGATCGTTAGCACCGAAACAAGATTACGAATTTCGTTCTCTGACACACTGAGGTAATCGGCGGATAGTACGGCGAGGTCCGCGTATTGACCGACTTTAATTTGACCTTTGACGCCTTCTTCATTCGAAAACCAAGTATTCGCTTGCGTGTACAAACGTAGCGCAGTCTCCCGATCAACGAGATTGGCTGCTGGATACAGCGAGAGGCCGCCTAGAGTTTTACCGCTAGTGAGCCAATAAAGCGCATTCCAAGGATCATAGCTGGCCACACGGGTGGCGTCAGTACCCGCGCCGACATTGACACCCATTTGCAGCATACGCCGATAAGGCGGTGTGCGCTCCGCGGCTTTACGTCCGTAGCGTTGCACAAAATATTCGCCTTGATAGGCCATGCGATGTTGAATGGCAATGCCACCACCCAGTTTGGCAATGCGCTCGAGATTGGCGTCAGTCACGGTTTCGGCGTGATCAAAAAACCAATGAATGCCATCAAAAGGAATATCCCGGTTCACCTTTTCGAATACATCCAGCGCACGGGAAATGGTTTCGTTGTAGGTGGCGTGCAGACGGAATGGCCAATGATTACTGGCGAGGATGCGCACGACCGCTTCCAGATCATTTTCCATGTTCGGTGCCATATCCGGGCGTGGCATACGGAAATCCTCGAAATCCGCCGCAGAAAAAACCAGCATTTCTCCCGCGCCGTTATGCCGGTAGTAGCCATCGCCATCGCCAGGTTTCACCATCTTTGTCCATTTGGTAAAATCGGCAACCTCTTCCCCGGTTTTTTGCGTGAACAGATTATAGGCGATGCGCAAGGTCAGCTCGCCCGCTTGGTGCAGTTCTTCAATGACTTTGTAGTCATCGGGATAGTTCTGAAAACCGCCACCGGCGTCGATGGCACCGGTTATACCCAGGCGATTCATTTCTTGCATGAAATGGCGCGTCGAGTTGATCTGGTACTCATACGGTAACTTGGGACCTCTGGCAAGCGCTGCATACAGAATCATCGCATTGGGTTCCGCCAGCAGCAAGCCTGTCGGTTCGCCGTTAGCGTCTTTGACAATCAGACCACCCGGTGGATTAGGCGTGTCCCGATCGTAACCGCAGGCGCGCAGTGCTGCACGATTCAGCAGAGCGCGGTCGTAAAGATGCAGGATGAAAACCGGAGTATCCGGTGCAACGGCATTGATTTCGTCGAGTGTCGGCAAACGTTTCTCGGCAAACTGCATTTCGGTGAAACCACCGACGATGCGCACCCATTGCGGTGCAGGTGTGCGTGCTACCTGTTCTTTCAGACGGCGCATGGCATCAGTCAACGAAGGAATGCCGTCCCAGCGCAATTCCATGTTGTAATTAAGTCCGCCCCGGATAAAATGCAGGTGCGAATCGATAAGGCCCGGAATGACGCGACGGCGATTGAGATCGATCACCTGCGTATTGCTATCGGCTAGGCGCATGATGTCACTGTCATCCCCGACAGCGCTAAAACAGCCATTGGAGATAGCGACAGCTGTGGCTTGCGGGCGCTGGCGATCAAGTGTCGTGAATTGGCCGTTGCGGAGGATCAACTGAGTTGTTTTAGGGTTGTTCATTATTTTTCCTTTAAGCGACGTAATTAATTCGACTGTTTGTGGAAATGATTCACGCCAATACAGTCGGCAATACAAGAAAATGTCGATGGAACGCACCAGTTACCCGCCGCGTTCCATACTATCTTATTTTTTGGTGACAATGAAGTAACCGGTCATCAGATTCCGATAGTTAGGAATGTAACTGGAGAATAAGGTTCCCAGACCTTCGGCATCGTTGCGCCAGTCACGGTGCAGTTTGCAAGCCAACTTATCATCTGCATACTGGCGGATTGCATACGTAACCAAGCAGCACACGGGTCACTTCATTGAAAGTGCCGGAAGCATCGGTGACCACGAATACTTCATAACCTTCTTCAATAGCGGATAACGCTGGAAAGGCGACGCAGACTTCAGTGACTACACCGGCGATGATCAGTTGTTTGCGGCCGGTTTTTTTGATTGCCTTGACGAAATCTTCGTTGTCCCAAGCATTGATATTGCCCGGACGCGCCACATACGGTGTAGCAGGATGCATTTCCTTGATTTCCGGAACCAGCGGCCCATTCGGACCATCCTCAAAACTGGTGGTCAGGATGGTCGGCAACTTGAAATACTTGCCGCAGGCTGTCAACGCTAACACGTTATTCTTGAATTCATTCGGTGAAGAATCCTGCACCAGTGAGATCAGCTTCGCCTGATGGTTGACCAGTAGTAAAACAGCATCATCTTTAGAAAGGCGGTTGTATTTGAAAGTCTTGTTCATAGTAATGTCCTTTTTGTTGTTCTGGAAGTGCCTCAGAGGTTGTCATTGCACTATAATCCAACACTGTGTGAGTATTTTGCTGCTCAAGTGTCCGCAATAATAAAAGGGAATGATTCATGAATGCTATTTGGTTTAAAGAGTATGCGATTGATTATCTGGAAGGTTTGCGTAATGCCAATATGGGGGAACATATCGGTATTCAGTTTACTGAATTGGGAGCGGACTACCTAAAGGGACGTATGCCTGTCGACAAGCGCACAACGCAGCCATTCGGTATCCTGCATGGTGGTGCTAGCTGTGTTTTGTCGGAAACGCTAGGCAGTGTAGCGGGGTGGATGACAATTGATCCGGAAAAATATCGTGCAGTTGGATTGGAGTTGAATATAAACCACATTCGTGCAGTTACTAAAGGCTATGTCATTGGAGTTTGTACGCCGCTACATACCGGTCGTCGCACACAAGTCTGGCAAACGGATATTGTTGAAGAGGCTACTGGTAAGCGCGTGGCGATTTCGCGCTTGACGCTGGCGATCATCGAGCAAGGTACATTGAGCGCACAGAAGGAGCATGTAATCGTCAATAGAACGTCATAACACCATTGATTCAACAAAAAACCCTCATACTTTTGGCGTGAGGGTTTTTTGTTGAGTGAAAACTTTGGTAATGCTGTGCATTGGGCTTTAAGTTTCCTTGCTGTCTTTACTTTTGTTGATATCAATTTCTTTATTCACTGACTTCTCATCGGATGATGGCACTGCTTTGAGATCATCTGCTTCAGCGACGGTAGCTTCTACCGGCTCTGTGTCGCCATCGGATGGATTACTAGCAGCAGTGTCCTCGGGTTTACCTTTACTGTTCCACATGAAATAAGCAGCACCCAATGTAACTATCACCACCGGCAAAGTAATAAATACCAGTAAAGCATATTCAATCGTAACGCCTGTTCCCTGCGGTGGTGGGCTGCTGACGATTACATAGGCATGCGTAAAAGCAACGCCATAGACAGGTAGCAATGCTGCCATGTAACGATTGGTGATAAACGGGCTTATCGTTAACATATTCAGAATATTGGAACCGTAGTATCCAATGAAATAAATAAAAATATAAAAGAAAGTGGCGCCCATGGGTTTCCTTGTATTGATCTGGTTTATCGGTTATAAAAAATCAGATTTCACGAAAAGGCTGGAAAATCTAGGGAAACACCGATTATTGCCTATATGACTATGTAAACAAATGACTGTGTGATCGACATTTCGGAAACTTCCCTCTCTGTATGATAGGTTTTGTTTCTTGTGTTCCGTTTGTCTTATGTTTTTCTTACTTAGCAAATTAATTGGTGATTCCCTTGCGGCTTATGATACACAGATCGCCATAAAAAATGTACTGAGGTAAGCTGGAAAAAGAGGAATCCGACGTTTCTATAAGATACTGGAAATGGAGGAGTGAGATGAAATGGATACCAAGAGGGATTTACACGCAGGAATTTCGGGCGCAGGCAGTGAGTCTGCATGAAGTGGATGGTTTGACGATATCTGAAGCGGCAAGGCGATTGTCATTGCCGCCAGGAACGCTGAAGAGCTGGATACATGCAGCACGCCTGGGCAAATTGGATGATGTTGGCAAGAATCAGAAGCCGTTGACCGAGCTGGAAATGGAGATTCGAGCGGCACACCAGCGCACCCGAGAGACCTTTGGTCCGGAGCGGAACTTCACTGTGACGGCACCATAACCGGGTATGGGTGAGCGACATCACTTACATTTCGACTGGCGAAGGCTGGTTGTACTTGGCTGGACTTAAGGATTTGTTCAGCGGTGAACTGGTCGGT
>JAGNZK010000045.1 GCA_017984435.1 Nitrosomonas sp. | reverse complement strand
GAGGAAGCTGCGACTTCTTCTTGTCTTGATTTTCCTGCGCTTGGATTGGCTACCAACCAATGATGACAGAACCAATCATCGTCTTGCTGGCGCTTATGCCTGAAAATAGAATTGTTCAGGGTGGACTTATTAGGCTTTCTAACACGCTGCCGAGAATTTATCTGCATATAATTCAGACTTAATAAAATGAGGAGAGCAAATATGAATATTATGAATACTTATCAAACAATTGCCGCATTCTCGCTGCTGACCTTGTATGCATTGCCAGTGACCGGAGCCCCCACCAATATTGTTAAGAACGGATCATTCGAACTTGGAGATGTTGGTTTCACTTCGGATTACATTCCATCTATTTACGATGGTGGGTATGTGATCACTACAGACCCTAGCATTTTTAATGGAAATTTCAACTCTGCGGCCGATCACACAACGGGAGCCGGAAATATGTTCAGCGTCAATGGTCATGCAATAGCTGGAAAAACCGTATGGGAATCGCAAAACATACATGTGTTAGCCAATACAACTTACACTTTTGAGGTATGGGCAATGAATGTATGCTGTAAGCCCAGTGATGCTTTTCCAGATCCTGCTAGTACTAACCCAGCCAGTTTACGTTTCGACATTGTCATTGGTTCAGAAATAACTACTTTAGGTAATATGGACACAAACCTGAATGCAGGTATTTGGGATTCGTTTTCAACAAACTGGCTCTCAGGAACAAGTACGGATATTACTTTACGCATCACTGATACAAACACTGAAATCTTCGGTAATGACTTTGCGATTGACGATATTCGTTTCTTATCCCCCGTTCCGGAACCCGATACCTATGCCATGTTTCTTTTGGGTCTTGGTTTGTTAGGTTTTATGTCAGCCTACAGAAAAGGCAGGGTCAATTAGCTTTTATTCTTTCTCAGTTAACAAATACCGATAAAAGTCGGTGAAATCAGGATATTCGGGTTATTTGCTCTTTTTCAAACGCAAGGTAACGCAGGCACCGCCGCTTGAATTATTCTCAATCGACAATTCTCCACCATATACTTGGGTGATGTCGCGCACAATCGCCAAGCCAATGCCGTGACCCGGTGTGGATTGATCTGCGCGCACGCCGCGTTCCAGGATTCTGGCGATTTCATGCGGCGGGATTCCGGGGCCGTCGTCTTTGACTTGGATGATTATCCAGTTTTCCTGATAGTCCGCAAACAAATGGATACTCTGGCGGCACCATTTAAAAGCGTTGTCGACCAAGTTACCTAACAACTCCATCAAATCGCCTTCGTCAATGCGCAAACCGATAGCATCGTCGATGTCGACGGCTACTTGCGGATGTTTGTTGCGATACGCTTTTGCAACGGTAGTCACGATTCGATCCACCATCGGGCGTAACGTGATCAGCCCCATACCGGGCGAACTGCCGGCGGTGGCGGCACGGCGTAGCTGATATTGGATAATGTTATCAATGCGGTCAATCTGTTCATGAATGGCTTTGCGCCGCGATTGCTCATCGTCCTCGCTATTCACTGCGCCTTGAAGTACGGCGAGTGGCGTTTTGAGGCTGTGCGCCAGGTCTGCCAGGCCGTTGCGGTAGCGTTTTTGTTGCTTGTGCTCATGACTGATCAAAGAATTGATGCTGTCGGTTAACAGTTTCAATTCACTGGGATAATCCCCTTTCAGATTTTCCTGCTGACCGGATTCTATCGCTACCAATTCAGCAGAAACTTTGCGTAGCGGTTGTAGCCCCCAGCGCAGCACTCCCATTTGCGTAGCCAGCAGCAAAATAACCATGACGCTGAGCCAACCCCAAAGATCTTCACGATAACGTTCTATTTGCGCTTCAAACAGCTCATTATTAATGACGACAGAGTAAGTCAACGGATAGTCACCCGATGGCGTTTCCCAAGCAACTCCATAGCTGTAAATGAAATGCGGTTTATCGTCAATTATGATTTGCGAAAACTGTTTTTTGCCTTTTTCAAGCAGCGCCACTACCGGGATTTGTTCATTGAGCGATGAAGTGGAGCGCCAGGCAATGGTATTGGTATGATCAATGACGAATGCATAGGTATCTGAGTTGATATGACCCAGTTCTGCATCGAGCAGGTTGGTCGACACATCCAGCGCGCCGGATTCTTCTACTTCCGTGTCTCCCATGAGCATGAGCAGCTTCGCGAACAAGCGATCCTTCACCCCTAACCGTGCACTGTCATAAAATGCACGATCCAGCGTTAATGCGATGCCTACAATAAAGATCAATAAAACCAGCGTTGCGCTGAATAAGATGCGTTGATTTAACGACATCATGAAGATTTATCGCACGCCAGGGTAAAACGATAACCCCGGCCACGCATGGTTTCGATCGGATTCAGGGTGCCGCCGGGATCCAATTTGCGGCGCAAACGGCCCACCATGACTTCGAGTACATTGCTGTCACGATCTTCGTCGTGCGGATAAAGGTAATCGGCCAGTGTGTGCTTGGAAAGAATTTCTCCATGATGGCGTATTAATTCCTCCAGCAGGCGATACTCGAACGATGTCAGCTCGATGACTTCTCCATTGACAGTGACGGATTGGGATGAGACATCCATCGTGATGGGGCCGCATTTTAATAGTGTTTGCGGGATGCCTGTCGCACGGCGCAGTAAAGCTTTAACTCTGGCTTGCAATTCTTCCATCTGAAACGGTTTGGTGAGGTAATCGTCCGCGCCCATTTCCAGACCCTGAACTTTGTCTTGCCAACTGCTTCTGGCGGTTAGGATCAAAATGGGCAGCAGGCTTCCACGTTCACGCAACGCCTTGATAATCTCCAATCCGGATTTGCCAGGCAAACCAATATCAATAATGGCGGCATCCAGCGGGTATTCCGTGGCAAAGAACAGTCCTTCCTCACCATCACCGCAGGTATCGACCATATAACCAGCCGCTTCCAGTTGCTGGCGAATCTGATTCTGCAACTTAATTTCATCTTCGATGACTAGGATACGCATGACATTATTTTTTGAAATTCAAGAAAAAGAAAACCTGAATCAGTGAGTAGAAATAATCGTTCCATCTACCGCATTAACCAGAATAATGTGAATAGTACCTTGATTGCTCAGTATTTTTATACGATACACATCGTCAGAATGATTGATGGCCAGTACACGGCCTTTGAAATGCTGTTGCGCGATGGCAATGGCTTTCTGTTCAGTGATGCCTGGTGATGAATTGCTGTTGGTACGATAATAATTGAATGCATTATTCTGCCAATCAGCCATCGCTTGAGTGATCGGACTCATCATTACCATCATAATGATTATCAAAATACTCCGCAATTCATTCATATCACTACAATCCTGTGTCCCGGAAACAGAGATCAAACTGGTAACCGGTACAATTCTAAGCGCCGATTACCAGTTTCTCATTTCAGAAGCGTATCATAAAGTCTATATTTCCGGTGCCAATGCCCATCGTGCCATTGGGAGGATAACCATACACCGGTGCCGGATAGTAATTCCGTGGTTGCGCATAATAGGGCCGGTTGTAATAAACACGAGGTTGACTATAGATCATATTATATCCACCCAAATGATGTTGATGATGTGAGTGTTTATGGTGATGATGGTGACCATGATGGCCATGGCCACGATGATGGCCCCTGCCCGCTTGCGCTAAAGTCGGTGTTGCTAAAGTAAATGCTAATAACACCATGACAAAGAGGCTGGTCAGCATTGTTTTTTCGGTTTTCATTTGGTATCTCCTTTCAGTTATTCGATCCAGGTTGATTCCTGATGGAGTTAATTTACACAGGTCAACATGAATGAAAACTGAATGGAGCAATGACTCTATACAGATTTGCCGCTATGCTTTTTTTCTACAAAAAACGCAATAAACTCTGTGGATGACGCCATTTCACTGCACGGTAAATACGACAGATGGGATACAGGATGATCAGTACCAACAGGGTAATCCAATACGTCTGCTCGAGGCTGCCACGTTCCAGCACAAGACGCAACACCGCCAAAACACCGAAGTGTACCAAGTAAAAAAACAATGCGGTCTGCCCGAAAACGAGAACTGGTCCGCTACTATTGATCACTCTTTTGACCGACTCCAAGCGTATCAGCAAAGCAAAAACAATCGCCATCAAACCCAACTCCAGTGCGGTATAGGCTAAGCTGGGCGGATATTTGCTGATATGCAACCATTGAACCAACGTACTGCCTTCAAGGGTCATGAATAGATTGCCATAGCCATCAATACTACGAATAACCACAAACAAAGCCAATGCTGACAAACCACTGAGCATCAACAAACGCTCCACCGGCCATAATCCGGATCGTTCTGACATTAACCGCTCACCGAACACCCAGCCCAGCATCATGACCGCCAACCAGGGTAATGCGGGATATAAGACGGAATAGGTTTCGCCGAATACTGGCGCAAAGGTAATCGCCAGCCAGAGCGGTACTTCGCCGCTAGGTTCCCACCATGCCATGAGCAATAACTCGCCACCCGCCATAATAGTTATCGCCAAGCAGAAAACCAGACGTGCGCTCAAACGTTGCAGAAGAACCATGAGCATCATGCTGATTCCGATGGCATACAGCACTTGCAACACGACCTTGCCAGAAATCAGTGAAAATACACATAAATCGAGCAAAGCAATGAAAGCGCCACGAATCAGTAATTCACGATCAATCACAGATTGACTGATACCTTGCTGCTGACGCTGAAAATTGCTGATGGCAACGGATGTACCGGCGAGAAAAACAAAAGTGGGGGCGCAGATATGCGTGATCCAGCGTGTAAGAAATTGATCGGTAGCAAATTGAACGCCAGGTTCATAGAGCAAAACCGAATCGGTGAAAATCCTATTTGTGTTGAAAAACCACGAAGTGTGGTCAAGCGCCATCAGGATCATAACCAATCCACGTAGCCAGTCGATGGCCGCGATACGTTGCGTGCTTTTATCGCATTGAATGGTCATTAGTTCTGGATAAGCTCAATACTCAGTGAACATCTTGAAAACTGCAATTTTAAAGCAAGACCAGATTATTTCTATGAATTAACTCCGGTTCATCCACATAACCCAATATCGCTTCAATTTCACTGCTGGCTTGCTTCAGAATCTTTTGTGTCTCCACAGCGCTATAATTTATCAAGCCGCGCGCAATTTCCCGGCCTTGTTCATCCAAACAAGATACGGCTTCTCCACGCTCGAATTCACCATCGACGCTGATAACGCCAATGGGCAACAAGCTTTTCCCATCTGCGGAAAGCGCCTTCACGGCACCTTGATCCAACGTCACGTAACCGCGCACTTGCAAGTAATCGGCCAGCCATTGCTTACGCGCCGCCAATACCGGTATTTTGGCCAGAAAACGCGTACCGATTGCTTCATCCTGGCTCAAACGGACTAACACATTATCTTCATGACCGGAAGCAACGATGGTGTCCGCACCACTGCGCGCCGCACGTTTGGCAGCGATGACTTTAGTCTGCATCCCGCCGCGGCTGATACCGCTACCGACGCCACCGGCCATTTTCTCAAGTGCGGGATCACCCGCATGCACTTCGCTTAATAATCTTGCATCCGCACTCTTACGTGGATCACTGGTAAATAAGCCGGCCTGATCAGTCAGAATAACCAACACATCGGCTTCAACCAGATTGGTTACCAATGCCGCCAAAGTATCATTATCGCCAAAACGAATCTCATCAATCGCAACCGTATCATTCTCATTGATGATCGGAATGATATTGAGTTTCAACAAAGTCGTCAGAGTGGAACGTGCATTAAGATAACGTTTCCGGTTGGATAGATCTTCATGGGTCAACAACACTTGGGCAGTTTGCAAGTCATACTGAGAAAAGCTGGAGGCGTAGGCTTGCGCCAGCCCCATCTGTCCAACCGCAGCCGCGGCTTGCAATTCATACAGTGCAGTGGGTCGATTCTCCCAGTTTAAACGCTGCATTCCTTCAGCAATCGCTCCTGAAGAAACCAGGATGATTTCCTTGTCCATTTGCTTGAGCGTAGCAATTTGTACCGCCCAGCAAGCCAATGCTGAGTGGTCGAGCCCCTTGCCTTGGTTAGTCACCAGACTACTCCCCACCTTGATTACAATACGTCGCGCTTGCTTTAGCATGAATTAAACCGATTGTTGATCAGAATTGAATGATTCATCAGGTTGTAGCGGTAAATTTTGTTCCAGATAATCCATGATGGCATAGGTTAATTGTTGACAACCTTCGCCGGTCAGTGCGGAAATAATGAAGTACTTGTCCTTCCATTCCAGTTTGTCAACAAATTGGCGGCATAACTCGTCACGATCCTCCTCCGGCATCATGTCGGTCTTATTCAGTACCAACCAACGCGGTTTCTGATAGAGAGATTCATCATATTTCTGTAGCTCTTTTACCAATGCATGCGCTTCATGAACAAGATCGGTATCTTCATTCAGTGGCATCATGTCGATCACATGGAGCAACAGTCTTGTGCGTGTTAAATGTTTTAAGAAGCGATGTCCTAATCCGATGCCTTCGGCGGCCCCTTCAATCAAGCCTGGGATGTCCGCCATGACAAAACTACGATTCTGGTCAACCCGTACCATACCGAGATTGGGTTGTAACGTTGTAAACGGATAATCGGCCACTTTGGGACGTGCGGCAGATACAGCGCGTATAAGTGTGGATTTCCCGGCATTCGGCATACCCAGCAACCCCACATCCGCCAAAACCTTAAGTTCCAGCTTGAGCTCAAACTCTTGCCCTGGTTCGCCAAATGTGAATTGACGTGGTGCGCGGTTAGTACTCGATTTAAAATGCAGATTACCGATTCCCCTTTCTCCACCCTTGGCCAGAAGAACCTTTTGCTGATCGTGAACCAGATCAGCAACTGTTTCACCCGTACTGATATCCTTGATCAGTGTGCCTACCGGCATGCGCAATATAATATCTTCAGCACTTTTCCCATATCGGTCGGAACCCTGACCATTCTGACCATTCTTGGCGCGATGAATACGTGCAAAACGATAGTCAATCAATGTATTGATATTGCGATCAGCTAGTGCAAATACGCTACCGCCACGCCCGCCATCCCCACCATCAGGTCCGCCTCTGGGAATATATTTCTCGCGTCGGAAGCTTGCGACACCATCGCCACCTTTGCCTGCTAACACCTGAATAACCGCTTCATCAATAAATTTCATAAATCCTGGCTATACGCCCACTATTTTTTGTGCAATCCCAAAAACAAAAAAGCCCCATCGCTTCAGATAGGGCTTTTAAAAAATTCGTATCCTTTACTTTGTATTTTATACCGGTATTACACTTGCCACTTTACGTTTTAGTGCGCCCTTAATACTAAAACTCACTACACCTGTCACCTTGGCAAATAAAGTATGATCCTTACCCATACCAACATTCTCTCCAGGATGAACCTGTGTGCCACGCTGTCTGACAATAATCGATCCGGCTGAAATTAATTCACTGCCATAACGCTTCACCCCAAGCCGTTTGGAATGCGAATCACGTCCATTTCTGGAGCTTCCACCTGCTTTTTTATGTGCCATTTAATACTCCTTAAGCCGAAATACCGGTGATCTGTATCTCAGTGTAATTCTGCCGATGCCCCTGATGTTTTTGGTAGTGCTTACGACGACGCATCTTAAAGATACGAATCTTATCGTGGCGACCTTGACCCAGCACCGTTGCGCTCACTTTAGCGCCACTTACCAGCGGCGTTCCCATCGATACTTTATCGCCATCCGAAACCATCAGTACTTGATCAATAATAAGCTCACTGCCGCTCTCAACTTTAAGCTGTTCCACTTTCAGCTTCTCACCCACTTGAATTCGATACTGCTTACCACCGGTTTTTATGACCGCATACATAGTTAACTCCATACTTCCCTTTTACAGAACCGCGAATTATACATAAATAACCCTTAATTGTGGTAGAAAATTTAGATCATTTCAATCAATTTATCTTTATGCTTGACACTTAGGTGTTGTCATTCCTAACATAGCGTTTTCTATAAGGTAACATTGTGTCAATCGAACATATTAGAAGCTTTATCGCACAAGACATGGACATCGTCGATGATGTCATCCGAGAAAAATTACATTCTCATGTACTACTGATCCGTCAAGTCAGTGAATATATTATCAATAGTGGAGGAAAACGCTTACGCCCTGCGTTAGTAATTCTATCTGCCGGTGCTTTTGGTTATTCTGGAAAATTTCAGCACAACCTTGCAGCAGTCATTGAGTTTATTCATACCGCAACCTTACTCCATGATGACGTGGTGGACGAATCCGAATTGCGCCGTAATAAAGAAACAGCCAATGCGTTATTTGGTAATGCTGCCAGCGTTTTGGTAGGAGATTTTCTCTATTCCAGAGCTTTCCAAATGATGGTGGAAGTTGACAATATGCGCATCATGCAGGTATTAGCCGATGCAACAAATACGATTGCTGAAGGAGAAGTTTTACAGCTGCTAAATTGCCGCGACCCGCATGTGACGGAAGAAAATTATCTGCAAGTCATTCGTTATAAAACCGCTAAGCTATTTGAAGCTGCCAGTCGATTGGGCGCAATTCTTGGCAATGCTACCTCAGCAGAAGAAGACGCAATGGCAATTTATGGCATGCATCTGGGAACTGCATTTCAACTGATTGACGATATGCTCGACTATTCCGGCAATAATCAGGATACCGGTAAGAATCTCGGCGACGATCTAGCCGAAGGAAAACCCACATTGCCCTTGATCTATGCCATGAGGGTGGGCACATCCGAACAAGCCAGTATTATCCGCAAAGCGATCGAAGATGGTGGAAAAGATGGCTTTCAACCTGTTCTCAATGTTATTCAGCAAACAACCGCCTTAGACTACGCCAAACAATGTGCTGAAGCTGAAATCTCAACAGCCATTGCTGCAATAGCTTCCTTGCCAGACTCAGAAAACAAAACATGCCTGCTGCAATTGGCAACATTCGCTGTTACACGCAATCATTAAATGATGAAAAATCTTCCAAGCTATTAGACAATCCGTAAACCAACCTAATTTGGATTGAATAGCTCTTTTTCTTATCAAGTATAGTAAACCTTCCCAAACATTTTGGTCTCACTCGTAAAAATATAAACTTTTACAAACCTCAAACCTACGCTCTCCGCAGTATTTATTTGAAATTGCTACGATGTAGTGAGTTCATTATTTTATCTTTTACTTAAAGGTACCTAAACCACGGTTAATTTACAATTTGCTAAAGTAAAAAATTGCTATGCTGCAATGATAGCAATGACAAGTTGAATTCAGATTAATGTCATACAAGAAAATTATCCGATATGGGCAAATTAATTTTTTACATCATGGTAGCGGTACTGATTTACTGGATAATAAAAAACCGCCAACCCAAAGCAGAAAAAACAGAAACACGTTCAGAACCGATTGAAGATATGGTGAGCTGCACGCATTGTGGTGTTCATCTACCTAAAAGCGAAGCCATCAGCAGTCATCATAACCAATATTTTTGTTGTAACGAGCATCGAGATTTGCATATAAGTTCTTTATCTTAAACTGGCTGTTGTGCCTATTTCCTCATCACAAACAAAACAATCAACACACTGGCGATTTAACTCTGGAATCACAGAGCATGATTATGCCAATCAATACTGGCACTCTCTTTATTATTTCAATCTATATCGATTCATTATTGGCAGTATTCTGGTCATTATTACGTGGAAATTCCAGTTGGCTAATTTTGGTTCATACCACTACTTGCTATTTCTTTATACAAGCCTTGGTTATATTTTTTTCAGCAGCATAGCCATGCTGTTTATTAAATTGCGTTACCCCAATATTAATTGGCAGCTAACCATTCAGATTATTGGCGATATTATTTTTTTCTCTGTCATGCTCTATGCCAGTGGTGGTATACGAAGTGGTTTAGGAGACTTACTATTGGTATCACTCGCTGGAGCAGGATTAATCAATCGTGGTCACCTAGCGCTGTTTTTTGCATCCATTGCAACCATTAGCGTACTATTGCAAGAAACCTATTCCTTACTCACGATTGATTCCTACCCTGTCCAGTACGCACAAGCAGCTTTATTGAGTATGACTTACTTTGCTGTTGCTTGTTTGGCACGTCAACTGGCCAAACACATCCTGGTCAGCGAACAGCTTGCAAAAGAACACAGCATTGATTTGTCAAACATAATTCAAGTCAACCAGTTAATCATTCAATATTCACAAGAAAGCATACTTGTCGTTGATAAATACGGCAATATCCTGCAACACAATACATTGGCTGAGAAACTGCTGAACTTGGATTCATCCACGCACCAAACCGAGTTACTGAAGTTATCCGATTATGTACCTGAAATAGCCAATAGACTGACAAGCTGGCAAGGTGATAGCAATATCAGTTTTGATCTACTGCGATTAAATCACAGTAATGCATTAGTTCGCACCCGATTTCTTCCCATACAATCGGATTTTCGCAATGGCGTTGTTATTTTTCTAGAGGATATGGAGCATATACAGGCGCAATTACAGCAATCAAAACTCGCTGCATTAGGTCATCTCACTGCGAACATCGCGCATGAAATTCGCAATCCTCTCTCCGCAATCAATCATGCTGCTGAACTTTTAGAAGAAGAACAAGCCAAAAACACTACAAACGCCCGGCTGCTACGCATTATTCGTGACAATATTCAGCGTTTAGATAAGATTGTGCAAGATGTACTGCAACAGAATCGGCGTAACATTTACAAACCTGAAGCAATTGATACAAAAGAATTTATTGAGAGATTTCTCGAAGAATTTTGCCATACTGAAAATATCGACATGAACGTATTCACACTAGATTCCTCAAAGAATTATTGGATCAATTTTGATCGCGATCATTTGAACCAAGTGCTATGGAACTTATGCCGGAATGCATGGCGGCATTGCCATAAACAAGCGGGCAGTATTCACATTGCATTACTTACAGGATCCAATGAAAATAATATTCAGCTAGACATCATCGATGATGGTCCGGGTATCGATTCACAACAGCTCAAGCAAATCTTTGAGCCTTTCTTTACCACCGCAACAAATGGCACTGGCTTAGGCTTATACATTGCACGCGAAATGTGCGAAACCAATCATGCATCGCTGGAGTATGTTGAAGATTCAACAAATGGGCATTTTAGAATAACCGCAAAAAATAGCCAGCTACTATGTCGATAGATAACGGGCAAATTGTCTATTCACCCAAAGAAATGACTTCTCCACATATACTCATTGTGGATGATGAGCCCGATATTCTCGAATTGCTCCAATTAACATTAGCTCGTATGGGCATGGAAGTTTCCAGTGCAAAGTGTATCAGCAATGCCAAAACACTATTGCAATCGCGACAATTTCAGCTATGCCTTACAGATATGCGTTTGCCCGATGGAGAAGGATTAGACCTGGTTAAATATATCGTTCATCATCGCGCAGATCTGCCTATTGCCGTTATCACTGCCTATGGCACCACAGAAAATGCCGTCGCTGCGCTTAAAGCCGGGGCTTTTGATTATTTATCCAAGCCAGTTTCGTTAAAACAGTTGCGTGACTTGGTTAAATCAGCCTTAAATCTACCCCCCATCCAAACAGAATCTACAGTACCAACTTCATCGAATCAACGAGTATTGCTGGGTGAATCACAACCTATGCGTCAACTCCGCACAACCATTGACAAGCTCTCCCGAAGTCAAGCTTCCATTTATATCAATGGTGAATCGGGCAGTGGTAAGGAGCTAGCAGCAAGAATGATCCATGAAAGAAGTGCTCGCCACAAACAAGCGTTTATCGCTGTTAACTGTGGTGCCATTCCTGAAAATTTGATGGAAAGTGAATTTTTCGGGTATAAAAAAGGAGCCTTTACCGGTGCAGACAAAGATCATGACGGCTTTTTCCTGACAGCTAACGGCGGCACCTTATTTCTCGATGAAGTTGCCGATTTGCCATTAGCCATGCAAGTTAAACTGCTCAGAGTCATCCAAGAAAAACAAGTACGAAGAATTGGCGAGTCGAAAGAAAAAAACATCGATGTACGTATCATCAGTGCTACGCATAAAAAACTCAGCCACTGTGTTGAAACCGGACAATTTCGGCAGGATTTATATTATCGTCTGAATGTCATTGAATTGAGCATGCCAGCACTACGCGAAATGCGCGAAGATATTCCACTGATTACAGAAACAATTCTGGAAAAGTTATGCCGAGAGGCTGCACGACCCGTGTGCCATCTCAAGAAAAACGCATTAGCGATGCTGATGAACTATGATTATCCGGGTAATGTACGTGAACTTGAAAACATACTTGAACGCACATTGGCGCTTTGCTCGGAAGAGCAGATTGGTGAAAATGAACTGCAACTACCCGATAAGATAAAAATAACTTTACACGATACCGGTAGCTTACCTCCAATTAGTGCAGATCCAGGGCTACCGCTGCAAGATTTTCTTGATAAACTTGAAAAGGATTCGATTATAAAAGCCTTGAGTCAAAGCCGGTATAATCGTACAAAAGCAGCTAAAACATTGGGCATAACTGTCAGGTCACTACGTTACCGAATGGAAAGACTGGGACTAAACGAACGAACGTAGATTAAAACATCAACGCAATCGATGACTTACCCACAGAGCGGCTGCAAACAACAACATTGCACCGCCCTGATGTGAGGCCGCCAATGGAATAGGCACCACATGTAATAAGGTTGCTATACCCAAACTAATTTGTACCGCCAACATCAGCAATAAAAGATTACAGGCAAGGCGCGTAGTACCTGACAATGCGATCTTACGTGATTTAAACCAGAAGAGCGGCACTAAAAAAGCCAATACCCAGGCAATCAGCCGATGATCGAATTGCACGGTCGCCATATTATCAAAGAAATTACGATACCACGGTTCCAACATAAAGATTTCCGGCGGAATAAAATGCCCGTTCATGAGCGGAAAAGTATTGTAGGCCAAGCCTGCGCGAATACCTGCGACAAAACCACCTGACAACACCATAATAAAAATTAATGTGGTAAGACCAAAGGAAAATCGCCGCAAGTTTTGCATCACCTCATCAGATTTGGAACGCCCGCTTTCCGGTGACAGCAATCCCAACGCAACCCAGAATAGAGCGGCAAAAATGACAAATGCTAACCCTAGATGGGCGGTAAGGCGATACTGACTGACATGGGGATCGTTAACCAGTCCGCTCATGACCATATACCAGCCCATAAACCCCTGTAATCCACCCAGTATAAATATTCCGGTCAGCTTGATTCCAAGCGGCCGATCAATTCTCTTTCTTACCAAAAAATAGACAAAAGGAACAAAAAATACTAAACCGATTAGTCGGCCTAACAACCGATGGAAGTATTCCCACCAAAAAATACTCTTAAACTCATCGACACTCATTCCTTTATTAACTTTCTGATACTGTGGCGTCGCCCGGTATTTTTCAAGTAGCACATCCCAGTCTCCTTGGGTAATCGGAGGCATTGTACCCACAATCGGCTGCCACTCGACAATGGAAAGTCCTGAATTAGTCAATCGTGTAACACCGCCAACCACCACCATGGCAAATACCATGGCACAACAAATTAATAACCAGATCGCAATAGGTTTTTGCATAGTCATAAAGAATAAAAGTTATTTCTGAAATTTAATTCGAGTACTCATTGTTATCGATAGTTTTATTTAGCACGCATCAAGCGTTGCTTGTCACGTTCCCATTCTTTTTGTTTCTCGGATTCGCGCTTGTCATGCTGCTTCTTACCTTTAGCCAAGCCTATTTCGAGCTTAATTCTACCTGTTTTATAGTGCATATCTAGCGGAACCAACGTATATCCGGCGCGTTCAACCTTACCGATAAGCCGTTTGATTTGCTCGGCATGCAATAATAGTTTGCGCGTTCTTATTGGATCAGGATTAATATGCGTTGAAGCCGTCTTGAGCGGACTGATGTGGCAACCGATGAGATATAACGCGCCATCGCGGATAATAACATAAGCTTCTTTTAACTGAACTCGACCATCACGAATGGCTTTGACTTCCCACCCTTCCAATACCATGCCTGTTTCGTACTTCTCCTCAATAAAATAATCGTGAAAGGCTTTTTTGTTTTGTACTATACTCATACAGGAATGAAATAAGTGGAAATCACTAAAATTTCGTGTATTTTATCAGTTTTTCAATATTACCTCATTGATGTGGGGTGATTTACTTTTATGGCAGAAATAGAAAAATCAGTTTTAGTCGAATACTCAGCCAGTCAAATGTTTGCGTTGGTTGATAATGTTGAAGACTATCCAACATTTCTCCCCTGGTGCGGCGGTACCTCGGTAGATCCTCAAGACGAAGTAACGACGCATGCAACGGTCAGAATTGATTACCACCATATCCAGCACAGCTTCACCACGAAAAACAAACGTTTTCCGCCGGATTTAATAGAAATGAGTCTGCTGGATGGTCCATTTGAACATCTGGATGGCTATTGGCAATTCATCCCACTCGCGGAAAATGCGTGCAAGATAAAATTCCGGCTTCATTATACATTCTCACACAAAATTCTTGAGAAATTGGTAGGACCGGTATTTCACATGATTGCAAATAGTTTTGTGGAGTCTTTTATTGAGCGAGCGGAAGTAATTTATGGTAAGTCATGACAACTACTTTCAAGTTGAAGTCGCCTATGCACTACCGCATACTCAGATTCTAAGAAAACTCAATATATCTGCTGGCTGTACGGTAAAACAAGCTTTAATACTTTCAGGCGTTCTGAATCAGTTTCCTGAAATCGATCTGACAAAAAACAAATTGGGTATATTTGGTAAGATTATACAATCAAACACTTTTTTACAACCCTATGACAGAATCGAAATCTATCGACCGCTCGTTATTGATCCCAAAGATGCCAGAAGAACACGCGCAAAAAAAAATACTCCACCAAGTACACTCAGAAGTATTTGAATTACCCAGATAACAAATTTAGCGTCATGCACCCTGCCCTTCTCTATACACATTTCAAACTCGGATCATAGAAGACAGGTATTGTCGACAAATCAAATTCACCTTATCGCACTTAACAAACCATTCTGAGAACTAAAGACAAGAATTCCTCTCTACTCATTCATCGTTTCTTTAAATAAAGAGGGAAAATTGGATTGTAGATAAAGCACTATTCGATCTTTGCTTTGATCGGGCGGTATTAAATTCACTATTGAATTTACTCATCATTTCAAAAAAAGATATAAAAAATGCTTTTGTTTAATCATATCCTTATACGATCAGTACCGTAATATCCTTTTTACGTATACTTCCTAAAAAAATCATGAGTGATTCATTCAAAAAGCCTATCCAAATACTACTCATAGGACACAATAATATTGTGCATTATGGTTTAGAAATGCTGATTAACAACCAGAAACCCAGAATGGAAGTAGTTGGAAGTTCTACGAGTTGCTCTAATGCGATCTCAAACCTTGAGGGCTTATTGCCCGACGTCATTCTTCTGGATCCGAACCTTAATTCTGAAAAAGAACTGGAAGCCATTTTACAACTAATCACCACATCTAAAGCAAAGATACTTATTTTTAAATGGTCACAAGATTCTAAAGTGTATGATAAGGCCATACTTTCTGGCGCTAAAGGCATCATTGAAAAAGATTCAACTTTAGAAACGATTCTAAAAGCGATCGAGAAGGTACACGAAGGCCAAGTATGGTTGGATCAAACCTCTATTAAAAGACTACTTACTGAATTATCTCAGCAAAATTCTGGAAAAAATAATATACAAGAAAAAAATGGGATCGATAAACTCACTCCCAAGGAAAAGAAAATATTTTTCACTATGATAGAAAATGCCGGATTACCCGCCAAGGTTATAGCAGCAAAGCTCTATATCAGCGAAAGTACGCTACGCAATCATCTTACTTCGATCTACGAAAAACTTGATGTTAATAGCAAGTTAGAATTATGGAGTTATGTGCACAAACACAACCTGCAATAGACGTTGCAATCTGACTCTGACAAAAAATCGTGTATGGAAATCAACAAGCAACAGCCTGCCTTCCTCGCCGACATGACGTTATTGCAATCCGATCAAACCTAAACAGATTCCATTTTCTAATCCCTCAATACTGAATACTTACTGTTCATAAGATTTAAAAACCATAGTGCCTGGATAATATGCTTTTCCCCATTGAACCAACGCCTCCAATACCGGCTTTAGATCTTCTCCCTTTTTCGTCAGCACATATTCATAACGCACCGGTTTTTGTTGATAAGGTTGTTGAATAACAATGCCAGCATTCTCCAGTTTCTTCAGTCGATCTGCCAGAATATTTGTAGCAATACATTCCGGCGACGTAATCAACTCCTGGTAACGTTTTTTACCTAATAGCAGGTCCCGAATAATCAACAACGTCCACTTATCTCCCAAACGATCAAGCGCGCAAGCAATCGGGCAGCAAGAACGCTCAAAAACAGTTTTATCCGAATCATCCATCATCGCTTAGTATGCCTCATACAGTCGGTAAAGTATTATGGTGTAATGTAATAGAATAACTTGCAATTAACAAGCCTATGATGTAGATTTACTTGCACTATACAAGTGACTATCAGAATTGAATCATAACCATGAGAGGCATCACATATGCTAAAACTTTACCAATTTGAACGCACCTGGGGCATTCCAAATTTAAGTCCTTTTTGCTGCAAAATCGAAACATATTTACGCATGGCTGACATCGAATATGAAATTGAGCCGACACTTCCCCTGAGCGCACCCAAGGGAAAACTTCCTTATATTAAAGATAATGGTAAAGCACTAAGCGATTCACAC
The DNA here is from genome assembly GCA_017984435.1 of Nitrosomonas sp. Lineage (GTDB taxonomy): Bacteria > Pseudomonadota > Gammaproteobacteria > Burkholderiales > Nitrosomonadaceae > Nitrosomonas. The sequence goes on along the minus strand of JAGNZK010000045.1, from coordinate 6,999 downwards.
TTTATTGTCACCTATCTCAAATCGGCTCACAAAGACCTGGATAAAGGATTGACGGATGCAGAACTGGCAATATCCGTAGCCATGCAACGTTTGCTCGAAGAGCACTTGTTTTGGGCTGCACTTTATTCCCGTTGGCAATACACGGATGAAAATTGGCAAACCAACAAGCAAGCAATTTTTGGAGGATTACCACCGATCATCCGGGATATTGTTGCCAATCGTTGGCGTCACAAAATCAGGCAACAGATTTTTGGACACGGTGCCGGTCGACACCAAGCGGAAGAAATCTTCGCACTAGGCAAACAGGATATCGATGCATTATCCGCAAGTCTCGATAACAAGAGATATTTTCTAGGAAATCAACCTACCACGCTGGATGCGTTCGCTTTTGGTTTGTTGATTAATATTATCGGCTGCCCCATTGAATCACCGTTGAAAGAATATGGCTTATCCAAAAATAATCTGATCAACTATGTTGATCGAATCAAATATGAGTTTTATCCAGATCTACAAGTTCCGGTATCAGGCGCACCCTGATTAGCTTGATACTGAAAGGAAAATACTGCGTACTTTACTTTTAAAATCTCGCCTACAGCTTGTATAGCAATCCTCCTTCGATATATGCTTATTTGAAATTCATCAATACTCAATCAAGGAGCTGACACATGCGTATTCTTCTCGCTTTATTCATATTTTTTCTAATTAATCCTGCCTTTGGCTGCAATAACAAATTGTTAGATCATAATTTCCGTCGCCTCGCAGCATCGGAAACTGTTAATCTATGTGAAGCATATTCGGGCAAAGTACTACTTGTCGTTAATACCGCGAGCAAATGCGGCTATACCCCGCAGTACAAGGGACTGGAACAATTGCATGCAAGATATGAACAACAAGGGCTCGTCGTTCTGGGTTTTCCGTCCAATGATTTTATGGGTCAGGAACCAGGAACTGAAGTGGAAATTCAGGATTTCTGCCGCCTGACTTATGATGTTAAATTTCCCATGTTTGAAAAAACAATAGTAAAAAAAGAACATGCGCATCCTTTCTATGTACATCTTGCTCAGCTGTCCGGCACTTATCCAACGTGGAATTTCCACAAATATCTGATCGGTCGCGATGGCAAACTGATCACACAATTCAGTCCACACACAAAACCCTTTGACCCAAACGTTGTGACAGCCATTGAGCAGGCTTTGCAACAATAAATTAATAAGAAAATAATTCCTACAACAATCGCGCCCCGTTATTTTACTTGATATACGTAGGAAAAAGACGATGCCAGAGATGGGTATATTATGTATCCTATTTTTTGCATTAATCATCGGGCTTATTGCAAGATAGTAAATATCACACTTGGCCACAAAGAATGCAATCAAACCGCAAAACCGCATATAGCTACCTGCACTCTCTTCTCAACCCAGAACGGCAATAATATCCATTTATATTACTAATATCATATACCTACAATAATTTAATAAATACTCAACTTCCTAATACCTTACTCTATTTTTAGTCGAGTCAAGAGAAATTTTGTACAAATCATTGACATGGGACTTTTTCCCACATATAGTCGCATCTCCGAGGGAAATAATTACACGAGAAATATGATTTCAATGACGATTGACAGTCATCCAATGGAAGATATTGTAGTTGCGATGCGGATATGTTGATCCGAGCTATCGAAATATGCAATGTAGTCGTGATGGCATCAAGCAAAAGGAGGTTGTTATGCTTATGTTTCAAGCAAATTCTCAAAGAGAATTCTCAAGTAAAATATTGGCAGTTGATGCCGATTCAAACAATGACAAAGTATGCGTCTGATCTGGTGTAATTCAAAAAACCAGTATAAAAAAGCAAACAAAAAGTTTGCCTTTATTCTCGATTCGAAAACTATGGTTGTGGTCTATCGTTAACAATATCGCCATATGAGGCGGTTACCGCAATCCAATCAGTACTTAATTTCCTAAGACTCGCATCTAAAAGTACAGTTTTACCATTGTTTTCGTCGTTTTAAAATCTTGGGAGTAATTAATCCTAATAGCAGGGCGAAGCATTGCTAGGAGTTTTTCCACATTTCACTTATCTGAAAGATAAGTAATAAAGAATCTTAACTTCATCGTGCCGAATCAATCAGTAGCATCTTTTTTGTAGTTGTGAACTATACGTTTCAAGAAGATAGCTCATTCTCATTGATTGCTCCTAGCAAAAAATCAAAAGTATGAAACTTATCTTAAAAGGAATCTTTTATATGAAAGCTATTAATACCATGAAATCTAAGACCGGCAGTAATCTCTTCATTAGGTTTAAACAAATGCAGCGCATATTGATCGCATCACTATTTACTATCAGCATGATCCTAGTTCCATGGGGAACAGCTACAGCTCAGGTTCCACCAAGCAATGCAGTCAAATGGCATCCCGGTCATTATATTTCGATGGTAGGTGATGGAAAATATAATCCCGACTATATGACGCAAGTATACAGCGAGCTCCAACAAACACCGGCAATTCGTGGAGTAATGGTTCGTTATGCCTGGGGCGAATTGGAGAAAGCGAAGGACGTGTATGATTTCTCAAATATCAAAAAGCTGCTCACCGAACTTGCTACACGAAAGAAACGACTTGTTATTCTATTGGAAATAAAAGACTCTAACCCGGATGCAAGTAAAGTTATTGTACCAGGCTATCTAAAAACAGCAGCCTATGAAGGTGGCTCATTCCCTTTTACAAATGATAATCTTGGCCATATCGGGGGATACGGCATTAAATTGTGGAATCTCGCAATACATGATCGTATGGTTAGCTTAGTTCGTGCATTGGGGAAAAGCTTTAATTCCAATCCCTATTTTGAAGGTATCGGCTTCACGGAAACTTCCATGGGAGACCCTTTAATAACGCTATCAAGCAGTCAAACAGATAACTATTACAAAAACCTGCTTAATATAAATAAACAGATGCGCGTACATTTCCCTAATACCATGACATTCCAGTACGCTAATTTCCCCCGCAAAATTGTTCAATCCTATGTAGATACGTTCAAAAATACATCAACAGCGTTGGCAGGTCCGGATGTTTTTCTTGATGAACCAGGACTCTTATACCCAGGAAATAAATATTCTCCTCCAGGTGCTTACACATATTATCCAAAACTTTCTGGAACATTACCCTTGGCAATTCAAGTAGAAAAAGCAAACTATGAGAATACCCGATGGGACAAGACAGGTTATCGACCTACTATTAATGAGTTGCTCCAATTTGCCCGAGACAAGTTGCAAGTCAATTACATTTTTTGGGTGCGCACTCCCGAATACTATCCTAAGGTGCTAGAAATGCTGAGCGGAAATGCTCAAAAAATTACACCTTCAGGCGGATTGAAATCAGCCTGTCCAACTATTTACCCATCCTGTATGTAATAGAAACTAATAAATTTATTCTACGCGCCCTGCACCTCTCCCCGTGGCAAGACCACGGGGAATTACAAATTAAATGGACTCATGGAGTCGATGTACATTTCTATGACACACCTTCACGCCAACAATCCATGCCTGTTTTCGTTGCCAAACACTACGATCGTCATTCTTCCATGCAACCATATTTTTTTCACTGCGATTCCTTTGTGAAGTAGACTCGCCACATTTTTTTGCAAGTTACGCTCCATCTTTACTTCGGCCAACTCGTGTCTGATCCGAGCCATTTCCACATCGTCAGCGATTTCTGTTTCTTGTCTATCTCACTGAAGTCCTATAAATCCAGTTCCTCAACATTCCTTACGGCAATGATAATCGCTTTGCACCTAACCTCACGCAGAGTCCCCGTAAACCAGTACTTAATCTCCTAAAACCCGTATCTAAAAAGTACAGTTTTACCATTGTTTTCGTCGCTTTAAAATTTTTGAAGTAATTAATACTAACGATACGGCGGAGTATTGCTAGGAGTTTTTTCCACATTCCACTTGTCTGAAAGATAAGTAATAAAGAATCTCAACTTCATCCTGCCGAATCAATCAGTAGCGTCTTTTATGTAGTTATGAACTATACGCTTCAAGAAGATAGCTCATTCTCATTGATTGCTCCTAGCAAAAAATCAAAAGTATGAAACTTATCTTAAAAGGAATCTTTTATATGAAAGCTATTAATACCATGAAATCTAAGACCGGCAGTAATCTCTTCATTAGGTTTAAACAAATGCAGCGCATATTGATCGCATCACTATTTACTATCAGCATGATCCTAGTTCCATGGGGAACAGCTACAGCTCAGGTTCCACCAAGCAATGCAGTCAAATGGCATCCCGGTCATTATATTTCGATGGTAGGTGATGGAAAATATAATCCCGACTATATGACGCAAGTATACAGCGAGCTCCAACAAACACCGGCAATTCGTGGAGTAATGGTTCGTTATGCCTGGGGCGAATTGGAGAAAGCGAAGGACGTGTATGATTTCTCAAATATCAAAAAGCTGCTCACCGAACTTGCTACACGAAAGAAACGACTTGTTATTCTATTGGAAATAAAAGACTCTAACCCGGATGCAAGTAAAGTTATTGTACCAGGCTATCTAAAAACAGCAGCCTATGAAGGTGGCTCATTCCCTTTTACAAATGATAATCTTGGCCATATCGGGGGATACGGCATTAAATTGTGGAATCTCGCAATACATGATCGTATGGTTAGCTTAGTTCGTGCATTGGGGAAAAGCTTTAATTCCAATCCCTATTTTGAAGGTATCGGCTTCACGGAAACTTCCATGGGAGACCCTTTAATAACGCTATCAAGCACTAAAATAGACGCCTATTACAAAAACCTGCTTAATTTAAATAAACAGATGCGCGTACATTTCCCAAATACCATGACGTTCCAGTACGCTAATTTCCCCCGCAAAATTGTTCAATCCTATGTAGATACGTTCAAAACTACATCAACAGCGTTGGCAGGTCCGGATGTTTTTCTTGATGAACCAGGACTCTTATACCCAGGAAATAAATATTCCCCTCCAGGTGCTTACACATATTATCCAAAACTTTCTGGAACATTACCCTTGGCAATTCAAGTAGAAAAAGCAAACTATGAGAATACCCGATGGGATAAAACAGGTTATCAACCTACGATTAATGAGTTGTTTCTATTTGCCCGAGACGAGTTGCAAGTCAATTACATTTTTTGGGTGCGCACTCCCGAATATTATCCTAAAGTGCTGGAAATGCTGAACGGAATAGCTCAAAAGAGCACACCTTCAGGCGGATTGAAATCAGCCTGTCCAACTATCTACCCATCCTGCATGTAATAAAAACTCATTAAATGGATTCATGGAGTCAGGTGTATATTTCTATAGTACACCTTCACTCCAGTAATCCGTGTCAAGCTCTGCCACTGGAAGATATCTTATTTTTTGAAGTGAACTGAAATTTTAGCAAAAGAAATCTAGCAAAGATCTTAATTGATTATTCAACATAATCCAGTTACATTAGTTCTAAGAAAAATCCCTTTGGAGATGAGAAAAGATGCATTTTCCAGAAACCGGTCTATTGAGCGCTGCTATCAATACCAACCTTTCCATCGCAGCAAAACAACTGTATGCGTACATTATATTGATCGTATTATTCACCGTTTTAGTCCCCTGGAAAACGGTATATGCCGCCGACACCCAGACTCCACCAGTAATTACTCCGGTCAAATGGCATCCAGGCCATTACTATACACTGATGAGTGCGGGTAAAAACAACCCTAAGCACCTAACGCAAATATACAAAGAACTCAAGGAAACGCCGGCACTTCGAGGAGTACAGATTCGCTATGAATGGGCAGAGCTGGAATCTGCAGAGGGCGTCTATAATTTTACATCCATAGATCAGCGTCTTGCTGAGCTTACTGCACAAAAGAAACGGCTTATCGTCCTACTACAAATCAAATCATTCGATCCTAAGACGGCACTTGTGCCAAATTATCTGAAAGCAGAAATATACGATGGCGGTGTATTTCCATTTGGGAACTATCGCGGCAATGCTATCAGGGGATACAACATCAAGCTATGGAATCCGCAGGTGCATGATCGCTTTGTTGCACTAGTTAGCGCATTAGGCAAGCGTTTTAATTCTCACCCCTACTTTGAGGGCATTGGCTTGACAGAAACGTCCATGGGGCAACCGATAACAGAATTATCCAAGAGCGAGATAGATAACTTCTACAACAACTTACTCAGTATCAACCAACAATTACGTGAACACTTTCCTAATACAATGACGTTCCAGTTCACAAACTATCCACGTCCGATTCTCGAATCATTCATAGGGAAGCTCAAAACAATGGGGACAGCCTTAGGTGGTCCGGATGTTTTCCTTGATGATCCGGGATTATTATCAAATGAGCGAAATTCACCAAAGGGTGTATATCATTACTATCCTGAACTTTCTGGGATTGTGCCGCTTACTCCTTCGGTGATGCAAGCTAATCATGCAAACACTAAACACGATAAGACAAGTAAAGCACCCGCTGTTGCCGAACTCCTAGAGTTTGCTCGGGATAAGCTAAAAGCCAATTATATCTTCTGGACGCGAGCCCCAGGTCATTATCCAAAGATATTGAAAATATTGAATGAACCTAATCAAACAAATAATCCTGCTGGTGGACTGGACCCGACTTGTCCAAAAGCCTATTCCTCCTGTATCGACTAGAAATTTTTAAACAAACCCACTACTAAAGATAGATTCTGGAGTCCAAGTATTAGTCGGCATACGTGTAAAAAATATTACACATCGTTTCTAAACGTTCCTATTTTGTCGGTAAGTAACAAAAATTGTCACATTTCTACCTTAGAGTATTATCAATAACGACCTTCTGGACATTGGCGACATATCTTTATAAAAATATTATTGAGTCCGCTCTGAATAACCCATAACAATGTGATTTTATGTAATGAATAGATAAATTTGAGCGGTTAAATTCACCAGTTCTTGGTAAAATTGCAGCAATTTCCTGCAAATTTAGCGAGAGTTACATGGG
>JAGNZK010000006.1 GCA_017984435.1 Nitrosomonas sp. | reverse complement strand
ACAACTGTCGCCATACTTTGCGAGCACCATAAACGCGGAAATTGTCTTTCCATACCCGCTGTATATCAAGCTCTAGTCTCATGTCCCGCTTGATGCGGTCAGGCAATCGATCGGGATCTCGCTCGCGCGCTTTGTGTTCATAATAACTCGACGGGGCAATCTGTATCTGCAGATTGGCTCGACCTCGTATTCCGCTTTGTTGCTATCGACAAATGTCACCATCATTTCGGGCGGCGGTCGAGCGTCCTTTCGCGAAATAAGCGGATGCCTTACGTAATATCTCGTTGGCTCGCTTTAATTCCCGATTCTCCTGTTCCAATTCCTTGAGCCGCTCACGATCCGCAGTCGACATGCCGCCTCGAATTCCCTGATCAATCTCTGTTCGTCTTACCCAGGTGCGCAAAGTCTCCGCTGTACAGCCAATCTTTGATGCGATCGACTTGATCGCCATCTATTGCGATTCATGCTCCTTTTGCTGCTCGAATACCAATCTTATCGCTCGTTCTCGTACTTCCGGTGAATAACTGATTTGATTCTTCATCTCTTCCTCCTCTCAAATCATTTTATCTCCGGAAAATCCGGGGCGATTCATTACCTGAAACATCAATACCAATATGATTCATTGCTTATCACCTCGAAATCATTTTTGTTATCATGCTTTCTGGTTTCCCTGACCCTGGCACTTCATCTATCTTCCTTGCAAATTCAGGTTCAGAAGCTAAGCTTACAGACCTTGGATACTCCACGATATGGATGACGAGGGCGGGGAGCCTCTCTACATACAAGCTCAAAGCTTAAGGTTGGGCCGGCTTCCCCAGAAATTGGCATTACTCTAATACAATTTTCCTGGCAGGTTTAATATACAAGGTTGGGGTAAATACAATGAACCCCAGCATATCCCTGAATTTTTCCAGAGATTTTTCACAACAGTCCCGTACATTGAACGTACCATAAAGAAGCAACAATGACATAGTGCAGTGTGCTTTCGCCGTTTGTCGCGATCCTTCAAACCGTGATTTAATTGGAAGCCATATTTTTATATGGAATCTGACATAACGATATGCTAAGCTGATTCCATGAAGAAAGCGCGGTTTGAGTGGAATGCGGATAAGGATGCCGAGAATCAACAGAAACACGGCGTTGCTTTTTCCTTGGCGCAATATGCTTTTGCCGATCGTAATCGTGTTATCGCCGAGGATATTGCACATAGCGAAACGGAAAAGCGTTATTTTTGTTTCGGTGCGGTTGAAGGCGGCATTCTTACCGTCCGCTTCACTTATCGTGGTGGAGTGATTCGTATATTCGGCGCCGGTTATTGGCGAAAAGGAAAAGTAATTTATGAGCAAAAAAATCAAGTATCAGGATGAGCCGATTGAAGCCAAAATCATTGAGGATTTTCTGCCCTCGCCCGAGCAGCTTGCTTTCCGAGAAGAGGGCGTGAAAGTGACGATTGCGCTCAGCAAGAAAAGCGTTAAATTTTTCAAAGCGGAAGCAGCGAAACACCATACGCAATATCAGCGCATGATTCGAAACCTGATTGATAGCTATGTCGATGCTTACGATAAAACTTCAGCAGTATCAAATTCAGCTGCAACTGAACAAGAATGAGTTTGTTAGTTAAACCGAAATGAATCAAGAAACAATGGGGACGGACTCCATTGATTCTACTGTCACTTTACATTCCCAACCCAATCTCAATCAACATAAAGGTACCAGGTCTTGAATTAAAATGATGATAAGTACGCCATTGATGGACACTAATCATGTAATCAAAAATTTCCTTTGATAGCAAAGATGAAATAACAAGAACATATAGTGAATAAACCAAGTAAAGAAAAGAAACAATGTCCCATCAGGATACAAAAAAAATCCAAAGGTAATTATTATGCCCACCTGCTGGATCATTGCCGGCCCCAATGGCGCGGGTAAAACCACCTTCGCACTGGAATATCTGCCCAAGGTGGCGGCGGGCTGTACTCATTTTGTTAATGCCGATCTGATCGCGGCCGGCCTGTCTCCACTGGCACCGGAACGAGAATTTATTGCGGCAAGCCATATCTTTCTGAACGAGATCGAAGAAAACATCAAACGCCAAGAGAATTTTGCATTCGAGACCACGCTTTCAGGGCGTAGTTATTTACGTCTGATCAATCGGCTGCAACGTGATGGCTAGCAAGTGGAACTGATCTATCTTGCTTTACCAAATGTGGGAATGTCGAAAATGCGCGTAGCAGAACAAGTAATGCATGGTGGCCATAATATCCCGTCGCGCGACATCGAGCGGCGTTTCTCGCGCAGCCTTGGCAATCTGTTCCATGTATTCAGTCACAAGGTTGATCATTGCATTTGTTTCATGAACGATGGTGAAATGCCGATTCCCGTGTTTGAACAAAAAGGCAATAGTCGTAATATTCTCCACGAAGTTTATTATCAACAATTAATAAAGGTAGTCACATAATGAAAATCACTCTGAAAACCACGCCTTCCGAAGAAGGTCAGGTGATGCTGGATTCGTTGCAAAAAGCCGTAACGCAGGAACTTGAAAGGAAACGCCGCTTGGGCCACTACGCCGTAGTCTGGCGGGACGGCAAACCGGTGATGATCGGCGAGGATGCACCGAAGGTATCAGAAAATCCTGTCAGCTAGAATTGTGCAATAAGACAGAGCCAATCAGCGTCTCACCGCCGCTTTATCTGAAAATAAAATTGTTCAGGATAGGCTAAGCAACAATTGTTTCTTCAAACAGGTTTTTATACAAACTTTGATTACCCAACATAGAAATCAAAGGAATCCAGTATCGATTCTGGATTTATGTGATTCGAACGGTTCTATGTCCAGCCTTACGCCATAATCAAGGATTTTGCCGTTCACTTCATCACCGCCAGTGATGATTGCGTTGCAGGTGGTTATGCGGTTGGAGAGCCCCCTCTCGTCAAGTCTGCAGCGGAAGCTGTGCGCTTGTTCGCGGTTCAATAAACCGACAGTTCGATCATGAATATCCACCCGGATGGCGCTGCTGTCATAGGGATTGTCGTTATCCGGTATCAGGTAAGCTATCAGGGTATTTATTTTGGAATCTGAGTCTTTCCTGGGATTTGAAGGATTTTCCTGCATCAGTTGCTTGATGGCGCCTTGATAGGATGCTGCGGTTAATTCAAAAGCAAACTGACCCGGTTCCGGCCAAGCATAATAATTCTCTGCCGGATTGGAAGCTTGTGGGGAATCGTCATCCGACTGCGAAGCGGTACTTTCGGCAGCAATTTTGTTTCTATTGGCATAGAGAATTACCGCAGCAATGAACGCTACCGGAAGAATATGCGATTTGTCGACTCCAGCACCAACAATCAATCCGAGGAACAATGAACATATTAAGATGGAGAATATGCTTATTCCCGGCGTTGCTTTCTTTTCCTTCATATCAATTGTTGATTATTTTGAATATTCTGTGTAACTGATTCATCAGTGCCCCCGAATCTTGATATTAATTTCGGGTGATTGACGCTGAGCCGGTGGATGCATGCGATTTAACCCCAAAACCGTGACACGATGCGCGGCGTTAAAGCTGGGGGCGCCATCCTGATCACGCAAAATCGACGATACTTTATATTCCATGCTGCTGGTGTTAGGGTCGAAACGGATATCGTGTATCCAGATACCCGCTCGTTGCACCCGCTGATTTTCGCATTCGTAGGCGAGATCCCAGCCAGTCAACATCGGTACGGCGTAGTCATAGGGTAAATCATTGATGCGGAATGTTTGGGTACGGACAACGCCGTCGGTATTTTTGCGGCAGGTGTTTGTTTTTCCTGCGCGAGGATTCAATGCCAGAAAATCCGGGCGCAATTTGACGCTGCTGCCGCGAATCATCGCCGTGCGCGTTCTAATTCGGTGCGTGCGGGTATCATTATCCTTGAAAATGGTCTGAGTCGCCCAGTGCGGGCTACCGTCCTGGTTGAGTGAAGCACCGGTTTGGGAAAGACTATAGGCGGCCTGCAAGAAGCGATAATCTGCACGATCCCCCCATTTGCAAGGTGGAAAACGCAACTCGCATTCAAAGGTATCATCGAATTGAAAATCAAACCCACGCGGAATAATTGCAATCGCATCATTATTTTTAAGTGTGCCTTTGTTTCCCGTATTCTCCAGCGTGGCAACCGCACCTTGATTTTTATGCTGCAGCGTTACCGCCTCAAAACCGCTGTAATCGCTTTCTATCACGGCATCAAACCAAACGGAACGATAACCAAATCCGGTATAAAACACACAAAATTCGTACGCGTCGTTGCGGTTCTGATCATCCAGTTTGCCTTGCACTTCAAACATCAGCAAAGCCGAGCCGGCATTCTTCACCAGCTTGCTGTGCGTGATGTCAGCTCGCATGGAGTTCACTTCGCGATCGCTGTGCAGATAACGCAAATCCCAGCCATTCAATACGACGGTGCCGTTATCCACGTAGCTCGGCATTTCAACCCATTGCAAAATGGTGGCAGCCTCTGCGCCATTATCGCGCTGGATACATTGGCTGCCTTCAATCAGAATGAATCTACCTTCATCTTCAAAAACCGTTTTTCCTATTGTTTTTAAGGATAATTGCTCAAAAGGTGTAGCGATTTTTGCGCCACCTGATGCTTCAAGCGGCTTTTTTCCTGGAGTTTTGGTTGCGCATGCGGAAAATAAAAACGGTATCCCGATCGCAAGTAGTATAAATGCATGGCGAATCATTGACATGCTCCAAAGATAGGCGTCGTGTTACGAAAAAATATTTGCAAAATGACTCCGAATGACAGCGAATCGAATCTGCTTAACTAATTTTTAATCCGGCTGATTTTGACAATTTCCTTGATGTGCCTCAGGCTGCGTAGGATTTGCGCAAGATGTTGCCGGTTATTAACCTGCAGGATAAAGCGCATTTGCGTGTAGTCACCGTCACTTTCCATCTCGATATCGTCGATATTGGATTCCGCCTTGGCCATTTCAGCTGCAACTCGGGCTAATACCCCCTGCTTGTTTACCGCTGTTACTTTGATACTGGCTTCAAAGGTTCTGGGAATGTCTTTGCCCCATGCCACATCCAGGTAATTCTCCGAGCTTTTCTGGCTATTGGCGATGATTGCGCAGTCGTACGTATGAATGACGAGGCCATAATCCTTTTTAATCATGCCGACGATGGCATCACCCGGGATGGGACGGCAGCACTTAGCAAATTGCACTGTCAGTCCTTCCGTTCCCAATATAGTAATCGGGCCTGCTGCCTGCTCACTGGATACCGATTCCAATGGCAAGGTCAAGCGTTTTGCCACTACCGCAGGAAATTGCTTGCCCAGAGCCATTTCAGCCATTAATTCATCCTTCGATTTGACGCCGCTGTCGCGCACCAGTTTTTCCCATTGCGCTTCATTGATCGTATCCGGATTGATATTAAAAGACAGCAGCGCTTGATTCAGCATGCGCTCACCCAATTTGACCGATTCATCGTATTGGATGTTTTTAAGGAAATGGCGGATATGTGAACGCGCTCTCCCTGTCGCCACATAACTAAGCCAGGAAGGATTGGGCTTGGCATAAGGTGCGGTAACGATTTCCACTCGCTCACCCGTTTTCAGTACGGTGCGTAGCGGTGCATTCTCACCGTTAATCTTAACCGCCACACAGCAGTTGCCCACATCGGAATGTACTGCGTAGGCAAAGTCGACAGCGGTCGATCCTCTGGGAAGCGTCAGAATTTTTCCCTGCGGCGTGAACACATACACATCGCCGGGAAACAAATCAATTTTAAGATGCTCTAGAAATTCCAGCGAATCGGTAGAGCCGCTGAGTGCTTCCAGCAGGCTTTGCAGCCATTGACTGGTTTTCATATGCAAATCATTGAGATCGGCATCTGAGCTTTTATAAAGCCAATGTGAAGCGACACCGTTTTCAGCAATCCGGTGCATTTCAGCAGTACGAATCTGCATTTCTATCGGTATGCCGAATGGCCCCAGCAAAGTGCTGTGTAACGATTGGTAGCCATTGTTTTTTGGAATGGCAATATAGTCTTTGAATTTACCTGGGATGGGTTTGTATAGACTGTGCAGCATCCCCAATGCGACATAGCATGAGGAAATATCTTTGACGATAACGCGGAAACCATAAATATCCAGCACTTCTGAAAATGACAGATGCTTGTCCACCATCTTGGTATAAATACTATACAGATGTTTTTCACGTCCGGTCACTTCGGCGTTTAGTTTTACTTCTTTTAATTTAAGATTAATGGCTTCAAGAATCTTTCCAACGACTTCGCGACGATTGCCACGCGCTGCTTTGGTCGCTTTCACCAGTACTTTATAGCGCAAGGGATAGAAATACCGAAAACCCAGTTCCTGTAATTCCTGATAGATATTGTTGAGTCCTAAGCGATGCGCGATGGGTGCATAAATTTCCAGTGTTTCACGGGCAATGCGACGCTGTTTTGCGGGGTGCATGACTTCAAGCGTCTGCATATTATGCAACCGGTCAGCCAGTTTGATGAGTATGACACGCACATCGCGCGCCATTGCCAGCAGCATTTTACGAAAATTCTCAGCCTGTGCTTCCTCTTGTGTTTGGAACTCAATTTTAGTGAGTTTGGAAACACCATCCACCAGCTCTGCCACGGGCTCACCAAATCTTTCGCTGATTTCAGCTCTGGAGATATCCGTATCCTCCACGACATCATGCAATAAAGCCGCTGTCAGCGTAGGTGCATCCAGATGTAGCTTACCAAGAATCCTGGCTACCGCGACAGGATGCGAGATGTAAGGTTCGCCGGATTTGCGGAATTGCCCGGAATGGGCGCCTTGACCAAATGAATAAGCATTTCTGAGTTGCGTCACATCCTCTGGCTTCAGATATTGAGATGTTTCAGAAAATAGAGATTCCGCTTCAGCCATAGACTTTGATGACCTATCGGTCATGCAGTAAGTTGTTATTCAAAATGACAAGCTTGCCGATCGTGAATTTGTTTGAGATACGATGATCTCTAAACGCCTCAAACCGATCCTTGATGTGATTATATGCCTGGATTTACTGGGAGTGAAAGAAAGTAATTTTTGCTTAATTCTACTACTGGGTTATTAATATTGAATAATAGTGCCTTACATTGATCGACGACAAATTTGTCCATTAAAAATATGATACGCCTTACATATTTTTCGGATTGAGAATATCCAAACCTACTTTGCCCTGCGCCAGTTCACGTAAAGCGACAACAGTCGGTTTGTCGCGTACAGGATCCACCATCGGTGCTGAACCGATAGCCAGTTGTCTGGCTCGCGTTGTGGCAACCAAAGTCATGTCAAATCGATTAGGGATTCTTTTTAAACAATCATCAACAGTAATTCGTGCCATGGGTATTTGCCTCGGATATTTAGAAATGAACAAAAAGAATTTACAATAAAGCGCTAACAAATAACGCTACTCATCATTCGAGCTGATTATGATAACTGCGCGATTAACGAATGAAATCTCATCAGTTGCCGATCTCTTTTTAAGCGTTCGGCCTTGATGACACAGATCAGCTCATTCAACGCATCTTCCAGCCTATTGTTGATAATAACATAATCAAACTCGCCGACATGACTGATTTCTTCACGCGCTGCGGCGAGTCTCATCTGAATGACTGCCGAATTATCTTGCGCTCTCGTTTTTAATCGTGTTGCCAATGCATCAGCCGATGGAGGAAGAATAAAGATTCCAACGGATTGAGGAAAAATCTGACGTACCTGTTTTGCTCCCTGGCAGTCTATTTCAAGCAGGATATCCTGTCCGTGTGCAACCGCTTCGTTTATCCATTTTTGTGATGTGCCATAGTAGTTGCCATAAACCTCGGCATTCTCCAGAAACTCTCCATTGACTAACATTTTCTGAAAAGTATCCTTATTCACAAAATGATAGTCCCGCCCATTCACTTCTTCAGAACGCGGCGGACGAGTAGTATGCGAAATCGATAGACTAAGATCGAGATCTGAGTGAACCAATGCTTTGACCAGACTGGTTTTTCCGGCACCGGAGGGCGCGCTGATAACAAATAAGCAACCTACCGTTTTAGTCATTTTATACCTGTCATATAATAAACATATGCTCAGTGTTTACTTTGCGTTTAAAACTGTCAATACCTGTCTTTTTAATATTTTAATTAATCTTGTCTCTTCCGATGTCGTGCCTTCCGGTGACTCTAATCGGCGATCAGCGTAGACAAAACCGACAGGATTTTTATTAAAAACCAAAGGAAGTACGATAAAACTGCGCGTATCAGGCAACAAATCCTGGTGCCATTGTGGCAATAACTCACGCACTTTGGGAGTTAATGCATTTAAAATGAATAAATCGGTATCTCTTTCCATGGCAAGATAAAACAGATCTGTTGATAGTGTCGCTGGAAAACAAAAAGCTTTCTGATATTCAGAACTATTTTTACCTACCGAACTACGCGCCCGATATTGATTCTTTTGTGTATCTTTCAAACAAAGCGTGGCAAAGCGAAAACCCAAGCTATGATAAAAATGCTCTAAGATCAACACGATTAATTCACTGAGCTTGTAATTGTTGGCGGTCATCATTTCTGTGACATCTTGAACTGCTGACAATAATAGTGCCGATGCATTATAGGGTTTGCCACTTGCATAACGCTGATCAATCTGAATCTCGTCCATTTCAACCTCTGCAAGCACAAGCTCCGTCAGCATATCTTCTTTAACCTCGAAGTTAGAGGCCGCATCTTTCATATCTGCGCTGATTTTGCTCTTTTTATCCGTCGGCAATAGATTCTGCAACGCAGAAGCTTCTTCTGTAGCACCTTTAATCAACTGATTCAGTTTAGATCTATCCAAACAAAGCGCTTTGCCAAAGCGAGCGAGTAGCTCATCTTCAAGCGCTGAACTCTCTGCTTCATTTGCTTTTATAATAAGCGGCACTGCTTTCTCGCTGAATTCTGCTGCTTGCCGCATCCATTCCTGTTTATTTTTGGGAGAACTCAATGCGCAAGACGGTTTAGTCTTAATTGCCTGGATAATACTAGCAGGAATATTCCAATTTTCCAGTACCGCCTCTGTAAAATCATTCAGACTAAAATCCAATACTTTTATGGATGCTTGTTCTGAAGTGTGTGCATCTTGTTCGATTAGAGCCATTAATTCTTCATATTTATCGTAAACATGTGCCGCGAGCAGTAAACGACCAATATTTTTAAATAAAGCAGCTACCGCAATTTCTTCACTGTCCTTAAATTGACTATGCTTAGCGAGTTCCCGGCCCAACATGCTGGCAGCTAAAGCATGGATCAACTCTGCACGTACATATTCCGCACGTTTGCCGGACATCATACCATCAACCAAAAGTATGGCTAACGCGCAAGTCTTGACAGTATCGAAACCAAGCAGAAAAATTGCCTTAGTAATACTGGTAATGACTTGCGTAGAGCTGGTGCGGAAAGTTATGGAATTGGATAAACACAGAATTTTTTGAGTCAACGAAACATCGGATAATATAAAATGCGACAGTTGCCGTATCGATTCATCTTCCGATGAGGATAATTGAATAATATATGATATCGAGCTACCCAGTGACGGAAGGCCGGAATCATCATGAATCGCTTTTAATAGCTTATCTTTTGTAGAGATTGCCGTTTTTTCTCCGGTTACCGAAATATCATCAATCTCTGATGCATTCTTTTTATAAAATAGTCCCATAGCCATAGTAAGGAAATAAGTAGCAGAATAACGCAAGAAATTCTTTTTATTTTGTTTGTTAACAAAACAATAATTTTTGTATTTCTCTTCAAAGAAAGAATTACTTACAAGTACTGCAAAGACCTTATCATCGGCACGGCTAACTATTAATTAACAGCAATTAATGAATACCGTGCTTTTTGAAATAGTTCTGGTGATATTCTTCAGCAACGTAAAATTGAGTAACCGGTAGAATTTTTGTTATCACTGGATCTTGCCAACGGCCACTATTTTGTACTCCATTTCTGGATTCTTGGGCGATCGATTCTTGCTCTGGTGTAAAGAAAAAAATAATCGAGCGATATTGTGTTCCGATATCCGGTCCTTGCCGGTCCGGAGTCGTAGGATTATGGCAGTACCAGAAATGATCCAGGAGTGTTTCAAGGGCTACCTCTGCGGTATCATATTCCACCAAAACGACTTCAATATGACCGGTGGTATTGCTACAAACTGCCTCATAAGTTGGATTGTCAGACTGTCCGCCGGAATAGCCGCAGGTGACGTCAGTAACACCTTTGATACAACGAAAAGCCGCTTCCACACCCCAAAAACAACCTGCACCAAAAATTATCTTATTGATCGCCATTGCGTTTTATTTTTCTTTACGCGCTTTCTCAATCAGTGCTTCCAGGGTTCTAATCGTATCTTGCGGTGTGCCACCCATGCTACCGCTGGTAAGATACTTGCCATTAACAACCAGTGCAGGAACACCCGTCAGTTGATACTGACGGGACATTTGCGTTGACCGTGCCACCTGATTCTGTACTGCAAATGAACTGTAAGTACTCTCAAATTTTTTCCTGTCGATACCCTGTTTTTCGATCCAATCAAACAAAATCGATTCATTATTTAAATCAATTTTGTCACGATGCATGGCATCATAAACTTTATCGTGCAAGGTATCGGTTACCCCGATAGCTTCTATGGTATAAAATATTTTCGCCCCCGATACCCAGTTGGGGCGGAAAATCGCAGGCACATAGCGGAAATCGACATCACCGGGCACATTCATCAACCAAGTTTTGATATGCGGATGCAAGCTATAGCAATGCGGACAGCCGTACCAGAAAAACTCCAAAACCTCAATTCTGCCGCTATCTTGTGTCGGCTGCGGGTTAGTCAAAACCGTGTAATCTTTACCTGCCACGATATCCGCGCGCGCATTCGAACTATTGATCAAACCAAAACTCAGCAATAAGCAGAAAACTACAAGAAATTTACGTTGATTCATTTTTACTCCCCAAAAAGTCATCTGATTAGCAACTTGATTCCATTTAATATTTATTGTGTTTTAATAAATTGAGCGACTATCCCGTTTTCTTTTAACGAAGCACTTGTTTCATCCACATCTTCTTTTTTAGCAAAAGGACCAACGCGCACTCTATACCAAGTTCCTTTCTCTTCCAAATCAATAGGTTGTACAGATGCCAATATTCCGAGTAGTGCAAGCCTGGCTTTCAGGTTCTCTGCATCATCATTTTTCCTGAATGATCCGGCTTGGAGAAAAAATTTTTCTTTCGCAGGGGGACTCTTGATCTGAGGTGTTACGGGCTGTTGTATCGGTTCTGCGGGAATACTGCGTGGTTGAATTGCAGCAGCTTGCCGTGGAGTTTCAATCGAACTGATGTTTGGATAGGGCACGGGTTGGCGCACGATTTCAACCGACTTTTGGCTACTTTCCGGGATTTTCGCGGAAACAGGCGGTTGAACGGGTCGCTCATCCACTTTTCTACTGGCTTGGTCAATCTCCGGTTCATCAATGCCGGGAAGTATCTTATAAAAATCAAACCGGGGTTTTTCTTCGACTGCACTTAATGGCTCTTCCTGAGCCGGCTTTGCTGGTGTTTTAGGTTGTTCGGACGCTGGACGAGTTTCGCTTTTCGCGGATGAATCCGCAACTTTCTCAGTGGGTAAAAAAGGACTGGGCGCATAGTTCAGATATAACCATATGCCAATTGCACTGACCAAGCCTAGTGCATAGCCAACGAATCCCCCAAAAAATGCTGAGCCACCTTTTTCATTCTCGGATTTTGAAGATTTTCGGGCTTTATAATCTCGACTCATGAACGTCCTTCTGTGTTAATTCAATCACATTTTATCAGGTGCATTCACACCCAGTAACCTAAGACCATTATTCAATATCTGGCGAATGGATGCAATGAGCACCAACCGGGCGTGCAGCAGCGGAATTTCAGGCACCAGAAAACGTGTCGAATTATAGTAACTATGAAATTCACCGGCCAATTCTTTAAGGTAGAAAGCAATCAGGTGCGGCGAGAATTCTTTGGCAGCCATTTCCACAGTATCTGGAAAATCGATCAATTTTTGCAATAAAGCCAATTCAGCAGGACTGGATAATGCATCCATATTGGCTTCAGTCAGATCGTCCATATCGCCATCCCATTGTGCCAATACGCTACACACACGGGCATGCGCGTACTGTACATAATAAACCGGATTGTCATTGCTTTGCGATTTGGCCAGATCCAAATCAAAATCCAAATGTTGATCGCTTTTACGCATCACATAAAAAAACCGTGCCGCATCCTTGCCAACTTCCTGGCGTAATTCCCGCAACGTGACAAACTCTCCGGAACGAGTGGACATCGGTGCTTTTTTACCATCGCGGTAGAGAACCGCAAATTGCACCAGGGCAATCTGCAGTTTCTCCGGATCCAATTCCAGCGCCTGTAAAGCGCCTTTCACTCGCGCAATATAACCATGATGATCTGCACCCCAAATATTGATGACTTGATCGAAACCACGCTCAAATTTATTCAGATGGTAGGCGATATCTGAAGCAAAGTAGGTAAATTGCCCATTTTCTCTTTTGACGACACGATCTTTTTCGTCACCAAAATCGGTTGAGCGAAACCAGGTAGCGCCGTCTTGCTGATACAAGTAATGTTTTTTCTCCAGCAATTGGATGGTATGCGCAACAAGTCCGTTATCAAACAGCGACTGTTCCGAGAACCAGGTATCGAACTCTACGCCGAATTCCATCAAATCATTACGGCAGTCTCCCAGCTGCTCTGTCAAGACGAAATTATGAATGTACGCATAATCCTGACCGAGTATTTTTTTTGCATTGGCGATTAATTGATCCAGCAGCTCGTCGGTATTTATCGCTGTTTCATGCGAATCCGCCGGCAAACCGTCCAGCAACAAATCAGGCTGATGCACATAACGTTCGGCATGTGCTTGGAATATCAATTGCGCCATGGTTTTGACATACTCCCCTTGATAAGCATTCGCCGGGAAAGGAATATGAACATGATTAAACTCCAGATAGCGCAACCAAGTCGAAAGCGTCAGGATATCCATCTGTCGTCCCGCATCGTTCACATAGAATTCCCGGGATACATTAAAACCCGCTGCAGCCAGTATATTGGATAGACTGGCGCCGATCGCCGCTCCACGGCCATGACCGACATGCAATGGTCCGGTTGGGTTGGCTGACACAAATTCCACCTGAATCTTTTTCCCCTGACCAAAGTCACTGTTACCAAACGCATCCTTGTTTTGTAAAACATAATGCAAATAGTGTTGCTTGACGGAATTCTTCAGAAACAAATTGATAAACCCCGCGCCCGCCACTTCAATCTTCTCGACATACGGTGAGGCAGGCATGTTATCGATCAATAACTGCGCGACTTCACGTGGATTTCTATGTAATGACTTGGCCAGTTGCATAGCAAGATTGCATGAGTAATCCCCGTGACTGGCTTGCTTAGTGCGCGCCAATTCTATACGGATAGCGACATCCAGCGTGGTGATACTACTCGCTGCCTGATGAAAAAGTTCGGCAAAATGTGTTTTAAAATCGGGAGGGGCGGATAAGATCATGGCTGAGAATAGGTGGTATTAATAATTGATTGAATTGAGTAATACAGCATGACTGAGATTGTTTTCATCGAATCAAGCCATCGCTTGCTGACGATGCGTTTCAAAAAGACAAATTCCCGCACTGACAGCGACATTCAAACTCTCGACACTACCCAGCATTGGAATACGTACCAGCTGATCGCACGTTTCACGCGTTAAACGCCGCAGCCCTTTCTCTTCGGAACCCAACACCCAGGCAACCGGCCCTTTAATTTGCAAATGAGTCAGATCGTAGTCTGCATTCTCCGCGGTACCGATAATCCAGATTCCCTGTTCCTTTAATTGCTTTAACGTGCGTGCCAAATTGGTCACCGCGATATAAGGCACGGTATCCGCGGCGCCGCTGGAAACTTTATAAACCGCTGCGGTCAACCCTACCGCCCGGTCTTTGGGCGCAATCACTGCATGCACCGCGAAAGCATCCGCGACACGCAAACAGGCACCCAAGTTGTGCGGATCCTGAATGCCATCCAATACCAGCAATCGCGCAGGCTCAGTCAAAGTATCCAGAACATCGTTGATGTCGACATAACTGCGTGTAATATCGATATTCGCCACTACGCCTTGGTGACGATTGTTACCCGTCATGCTGGTGAGTCTTGATCCTTCGCAGGTAATCAAATGGATTCTCCGGGTTTCAGCAAGCTTGATCAAGCTGCGCGCGCGCTGATCATCCCGCACAGCATCGATAAATATCTCTTTGATGCTATCCGGATTCTGCCGCAAACGGCTGGTAACCGCATGAAAACCAAAGATAAGGCGAGTGCTGGACATAATTCTTTGTTAACCAATCTGAAAACTTTACCTAGCATTGCTCGGCATGAGGAATATTCCATGAAAAAAAGCAGCGTGCTACCGCTGAACTCTGATTTCCCCACCCATTACAAACCATTGCTTATAACCGGGTATTGTAAAACAATTTAGCAGGCCGTTGAGAAACTATCTGTGTTGCCGCCACTGTGTTAAAAACAGGCTCAAAATGCTCATTTATCACGCATAAGCTGCGCTTTTTCGCCTGTTTTTGCCTTGTACCGACTTCCTCGAAAACTTTTTTAAACGACCTGTTAGATACTAGCGCGATTTCTTGCTTTTGGATGAAGCCGTTGCTTTGAGTCGACCAGGCTTTTTTTCCGGTTCAGCCAATACAAAATCGATTTTGCTGGTTTCCAGATCAACGCGAACCAATTTGACTTGTAATCGGTCGCCGAGACGATATTGCTTGCCGCTACGCTCACCCAACAACATATGTTTGATGGCATCGAAATGAAAATAATCGCTCGGCAGCTCTGAAATATGCACCAGCCCTTCCACATACACGTTATCCAAAGCCACAAACAAACCAAAACCCGTCACACTGCTGATCACACCGTCGAAACATTCACCGATCTTATCCTGCATATAGAAACACTTAAGCCATGATTCCACATCACGTGTTGCGTCATCAGCGCGACGCTCGGTCATTGAGCAATGTTTGCCCAATTCGTGCCAGTCTCCGGGTTGATATGTTTTTTCATCCAATACCGCTTTAATCGCACGATGGATCAGTAGATCGGGATAACGGCGAATCGGGGAGGTGAAGTGGGTGTAGGAATCATAAGCAAGTCCGAAATGTCCGGCGAGGTCCGGGCTGTAAACAGCCTGTTGCAAAGACCTCAACATGACCGTTTGCAGTAATTGCACATCCGGTCTGTCTTTTATCTTCAGCAATGTTTGGGCATAATCTTTGGCGCTGGGTCTATCTTTGCCACTCAACTGAATACCGAATTCCTTGAGAAAGTTGCGCAGCGCTTCAATCTTTTCAGGCTTTGGATCTTCATGGATGCGATAAAGCGTCATTTGATGATGTTTTTGCAGAAAATCTGCGGCGCATACATTAGCTGCCAACATGCATTCCTCAATCAAACGATGTGCTTCCGTGCGTTGTACCGGTTCAATCTTGTCGATCTTTCCCTGATCATTAAAAAACATCTGCGTTTCAGTGGTTTCAAAATCAATCGCACCGCGTTTCTTGCGCGCTTTCAGTAATGCTTTAAACAACTTATAGATAAGCTGCAAGTACGGTAACAGCTTTACGTGCTCTTTGGCTTCCGCTCCTTTCGGATTAGCCAGCATGGCCGCTACCTTGGTGTAAGTCAGACGGGCATGTGACAGCATGACAGCGGAATAAAACGAATAATCCAGCATCTCGCCATTCGCTTGAAACTGTATTTCACACACCATGCAGAGGCGTTTTTTATCCGGATTGAGCGAACACAATTCGTTCGACAAAACCTCGGGCAACATCGGAATCACGCGGCGTGGGAAATAAACCGAATTGCCCCGATTCAACGCTTCCTGATCGATGGCATCATGCGGTTTGACATAGTGACTGACATCCGCGATCGCCACATAGAGCCGGTATCCTTTACCATCCTCTTCGCAATAAACCGCGTCATCGAAATCACGCGCCGTCTCGCCGTCAATGGTCACCAGCGGTAAGTGACAAATATCTTTGCGTCCCGCCAGCTCTTTTTTTAATACATTCTTGGGAAATTTGGCTGAAAGTTTCTCAATCTCGGGGGCGAACACATGAGGCAGATCATGTTTGCGTAAAGCTATCTCAATCTCCATCCCGGAAGCCGTGTAATCGCCCAAAATCTCAATGATCTTACCGATTGGCTGAGCCTGCTTGCTCGGTTGCTGAATAATTTCCACCATCACAACCTGGCCTGCCTTGGCTTTTAACGAGTGTTCCTTGGCGATCAGAATATCCTGACTGATACGTTTGTTCTCGGCCACCACAAACAAAATGCCATGATCGATATGTAATCGACCCACCAATTGCGTATTGGTATATTCCAGCACTTCCACAATGACGGCTTCCCGGCGCCCTCGCCGGTCCAATCCGATTTCGCGCACTAAAACCCGGTCGCCATGCAACGCCTTGTGCATTTCTTTGGCACTCAGATACAAATCCGCACTGCCGTCATCAGGGATTAGAAAACCAAACTCGTCTGCATGACCTTGAACTGTGCCTTTAATCAGATCCAATTTCTCCATCACGCAAATATCGCCTTTGCGGTTGCGAAAAATCTGACCTTCGCGAATCATCGCTGTCAAACGGCGATTAAAGAGTTCTTCCTCTTTTTTAGTAATAGACAACATTTTCTGTAATGCATGTTCATCCGTCGGGATTCCTTGCTGTTTCAATAGCTGCAAAATGTATTCCCGGCTTGGCAATGGATGTGCATAACGTGTTTTTTCACGCTCAAGGTAAGGATCCAAACTACGCAGCTTTTGCTTCTTCTGATTTGACAAAACAGTGGTTTCCTATAGAATTACGCGTTCTTTCGCAGCCTAGTCAGGCTGCTGTATTGCCCAGATGGCGGAATTGGTAGACGCGCATGGTTCAGGTCCATGTGCCTTCGGGTGTGGAGGTTCGAGTCCTCTTCTGGGCACCATCAATTAAAAACAACTTACTGATTAGCAATCATATTATATTCTTACTGAAAATTTCCATGCTTTAAACTAAGGCCAAAATAATTTTGCTGCATAAATTTTAATCAGAAAATCATACCCCACTTCCATTAATCTTGATCTTATATCATATTCTAGAATAATCTTTTCCAAAGATAACGACAATAGAGAAAATTCAATATTCTCCTCTCAGTATCCCGCACATAACAATCCGATTAACCGAACGGCTTATAAGCAAGAGGTTGTAGACTCCCGGGTACCCTCGGCACTGGGGCTAACAAAAGGCGCACACGCTGATTCACAGTGCTACTGTATCTGACGTTCATCAGGTAAGAATTGTGATAGATTCCGTTACAACGTTGTAACTTATCGACAACATGACTATTTGAATGGATCGATTTGATTGAAAAAACGGCGACTGACTTCAAATTTCTTGACGGTTTTTGTGGTTCGCTAACGAACCACAAAAACCTGGGATCACAATATTTTTGAAGCTGAGATCGTGGCTTCGCTAACGCCGAGTTTACGTGCAATTTCATTAGCAATTTGCGCGCCTAACCAAACACCGCCAGTCTTGCCTAATTCACTCGGAAAATCGGGAATGCCAAATTCATCATCCGTTCCCCCAGCATTACGTTTCGTAATACCATCGAACTGCCAGTGAACACCCAAATATAAGCGACTCACTGAGTTATCTTTGATCGCCCGCCACAGACTATCACAGCCAAGCGTTATATATTCCCGCGGCTGCATCGTTATGGGGTCTTTATTGCGGCCATTAAATTCGTCCGATACAAAATCAAAACGCACATTATCAACGCCATTTCCATCAAAGGTTGCCACACCCTTCTCAACCAGAAAAAGCCTCAGTAGTTGAAATGCCGCCGCACCAAATGTTGCGTGACCCGATGGATATGCCGGGAAATTTGGCGTCTTATTGGTCCCAGTACTATTTGTGTCCGGACGACCGAGTGGCTTCCAATCCGGATCGGCCACACCGTTTCCAGCTACTGCATTACGAATACCGACAGCTGGACGCCACATCATATGGGTTGGCGCATACTTGTAGTGCCATGCGTCTATTCCGGCATCTGCCATCGCAATACCAATACCCGCCAAAATCGCCAATTCATCTTCCCAAGTGAGAGAACCGGGATTCTGCGCTTCGATCAAATCGAGCACTGTCAGTACAACTTGCAGGTATAGTCGAGGCGGTGTTCCAATCTCCATGGGGCCGTCATAACCCCAGGCGATGCCGGTGATCTCTTCCGGTAGGGTACGAGAACCCGGCATCCTGTTAGCTCCGCCTTTGTTGAAGACTTGCGCGAAATCAGCTGCAAAATGTGCCGTCGAATCCACCTGTGTCGCAGATACACGTCCCGGTGGAGGCGGGAAACCCGTGACTCTGGTAGCCAGTAATGGCGTTGACCTACCCCAATGCCCACCGGCATAGCCTTGCATAGGATCGTTCGGCGGCACCCGATGATCGTATGGTGCGCCAGTGGGCGTATATTGATCGGCAGCAGCATTCACCGGATCGTTCATGCCTTTTTGATGAACCAATATGCCAAAAGCGCGCCCCGTCGTTTCAGCCGAACTACCGGCTGGTCCCAAGTTAAAATAATCGAGCCAGCGCAGCCATGCCGGTTCCAAAAGATGTGCCTGATTGGGATATCGCAATCTGAGAACTTGCGCGCAAGCAGCTGCGCCAGCAACTTTAGCTTGTGCCGCGCCGACTCCTGGTAGCCCTGGTGGAGCAGGGATGTTCAATAATGTTGAACGACCCGAAGCATGTGCCGTCGCATCGTTAAGTGCTGCCAATGCCATAGCAACTGCACGCGCAGTTAAAAATGGGCCTCTCTGATCCCCAGAGCTCAATGCTGCTGTATGGTCTCTGCGGATACATTCCATACTCATATCACACCAGAAACGTAATTCACTTGTCGCTGTAGTCATTTGAAGGTACCTCCTCGAAATAGTTATTGGATTTTCCGATCACATGGATATTAAAAAATGCATGTCCTTTCCATGTCGTGAAAATTATTACCATCCATCCTGCAGTTAAAAATCTTTCTGCACACCTGATCGTTTTCACATCCAGATATAAACATACATTGAGGAAACTTTACTGTGACTTTCCTCACACTGAATTAAATTCTTCTGATATTTCCATAGAGACCTCAATAGACAGGCACCCACGTTTCACAAGGCATTCAATCGCTGATGGTGAATTGCTTCGATGGCGGCCATTCATTCGAATTATCACTGGAGAGCATGCTCCCTGTCCCTGATCGAGGGTATTCAGTGCTTAACCGACCCGATTAAAGAAGGTGAGAATGAAAATACCGATGCAGTTAAGAAAGCTGCAAAAGATGCAGTAGAACATATACCCCCCGCCCCTTGGGGCGGGGGATCGAACCCTTACAATTAATGACTATTGCTTCACAAAAGTGCCATTCTGCTTGATCCAGAATTCGTTAGTGAATGCATCGAAAATGGTATCCGCATCGGTAGCAAAACAATCAGATACGCTCTGGTTGGTTGTGGTATCTTTCCTCGCCATGGTAATCGGCGGAGTAATCGTAATGCCAGGGATATTTTCAAATTCGCTAAATTGTGCAGTCATGTCATAGCAGACATCGGCGTTGATAATCAGGTTGGCTCCTTCAGCAGGGACATTGATGGTGCAATGCTTGCTGTTGGAAAAATTATCAGCAAGAGACTGGAATGGATTAGGAATGTTGGGGATATCAATGGAAAATCCTCTGAACTCGGATGAGATCAGCGTGTTGCTGGTCAATACGGAAATTCCGGTTGCTGTCGTTTGCTGGGGTGCCTGACACACGTTGTTGCTGGTGGGCAGCTGAATACATTGCCCGTTGGTGGTGACATTGACGACATTGCCGCTCTGCGTATAAACCAAGCCAGCCGGTGCATTCGCGGTATTACAAGCAGGAATGCTACTGTTGCCGGCGTTTGCAAGCGTCATCAAATTAGGCAGTGTATCGATTACTGTCGGCGTATCTCCCCATGGTCCTCCCAACACATAGACGTTATTGTCGGTCTTGTTCACACCGGCATAAATCCCTGTTTCAGGATAAAATCTGAATATCCAAGGATCAATATTCTGTGTGTTCTGATGCGTTGGAAAATACTCTGGATAAGTATTTTCAGCCCAATTCAGCAAAATTTCAGTATCACTGGCGGTATCCGCCGCAGCAAAATGCATGTTGCCAAGTAGCAAAAATGTACAAACAGACATGATCAGCTGTTTCATATAGTGTTTCATGTTAAAGATCCTCCAATTCGTTTTTGAAATAAATGTTTCCCTGCACAAATAGAATATCATAATGAAATGATCACTTGTCCTTCGGTGAAACGCCCGCTAACTCAAGTTCAGTCAGCGGCTTCTGAGCTTGCCTATTGTAGCGAGTTCTCCTCGTTTGTCAGCATAAACCCCGTTTCTTAGTGTCCCCTTGGGTAACGACAGTTGTTTTGCCGTTTTTACCAGAGTCAATCCACTTTCTTTGAAAAACAATAATTGATTCCTTCCTAGATTCCTGACTATATTGTATGTGGGGTAATTCCATCTTCATCCTCCATTTCAAGTCTTCATTTTATGAAACGTCGGACTCCTTGAAAATCAGCATACCTCATTCATTATGTGAATCAGAATGCAGGAGTTGTTGCTGCCAAATAATGAATGGGCATCTGACGATGATATTCCAAGCGTAAAACATGACTGTAGGAAATAACCATGGGCTCACTTTATGCGCCATTAGACACCATTCGTCGCAGAACAACTCTTAAAACTCATGATGATTCTTGGCAATCAGGAAGAATCTTAGCGATTTGGTAAATTACCGAGAAGATCTGTTTATCTTTTTCTTTCACTAGGTACCAATATCGGCTGCCAGTTTGGCGGATACTTGGCCTCAAGCAAGCCATTCAATCGTAAGCTAATCCATTTGCGCGTGGGCATTTCCAAGTGTCGGTAACTCCAGATCGCGATCGAAATAGCCGAACCGACCATACCAGCCACAAATAGCATTGATCCCGCTACACTGCTTTCCACTGGCAGCCCGGTGATGCTTTCCCAGTCTTGTTTTGCAATAAACTGGACCAGGTAATGCCACATATAAATAGAAAATGACAATACCCCAATCGTGTGTAGGCCGCGCGTATCGAGGCAAGTGCATAAATAGCCGCGATCTTCCCAGGTGACTAATACGATCAAGGCCATCAAGCCAATCACCAGAACATCGGTTACACCAAAGTGGAGTGAAAGGAAAAGTGCAATGGAGGCAACAATCTGAATACACGTCAGGCATCTATCTGACAAAGTAGAAACCGCGTTACGTGCTAAGAACAGCAACATGCCGATCGTGAAAGCGGACGCGGCGCGGATGGTGGACAAACGAAAGTTGTCGTTGACATCGTTATCCGTCGCCATACATAAACAATAGAAAAGCACTGCAATGCATGACAACACCACTAAAGCCAGCTTGCGGTTATCGCCATTGATGGTCAGAAGCGCAGCAAAGAGCAAATAGCAAAAAAATTCCGCACTCAGCGACCACGAGGGGAAATTCCAGGTGACCCAGTCAAACATGCCCCAGGAGTGAATCAGAAACAGGTTGGCGACCAGTGATTCGGGCGTGCGCAAGGAGTCGTCGAACAAGCAGCAGGCTTCTTTTCCCAATCCCCAATTGATCAGCGCTAGCAGCGTAAAAAAAAGCACTGTTGCCAACAATGTAATGAAATGCAGGGGATAAATTCTGGCAATCCGGGCAATCAGATAATGCAAAGTGTCACGCATGCTATAACATCTGGGATGTTCGATGTTATACACATAGGCCATCACGAATCCACTGAGAATGAAGAAGAAGTCAACCCAGAGGTAACCTTTGTAAAAATAAAGGGTGATTTCATCGGGATCTATCGATGAATGCAAATAATATCGAAAATGAACGAAAACAACCATCAAAGCGGCCCAACCGCGCAGCGAAGTATGCGAACGAATTTCTTTTTTGTTTGATATATGAATCATAAAATGAGCTTTCCAGTGATGAAACCTCTCATCATTCATGGCAAGAGGTATTTATTCTATTTTTTAGAAGTATTAAGATTTGATTTGTTTGATTTAATTGGATAGCTACCGAGCGAATCGGGTATCTGTTGGATTGAATGCTACCGGTATTATAAAGGCATTGGGCAATGATTGGACTTTTGAATGTCAATCAACATACAAAACACACTAAAATTGTGAGTAAGTCAACGTTGAAAAGTTCCCATCAGGGTAATTGTGGTCAAATCAAATTTTCTGTTGCGCTAACTGATACTTCGACCCCGCCTTACTCGGCAATTTATTCACAACAACGCGGTAATTTCTCGCAAAAAGATACACGCTATATGGCTAACTCTTTGAATGAGCCGCACGAAGTACACAACAACAACTTTAATTTCCAGGATTAAAAATGGATTACAGAATACTATTGACGGTTTTTGCCACGGTATTTATTGCTGAACTGGGTGATAAAACGCAATTGGCAACCATGCTGTTTGCCGCCGACAAGGAAGTTAGCAAATGGACGATATTTATCGGTGCGTCATTGGCATTGGTCGCAACTTCAGCGCTTGGTGTCTTGGCGGGCAGCGTCATTTCCGACTATATCAGTGCGAAACACCTGCAATATATCGCCGGCGCAGGATTTATCATCATTGGTATGTGGACGCTGATAAAAGCTTAAAAAGCCAATTTTCTCACTTGGCAGCTGTTCAATTAATCCATGTCAAAGTAAATCGCTTCAATGCATGAATAATATAGTTAGTAGCTATTGTTATGAATTTAACAAACTTACACATAATAAAGCACAGGAGAGTAAAAATGAATACCTATCAAACAATCACCACATTCTCACTGTTGGCGCTATATGCATTGTCAGTAACCGGAGCCCCCACCAATTTTGTTAAGAACGGCTCATTCGAGTTTGGAAATATTGGTTTCACTTCGGATTATGTTCCATCGATTTTCGATGGTGGTTACGTGATCACTACAGATCCTAAGGAAACACTGATCTATTCGACCACATCGAATTGAGCTTCCCCCGAAAAATAGTCTTCCAAGGTTGACGTACAATTAACGTTACATGTGAGTAAGACGATAAAGAAGACACCGAAGCAGGACATAGCCTAGTTCAAGGAACAAGCGATCAAACAAGTGGCAACGGAGAAATCGATTGGTTTGGTAGCGAAGGAGCTGGGGGAATCTCAATATCTTAGCCTGCAATTTCCTGTCGCAAAACTGCGGAAAACTACAAGTTACAAAATCTGCGATTAATAAAATATGACATTCACGATATTGTCATAAAAATGTCATGCTTTATTTATATTATCTCAGCAACTCTTAATTACATTAAATATAAATATGGCTGTCACAATACTTGTCGTTGAAGATGAACCTGCAATCCAGGAATTGATTGCTATCAATTTGAAAAGAGCCGGCCATATGGTTTTATGTGCGGATAGTGCGGAACATGCAAGGCTAATGATCAACAACGTTCTGCCTGATCTTGTATTGCTGGATTGGATGCTACCTGATATCACCGGTTTGGAATTTGCACGCAAATTACGGCGAGAGGAACGTACCAAAACCATTCCAATTATTATGCTCACCGCCCGTATCCAGGAAAATGACAAAATCTCCGGACTCGAGTCTGGGGCGGACGATTATATTACCAAGCCTTTCTCCCCCCGTGAATTAATTGCTCGGATCAAGGCTGTACTACGCCGGCGATTACCGGAAATGTCGGATGAAATTATCGAGCTGGGTGGGTTAAAGCTTGATCCAACCACGCACCGGGTGCATGTTTGTGGCGGTGACGAACCGTCCAAGCCGACGGAAGTCGCTTTGGGACCTACGGAATTTCGCCTTTTACATTTTCTGATGGCATATAAAGAACGCGTACATACGCGCGCGCAATTACTGGATCGCGTCTGGGGTGATCATGTTTTTATTGAGGATCGCACCGTTGATGTCCATATTCGTAGATTACGCAAGATTCTTGAATCGGTCGGCAAAGAAAACCTTGTGCAAACTGTGCGCGGAACCGGCTATCGATTCTCAGTCGAATGTAACGAAGAAAACATAGGGTAAGCATGCCCAATCAAGAACCATACAATGTTTCTTTTCTTTTGCTAATAACGACGGCACTACAACACCCCTCTTCTCGATATTATATTGTCTAAACTTAGGGAACGCTGATTAATTGACTATACGAGCATGCTCGGTACTCGCTCCCTCGCCTATCTTATTGATATGTCCTGGTTGCTGCGTTCCGTGCGCCTCGTGTTTCATCTCGTCCGCCGAATTATTCAACGTTTCCTTAACATCCATCCAAGCTATAAACAATTTTTGTAAAAGTAATCGAGATTATTCGTGAAATTTTTCATATCGCTACTTTCCGATTGAACGATAGTCTCTCAACCTATCAAATCAATTTTCAAAGCGATATCTCAAGTCACTAAGATCCTGAAAGACCGTGCGATCATCGAATAGACACGCTGTTCAATCATCAAAATAAGGCGTATTGTTATTAACAAGTAGGGTAATGTAGTCCATCATGATTATTGTGAAATCATCAAGAATTATGATGGAAACATAAATTCGGATTGTGGTTAATGCGGCGCTTAAACCACGCCATGTATCGACTACCAAGATTTATTTAATGACTACTCCATTTATCTCAAGCAGTGTTACTAACATTAATCCAGCCAATGCCAATAGGATTGATTCCTTATTGGGAGATTTACGTTGGACCACCGCAACGATCGCTTACAGCTTTCCAGCCAGCAGTAGTCCACTCTTTTGGTCTATGGATCCTGGACTGGGGTATGGTACCCAATTCGATGATGGTGAGCCGTGGAACAGTGCGGCCAAACCACTGACCAGTAGAGACCAAAACAATTTTGAACTGGCGTTGCAACAATGGGCCAACGTTGCCAATTTAAACTTTAAAAAGATAACGGAGACACCTAATGAAGTAGGCGATATACGTGTAGCGTACAGTGGAGATCCGGATGAATTTACATTGGCTTGGTCTTATCTGCCCGGTTTCAGTGTCCGGTCAGGGGATATCTGGATTAACACGTTAGGTCTTCTCAACTTCCAAGAATGGGACCCGGGGACTATTTCTTTTGAGACAATCTTACATGAAATCGGCCATACGTTAGGGTTTAAACACCCGTTCTTCAACTCCGATGACCCAGCAGCGGCAACGCTTCCGGCCACTTTGGATAAAACCATACATACCCTCATGAGCTATACCTATGCGGATCTGGAAGGCAATGAAGGCAATGAATTTTCCTTTCATCCCACGACACCAATGGTACTGGATATCGCTGCCATACAATATCTCTACGGTGCTAACAACAATTATCATAGCAGCAATGACACCTACGTCTATTACGAATCAAATACCTACCATGAAACCATCTGGGATGCGGGAGGCACGGACACTCTTCAGTATGCAGGCAAGGCTTCTACCCGCATTGATTTGAACCCAACCGCTGCATCGTTTATTGGTCAGCCGGTGTACGTTCTATCCGATGGCGTTAACCTGGGTTCGCCCGTTCCGAATGTGTGGATTGCTGACGGTGCCATGATTGAGAATGCCATTACCGATCAAGGTGATGATTTTCTGATTGGAAACAGCATCAGTAATATTTTAGATGGCGGTTCCGGAATTGACACCGTTCAGGTGAAATCACAACGCGATCAGTACGTATTGCATAAAGCACTCGATGGTTACAGCATCGTTGACAACGCTAATCCCGATAACCAGGATACGCTGGTAGCTGTTGAACGCCTGGAATTTGATAACATCAAACTGGCATTAGATCTGGATAGTCACGCCGGCGAAGTTGCCAAACTACTGGGCGCTGTATTCGGCGCTGCCACTATCAACAACAAAGAATATGTCGGCATTGGCTTGGCTGAAGCAGACACAGGCCTGAGCTATGAACAATTGGGTGAATTCGCGCTCAATGCGAGAGAATTAAAAACCACTGATGAAATGGTGACTCTACTATGGAACAATCTGTTCGGAAATATCCCCTCAGAAACCGAAAAATCTCCCTACATTCAGCTGGTTGACAGCGGCGAAATGTCAGCAGGTACCTTAGCGATACTGGCCGCAGACAGTAGCGCTAATGCCGGGAATATCAATTTGACGGGACTCATGCAAACCGGCATTGCATTTGTTTGATACATGCTATGTTGATTTCTCAATGCCTGCTGATGGGAGCTTTTACGAAAGCCGCATATCTATCTAAATTATAACCATACGATCCCCAGCTTCAGCTAAGATAGCTCCACCGTATTTCTATACGCTTTTCGTTTGGCATACTGAAAGAATTTCAGTCAGTGGCCAAGATTATATAAATTGGCTAAATTAATTGAATAACAACTGCTTCTTGCTCCAAAAAAAATTATCAATCAACATCTTATAGAATCTATCAAGCACTGCTATTTATTTACGAACCGGAAGGAAAATCGAATCATGAACAAAAAAATTCTCATCGTACTAACCAGCGTTGAAAAATACCCTAATATGAATCGCGCAACTGGCTTGTGGCTGGGAGAAGCGGTACATTTCGTAAAAAAAGTGGAAGCGGCTGGCTATCAGGTGGATTATGTGAGTCCGAAAGGTGGCTACACACCGATTGATCCTCACAGTCTTGCCATGGCGGATGATACTGATTGGGCTTGGTACCAAGAAAAAGCATTCATGAACCGCCTGGGTTCGACATTAAAACCCAGTCAAGTCAATCCTGATGATTACACAGCCATTTACTTTGCCGGTGGCCACGGCGTCATTTGGGATTTTCCAGATAACGAAGCACTTCAAGTCATCAGCCGCAAGATCTATGAGAATGGTGGTTATGTGTCATCTGTCTGCCATGGCGCAGCGGGTCTCTTAAACATCCGGTTATCCGATGGCACTTTGCTTGTCAAAGGGAAAAAAGTCACGGGCTTCTCAAACGAAGAAGAAAAGCTTGCTGAGCTCGACAAACACGTACCCTTCCTGACGGAAACCGAGTTGGTCGATCGAGGCGCGATTTATCAGAAAGCTGCTGAACCTTGGGCGGTATTTGCCGTGGAAGACAAAAGGCTTATCAGTGGACAAAACCCGGCATCCGGTGGCGCAGTTGCTGAATTATTACTAAGAGCCTTGCAGTGAAGCAGTTTATTTAGCCGCTGCCAATTCCGTTCGAATGCGCTGCAGTTCAGGATCGTTTGGCAAAACAGATTCCGCTCTTTGCAGATATAACTTCGCATCATTAAGTCTGCCTTCAGCCTTTGCCTTGCCTATAAACTGAATATACCGATCCACTATTTTCTGCAGCCCGGCACGCGCTTCCGCATTGTTGGGCTCCATAGCCAGTATTATCTGGTAGTATTTATGAGCATTATCTTTTA
The DNA here is from genome assembly GCA_017984435.1 of Nitrosomonas sp. Classification (GTDB taxonomy): domain Bacteria; phylum Pseudomonadota; class Gammaproteobacteria; order Burkholderiales; family Nitrosomonadaceae; genus Nitrosomonas. The sequence continues at coordinate 52,684 of JAGNZK010000006.1, read as the reverse complement.
ACGGCGTAGTGAAACGCCCTACTTTTATGGCTCTTTCAGCCGCCGCCAAGTGCTTCTTAATTAATTTCGCATCGGTTGGTTTTTCTGACAAGTTCTGTTGCGTAGACTGAGGAAATGATTGATCAGGCACTGCTAATTGATGATTATTGTCAGATGCCGGTTCGGTAGATTCTTTATCTTTAAGTTCTGGTTCGGTAACTGATAAGTTTACCGGATCGGATCTTTCATTCAATTGAGCAACAGATAAATCCACGGCTAAATCTTCTTTTATTTCCGGTATGGCTGTCGGTTTTCCGGGGTTACGTTCGAATAAAGGCCGATTGTCCACTGTACTTGGTTTGTCATCCACCAATAGATCTGTCGGTTTTTCATCAAACCACAATCCAATCGTCACCAATGCAACAATCCCGGCCATGACACCGATCAATAGGACATTTTTAGCAACGGGGCGACTATTGTCAACCTCTGTGGCTGCTTGCTTGGAAATGGATGATCCTGTCAAATCGTTAGTATCCGCTGCTTTCAGAAGTGCCAAAATCTCTGTTGCCGATTGTGGACGGTCATTATATGCAGGTTGCAGCATCCACTGAACTGCTTGCAGCAATTCCGCACTATAGGCAGTATCCGTAAATTCAGCAGACAAAGTCATCGGATCGGGTTCGCCTTGGTTTAAAGCCAATATCCGGCTCTGCGCGGCAACGGGTTGATGGTGTGTCATACAAACATACATGGTTGCGCCGAGCGCATAAAAATCGGTTGCCGGTCCAGGTTCATTCGCAGATTCATATTGTTCCACCGGCGCATAACCGGTAGCTAATTCATCAGCGAGCTGCGGGGTGCGTGCCGCAATCGCCAATCGTGCAGCGGCAAAATTGATCAGCAGCGGCTCACCATCCTTACCTATCAGTATCGTTGCCGGTTGAATGCCGCCATGCACTATTTGTTGTTCGTGTATTTTCTGCAAAGCATTCAGGATGGATGTCAGAATAAATTTTAATTCTGTTTCGGCAAATGCCGCCTGAGATTCCGTCAGCTTGGAAAGCGGCGTACCTTCCCGGGTACCCATAATCAGATAAGCTGTGCCATTGAATGGCAGGATATTCTCTGCCGCGACAATATTAGGATGTTCGATTTGCGTGAGTATCTCGGCTTGATCCAAAAATACCCTCAAACCATATTCAAAATTTTCTTTATCGCTCGGAGACTTGGGCTCTACGCCAAGGCCATTACTGCTACGAATGGCAAAATCGTGAGGAAAATATTCCTGTATTTTCACCCGTTCCTTCATATGGTGATTCCAGGCGCGATAAGTGATATCGAATGCGCTAATTTTTGCGGCATCTTTAATTTCGTAGACACCGATTTGCGTGCCGGCAGACAGAATTTTATCGTGTATATGTGTCATGATTTTTAGTATCCCCGTTGCTAATCTCGATTAGATTTCAAATTACAAGAGATTTTTATATTGTGCGTCGATGTTGATTCAATGATCGGGAGGGTCCAATCCTACTGGATTGATAAATCATGCTTCTCGATCCAGCGCAGCGAAACTGATAAAACGATGAGCTACCGATAGTTTAATGCAACGTTGTCAGATTGACTTATCTTTCTCAAGCGGCAAATTGGCATCCCGCCAAGCTTTAATCCCACCATCCATCGAAATCACATTGGCATAGCCCATTTGCTGTAACGTATCCGCTACGAGAGCCGAACGGTAGCCTCCTCCGCAATACAACACAATGGATGCTTGTTTGTCGGGTATCATCGTTTCAATATCACGCTCGATAATGCCTTTCCCAAGATGACGGGCACCAGCCGCGTGATCTATCCAAAACTCATGATCTTCCCGCACATCGATAAAATGAAATGGCTCCCCTTGCGCCAACCTTTCCTGTACATCGGCTACGGTACATTCTTTTACCCGCTGTTTCGCTTGCTCCACTAATCGTAGAAATCCCGAATTATGCTGCATTGTCTCCCCCCTTTATTCAAACCGGCTAACGGTAATAGCCTTGAAATGTACCAAAGATCCCATGCATGGTCAAAAGTACAACAAGCAGTATGCTGACAATAATCAAAAGATAATCCTGTTGTTCGATCACGTAACGCCGTTTTTGACTTCACGCGTAATCTTTGTTAATTTCCGGCTCGAAACGGGGGTCTTTTTCCTATAACCCGGAAAAATATGAGGTATCAGATGCACGAAGAAAATGTGATGCACGGACTAAAGGCCAAGGGATTGAAAAAAGGATCCGTATCCAAATCGGCTGCGGTCACCATTGGCTTGGCGGCAACTGCTCCGGCATATTCGTTAACCGGTGCATTGGGTTATGGTGCTTCCGAAAGCGGTTATCAACTACCGATTGTGTTTATTCTATCCGTAATTCCAATGTTCTTTATCGCCCTGTCCTATAAACACCTAACAACCTCTGCTCCGGATTCCGGCACAGTTTTTACTTGGGGCACCAAAGCCATTGGTCCGCGGTTTGGCTGGTTCGGCGGCTGGGCGCTGTTATTGGCAAGCATTTTGGCGGGAGTTACTGCAACCCAGATCATCGTCAATGCAATGGCGATCCTCTTTAATTTAGCAGAGACACCTGCGTGGTTCCATTTTGGAGTAGCCATCTTGTTCATCCTCTGCACTACCTACCTGACCGCGCTCGGGGCTGAGGAATCTTCACGTACCACCGTGATACTGACAATCATTCAATACGGTGGGCTTATCGGGTTAGCATTGATTTTGTTCATGCGCGTCATGCAGGGAGACGCCGTGAGCACTGCCGAGCCATTCTCACTGGAATGGCTCAATCCGTTTGCAATCTCTTCATTCAGTGCCTTCCTCAATGGATTTCTTGTCGCGTTGTTCATATTTTGGGGGTTTGATGCAGCGCTGGCAATGTCTGAGGAAACAGATGGCAGTGCGGAACAGGCCGGACGCAGTGGAATCATTGCGATGATCATCACGGTAATTACTTATGTCGCTTTTTCCACCGCTGCATTGGCCTACGCTGGCATTGATGCGCAAGACAAGTCCAGCCTGACGTTCAAGGATAATATCGACTCGATCATCACAGCTCTGGCAACAGATGTCATCGGCGCCAAAGGCGCATTAATTGCCGCATTGATCATCGCAATCTCTGCCTTCTCGGCCACTATGTCGACGATCATGCCGGCAGCGCGCGCCACGCTGGCAATGGCGACATATCGGGCACTTCCACGCAAATTTTCTTCAGTCAATGAAGCCACACAAACACCGAAGTTTGCAACCTGGACAATCGGTCTGATGACATTGATCATCTATATTACGCTGAGCCTGATCAGCGAATCCATCGTCAAAGATACCATCCAAAGCGTGAGTATCGCGGTCTGCACCTACTACACTGTGGCGGCGTTATCCTGTGCACTTTACTTCCATCGCACCGCATTTAATCATTGGCACACGGCAATATCGCAAGTGATCCTACCGACAATCGCCGCCGTTATTTTGATCGCGGTGAGTATCCTGCAAGCATGGAATATGATGGATCCTGCTTATGGTTCCAGCGGATCGATAGCCGGTGTGGGTGCGGTGTTCCTGATTGGTGTTGTCACGCTATTTTGCGGTGTTCCGCTGATGGTATTGTGGAGCATACGTGAACCTAAATTCTTCCGTGGCGAGACACTCCTCCTTGAAAGAGCGCATATGGCACCCGATAGCCGTAATGACCGCACAACCCTATAAATTTCTCGTTGTGCTCAAAAGACGATTATTCAGCAGTTTCAATCCACTCACAATAAACAATCAAACCCGGTACTGCACTATGTACTGACATCTCATTTCCGCAGATATTCCTCCTAAATCTCAAGTCAAATCAATCTTGGACGATAAACAAAACCGTGCAAGATGGATTGAGGAGAAAATATGAGTGAAGTTTATCTTGGCAGATTACCGATTCTTGACAGCAAACAGAATTTAGTCGCATTCGAACTCTTATTTCGAGCCGATCAACAGAGTACTGTCACAGTGACAAATAATTCTGCTGCTTCAGCAAATGTCATTATTGATACTTACGGACAATTGGGCATAGAAAATGTGATCGGAAAGCGGCGTGGTTTTATCAAAGTGGACGCCAAGTTACTCATGCATGATGCCATTTGCATGCTTCCCAAAAAACATGTGGTTCTTGAAATCTTAAGAAGCGTGGAAATTAATGAAGAGATCATTAATCGTTGCACATTCTTAAAACAGAAAGGCTACCAATTAGCACTTTCTAATGTAGTTCAACTGAACAAACAACTGCGTTACCTCATGCCATTGGTCAATGTGGTTAAAATCAACGTTAATGCGTTGAACCAGAATGAATTAATCAGCCTCATGAAAGAATTAAAGCGCTGGCCGGTTTTATTGTTAGCGGAGAAAGTTGAAAACCTGGAAACTGCCAGACGCTGTATCGCTTTAAATTTTCACATGCTGCAAGGTTTTTATTTTGCCAAACCGGAAATCATCGCAGGCAAACGGATTGATCCATCCAAGCTATCGCTATTGAAATTGTTATTATTGGTGGTCAAAGACACCGAAGTGACTGAAATCGAGAACGAACTTAAGTATCAACCTGGCTTAAGCTACAATCTTCTACGCGTAGTCAATTCAGCTGCAAACGGTTTACCGAGCAAGATTAACTCCATCAAACGCGCCATCATGATACTCGGACGCAAGCAACTGCAACGCTGGGTACAGATATTACTCTATGCCGCCAAGCAAAAAGACGGTAGCTCGTCCGATGCACTCATGCAAACAGCCGCCGTACGCGGCAAACTACTAGAGTTTATCGCTACCGCGGATCGTCCGCATGATAAAAATCACCAGGATCGCGCCTTTATGGTCGGTGTTTTATCCTTATTGGATACTTTGCTAGGGGTAGAAATGCCCAAACTGGTCGAGACACTGAGTATCCAAAAAGATATGAGCGAAGCCCTGCTGACTCGGCGCGGTTATCTGGGACGTCAACTGCAATTGATTGAAGCCCATGAAAAAGGTGAATTTGAAAGAGTTTTAGCAATACTGACAGAGCTGGGTTTTCTCGGCATCAGTGAATTCACCACCATGGAACTGGAAGCTGCAGCGTGGGCAAGCCGCATCAGCGATACGGTTAATCAGGCTGTCTAATATCCGCTGTTCAGACCCTTAATCGCTAATAGCATCAACTGCACGGTCGTCCTTCATAAAAAATCTCCGCGTATCTCAACCAACCGGAAGATGATTACCTTCATTACCGCCAAACTACGATTATCATTCTGATTCTTCCTCTCCATCAATAACAAGTATCAGCTCCAACAGCATTCTTCATCGCATTACTCAGATGATTATTACTTGCATAATAGTCTACAATGTCCATTAAAAAGAATGAGAAATTGAAACTTCAGCAGTTAACTTTCGCCATCAGGAGGTAACAAAATGAAATCTCATTATTCAATATTATCTTTATTGTTACTAGGTATCGCTGCCAACAGCACAGAAATTAATGCCAGTTCAACAACTACAGAAAATTTAGTCATTTCCGCAGTGGGACAGCGCCTGGATGATCCGACCCCCGCTCCGCTTCAGAAGGGTCCGATCCGTCTGAGGTTAAAACAGATAGCCGATGGTCTGACTGCGCCAAACTGGGCGGTTTCCATTCCTGGTGCCACCGAACATCTATATGTGAGTGATCAGGACTATAAACTGTGGCGCATTAATCTAGCGAGTAACACCAAAGAAATTTTCTTAGCCGTGTCTTTCAACCCACCATTACCGTTGGGAATTGCTGGTGACAGATCTTATGATGAACGCGGCTTGCTCGGCTTTGCCTTCCACCCGCAGTATGCTGAGAATGGGCTATGGTACACCTATACATCACAAATAGCGGGAGACAGCAGCGATTTCTCCACCATGCCTGCTGGTGTTGCACCCAATCATCGCTCGGTCATCACGGAATGGCGCTCGATCTCTCCCAGCTTAAATGACTTCCCAGCTTCGATAGAGCTTGTGCGAGAACTATTAACTGTCGATCAACCCCAATTCAATCACAATGGCGGAGCGCTTAATTTTGGTCCGGATAACCTGTTGTACATTGCATTCGGAGATGGCGGTGGTTCTGATGATGAGGGTATTGGCCATAGTGCCGAAGGCAATAGCCAGAATCCCGACAATCCTCTCGGCAGCCTGCTCAGGATCGATCCGACTGGAAACAATTCCGGCAATGGAAAATATGGTATTCCGAGCGACAATCCTTTTGTCAGTTCAGGTACAGCACTTCCTGAGACGTATGCTTACGGTTTCCGCAATCCATTCCGCTTCTCTTTTGATTCTAAAACAGGCGCACTCGTGCTCGCCGATGTCGGGCAGAACAATATTGAGGAAGTGAATCTGGTGCAGTCTGGCAGTAATTATGGCTGGAGATTGAAAGAAGGCAGTTTTCGCTTTGAACCTAACGGCAATGAACCAGGATTTGTTACCGATGGCTCGGTTGTAGGCAATTTGATCGATCCGGTCGTTCAGTATGATCACGATGAAGGTACTGCCATCATCGGTGGCTTTATTTATCGCGGTAATGCCATTTCTGCCTTGCAAGGAAAATATTTATTCGGAGATGTCGCCAGAACGGGTAATGGTGATGGGCGGTTATTTTATGCCGATGGCAGCGGCATTCTGGAATTGGATCTGACCGAGCAGGATCAGCCTGGTTTCTGGGTGCTTGGTTTCGGGCAAGATGGCGATGGCGAGCTCTATGTGCTCGGCAACACAACAGGCATTCCTTTCGGAACGACCGGCGCGGTGTACAAACTGGTTCCCAATGCCAGTTTTGATGCCACTATTCTCGAAATACCCGCTGTTGATGTCGTGTTTGATAATGGTGACACCGGCATTTACCGTGCTCGCTTGCAACTCGTTCCCGATAGCCAACCACTACGTTTCGAACTGATCCAAGCAGAGAAATTAGCTGATCGTTTCCGGGACGATAATGCCACTTTTGATCAGATCAGTGGCAAACTCAACCTCCGGTTTACCAATGTTGTCGATACTAACAGCCAGATATCCACCTACGCCGCCGAACTTCAACAAATTGTGGATTTGCCGATCCTGACTTTTGAACTAAGACAATCTGCACTTGTGCGGTAAGAACCCATTATTCAGCGTAATTTCAATCCGTGAAGACATACCTCAAAATTTAGGTAATATCATGTATATAAAAGTTTCTTCCGATATCCAATCAAGTATTCTTGATTACGCCATCTTCCAATTCCACAACCCGATCGGCCACGTCGAGAATACGGTAGTCATGCGTTACCAGAAGAATAGTGGTGTGTGATTCTTTGGCCAATTGTTTCAGTATGCTGACCGCTTCATAACCGCTCTGTTTATCGAGCGAAGCGGTCGGCTCGTCAGCCAGGATGATCTTGGGTTGCCCGACCAAAGCGCGTGCGATTGAAACACGTTGACGCTGCCCGCCGGAAAGTTGGTCCGGTTTATAATGTAACCGCTCGCTTAAGCCCACAGCCTTAAGCATCGCCGCAGCCCGATCATATCTTTGCTGCTCCGTCATGGTGTGCTGCATTTCCAGGGTCATGCTGACATTTTGCAGCGCAGTCAGTGATTTCAGAAGATTATGCTGCTGGAATATATAACCAATTTGTTGACGAACCTTAACTCTCGCAACTTCGCTACTATTGATAAATTCCTGATCAAGCACCTTCACACTACCGTGAAAAGCTTGCCGTAGTCCCCCAATGATCGTTAAAAATGTCGTTTTACCGGAACCGGAAGGTCCGGTTATCAGGACAATTTCACCCTTCTGAATGGCGATCGTCATATCTTTTAGCACGGGTTGCGTTAATGCGCCGCTGCCAAAGCTAAAACTCAAATGATTCACATCGATAACATCTGGCATCAGAACATGTCGGCGGGATTCGCGTCTTTCAATTTGCGTATGGCCAGCACACCTGCCATAAAACACATGGAGAGCATACAAATAAATACGGTAAAAACTTTACCGGGACTCATCGGCATGGGCATGAACATTTGAGATTCGCCTAAATAATATAAACCAAAAGAAAGCAGATAACCGGGAATAAATCCCAAAACGGTCAAAAAGAAAGCAGAGGAGAATACCACACGAACAAAATAGCCATGTTCATAGCCCATGGCCTTCAATGTCGCAAATTCATTGCGATGATTAGTGATGTCGGTAAAAAGAATTTGATAAACGATGACCAAACCGACTATCCATCCCATTACGATGCCAAAATTAAAAATAAATCCGATCGGCGCCGTATCAGACCAATAGTTTTTCTCGAACTGCTGTAATTCATCATAGGTAAAAATATTGACATACTCATTCAACTGGCTTTTTAGTTCGGCTTGGATTTGTGGGACGGATGCACCGGCATGCAGTTTGATGATACCCATGTCGATACCATCGTGATTCCTTCTAGGGAAAATACGCATGAAATTTAAATCGCTGGTAATCACGTTGCCATCCGCAGCAAAAGATACACCTAAGCGAAACAAGCCGATAATGGAGACTTTATAGTCATTGATTTCGGTCACATTTTGCCCCGCTTGCAGAAATTTGCCAATCGGTCCGAATTCAGGACGGGAATATTCATCAAACAACACGGTATCCTTCTGCCGCAATTCTGCGCGCAGGTTCTGCACGGATGCCAAATCAAATATTAGTGAATCCGGATCAAAGCCATAAATCATTAAAGTCCGTTTTGTCCGGGTTTGGATATTTTTGAAAGGCGCCAGCCCCAAGTATAGCGGGTAAGCGTTAGCCACAGCCGGATTCCCCAAGACTCGCATCAATTCACTACGTTTAAATTGAACCGGACGCCACATGGCTTCGCTTTGCTTATGCATCAGAAATAAATCGCCATTTAATTTTACCGGCGCTAATGCGGAACTGGCATAGAGTGAATCGCGAAAACCCAATTGCATGAATACCAATACGCTGGCAAACAAAACACCGCAAATAGCAGCGATCAATTTCGTCCGATCAAAAATTAATTGTCGCCAAGCCAGCTGTGCCGGAAAATAAAGCCAACTTATCCAGTTCACGGGATAATCCGCACCTTGACCTGGCGGAAAATTTGATGCTGCAAATCAGCCACAGCTTCCGGTTCAAGCGTCAAACGCACTTCAATAATGCGATTATCCCGATCCGCTAATGGATCGGTATCGTTTAAATCGTTTTTCCTGACCAGAAATCCCAATTCCCTGACTTGCGCGTGATAGCTCCGTTTCAATCCAACCGCATGTATACATCCTGATTGGCCTATTCTGACACGCGACAGATCCGATTCATAAACTTCGGCAACTACATCCAGCTGTGACAAATCCGCCATCTCCAGCAAACCCCGATCCCCGATGCGCTCTCCCGGTCGGGTGAAAATTTTTAATAAGGTGCCGGTAATCGGTGCAACAATCTGTGTATTGTTCAGTGTTGCTTCGTTAATTTTCTGTTTGGACTGGGCATGCGCGATTTCAGCCGACAAACGCTTCAAATTGGCTTCGGATTGTTGCAGCGCAAACCATTTGGAGTCAACCAGAGAAATACTGGTCGCAGAACTCGACGCCAATGATTGATAACGCAAATGCTCTTTTTTATTGAATGTCAACGCAGTTTGTTCGACAACACGTTGTGCTTGCAACACTTTAATACGCGCTTTAGCCGTTTCAACTTCGGCATTTTTCTTCATGTGATCCGACAAGATTGCTAATTGCTCACCCGCTTTAACGTGATCCGCTTCCTGAAAAAAGAGTTGTTCAACACGAGCACCGTCAGGACCTGCGTTATGAGACACTTTAATCACGCGAGAGCGCGGTTCAATCCGTCCTAGCGCCCCCACTCCCTGATGGGTATCGAACCTGCAAAGCCCATCCGCCAATACGACGGAACTCGCCAACATGAAACTGACCACAATAAAAACCAGGTAACTTACCGTCAAATACATAAATCATTTAATTCTGATTAATTTTCCAAAAAACCAACCACCAATTCTTTTATTCATTCCTACATATTGGCCTCATGCATATTCCATAACAGTCGGAATTATGCATGAAACTGACATGTAAAGTGACATGACCAATCGTTATGAACGTGTATTACCGTTTACAAAATGCTGCTTCAGATGTTCCATTACCTCAATCCATGTAGAAAACGACCAATTTCTTGACACAGTCGCTACATGTCATGTAAGTTTGCGCCCTCGCTTTTCAGGTGCCTTCAAGCTCATCCTTGAAGGTTAAACGGGAAGCTGGTGCGCCTCGATTGGATTCAGGCAATGCCAGCACTGCCCCCGCAACGGTAATTGAGTTAATCATCTGCAGCATGCCACTGTGTAACAACATGGGAAGGCGCAAATGTGGAATTTATTCCGCTCATGAGTCCGGAGACCGGCCTGAAGTGAATACTACTACGGTATTGCGGAGGGCAATCAGTGGCATTTCGATCGGCTTTATTTTATAAGCCGATCTGTTTGTCCGTTCCTGAATTCCCCTTCGCATGCCTTAATTTCCAAAATTCAAAACGCACGGGTGTGTGCGAAGGAATCAGACTATGCAAAAATGCCGTTTGTCGGCGCTGGCTGTGCTATGGCTTGGCACAACCCCAACGGTATTCGCAGCGAATGCGAATCATCAGGAGAAGCCGGTTATTGTCACGGCAACACGCACGGCACAGACTGCCGATGCTTCATTGGCTTCGGTGACAGTGATCACGCGCAAGGATATTGAGCGTCAACAAGTACGTTCGATTCAGGATTTGTTGCGTGGTGTACCCGGTGTCAATATTGTCAATCAGGGTGGCGCGGGAAAAGCTACCTTCGTACACATGCGCGGCACTGAATCGGATCATGTCCTGGTGATGATCGACAACATCAAGGTCGGCTCAGCCACATCCGGTACGACTGCGTTTGAAAACATTCCCATCGAGCAGATTGATCGTATTGAGATCGTGCGCGGCCCGCGCTCCAGTTTATATGGTTCGGAAGCCATCGGTGGTGTCATTCATATTTTTACGCGCAAAGGTGACGGCGGTGGGTTTAAGCAGACTTTAGGCTTTGGCGGCGGCAGCTACGGTAGTTTGGAAGGCTCCACGGGTTTGTCGTACGGTGGCCAGCAAGGTTGGTTTAATATGACCGCCAGCGGTATCGGTACCCAAGGTTTTAATGCGTGCAACGGTTCCAGCAGTGCCGGCTGTTTTATTAATGAACCCGAACCTGATCGGGATGGCTATCGTAATGTCGCGGGTTCCGCGCGCGCCGGGTATCGCTTCCAAAATGGCCTGGAAATCGACGGTAGCTTTATGCAATCTGCCGGCAGATCTCAGTTTGATGGCAGCTTTGCCAATAAAACCGTTTTAATGCAGCAGGTTCTTGGCGGTACCGCACGATATTCCCCGTTGGATTTCTGGCGCATTAATCTGATTGGCGGCCGCAGCCGGGAAGATTCGGACAATTTTCTCGGCACTGCTTTCCAAAGCCGGTTTAACACCATACGCGATACCATTTCCGTGTTGAATGACTTCACCATCAACCCCAGTCATTTATTGACAATCGGTATGGATTATCAAAAAGATCACATTAGAAGTTCCGAGGCCTTTACCACTCATGCGCGTAACAATTGGGGTGTTTTCGCGCAACATCAGGCAACGATTGTCAAACATGATATCCAATTATCGGTACGTCACGACGACAATCAACAATTTGGCAGCCGGGTGACAGGCGGTGCCGGTTGGGGTTATCCGATCACTGAGAAGATCCGCTTGCTCGCCAATTTCGGCACTGCCTTTAAAGCTCCCACCTTTAATGAGTTGTATTTTCCCGGTTTTAGTAACCCCAATTTACGTCCGGAAGATTCACTCAGTTATGAATTCGGCCCACGTGGCAAGACTGATTGGGGCAGTTGGTCGTTGAATGTTTATGAAACCCGTATTGATCAGTTGATCGCTTTTGATGCCAGCACTTTCATGCCTGCCAACATTGATCATGCACGGATTCGCGGATTGGAAGGTGTTGTCAGTGCACAGATTAAAGGCTGGCAATTCAATACGAATCTGACACTACTTGACCCTCAGAACCGTTCATCCGAAAATCGCGGTAATATACTGCCACGACGCGCCGAACAATCATTCAGACTGGATGTCGATCGCCAGTTCGGTCAATATATGTTAGGCGGAATGCTGCTGGTTGAAGGTGAGCGTTATGATGATCTGGCCAATACGCGGAAACTGGACAGTTACGTCAAATTTGATCTGCGTGCTGAATATATTCTGAATAAGCATTGGCGTTTGCAGGGACGCATTGAAAATTTATTTAATGAACGCTATGAAACGGCAGCATTCTATAATCAACCCGGGCGAAATTTCTTTGCCATGGTACGTTATCAACCCTAACAGGAACCCAACATGCTGAATTTATCCACCCGCAATCAAACAGCCATCGTATTACTGCTCGGACTCGCAATGATTCTTACCCGCAGTCATTATTTTGTGTCGATACCAAGCCCGATTTTTTTATCGACACATAGCTTGATGGATGCTTCCTGGGCAATCTTCTTCCTGGCTGGTATCTATGTGCGTTCAGCATGGCCATTGTTCGGTTTCTTTGCACTGGGTTGGTGGTTGGATTTTGCGGCTACCAGTTGGGGTGGTGTCAGTGATTTCTGTTTGACGCCGGCTTATGTGTTTCTATTACCGGCTTACGCTTCCTTATGGCTGGCCGGTCGCTGGTATGCCAAGCAGCATCAATTTGCATGGCGCACCCTAATGCCACTTTGTCTCAGTATCATGGCAGGTCTGACATTGTGTGAATTATTCTCCAACGGCGGATTCTATTTCTTCTCCGGCCGCTTTGCAGAAACTACCTGGCGCGAGTTTGCTGAACAAGTGATCAAATATTTCCCACCTTATATCGAGACATTCGTATTTTATGTCGGTATCGTCGCTGTAATACATGCGCTATTCGCGTTGATTGCACAGCAATTCAATCCACGCAACACCACAACGGGATAACCATATGGCGGATTCCGGGCGCGCGCAACGCTACCGCGATCGCATGCAGCGGAAAAAAGAGGTGGTTGATGCAGCGATTGCGCGTGCTGATCGTGAACAAGGCTTATTATTGGTTCACACGGGTAACGGCAAAGGCAAATCCAGTTCGGCATTTGGCATGATTGCACGAGCACTGGGGCATGGCATGCGCGTAGGCGTCGCACAGTTTATTAAAGGCCGCTCGGATACCGGCGAAGAAGCTTTTTTTCGTAAACAGGAAAATGTAATCTGGCATGTTCTCGGTGAAGGTTTTACCTGGGACACGCAGAATCTGGAGCGCGACACGGAAACGGCTCAACGTGGCTGGACTATCGTACACAAAATGTTGTGCGACCCCTCACTGGATCTGATCATACTGGATGAGCTGACTTATCCGCTCAAGTTTGGCTGGCTGGATTTGGCGATGGTACTGAGCGATCTGAAAAACCGCCCCGCTATGCAGCATGTTGTGATTACCGGACGCGGCGCACCGGATGCGCTTTGTGAGGTTGCGGATACCGTCACTGAAATGACCGACATCAAACACGCCTTTCGCGCCGGTATTCAGGCACAGAAAGGCATTGATTTGTAACAGGCCGTTGAAAAACTATCTGCGTTGCCGCTACAGTGTTAAAAACAGGCTTAAAATGCTCATTTATTACCCATAAACTGCGCTTTCTCGCCTGTTTTTGTTCAGTATCGGCTACCTCGAAAACGTTTCTCAACGGCCTGTTACCCTCCTAACACTCAGGAATACGGGATATAGCGTGCAGTATCCCGGTTACAACAAAAAATCCAACGACGTCAATCCAGCGCTGTAACCCACTAATAATATTTCCATCTCTACTGCCGGAGTGCCTGTCGCGTTGATCGATACTAGGGTGTCGGCACCGGCAATCTGATAGGCCACTTGCCAATTACCCGTGATCGCACCATTACCAACGAAGGTAAACGCTTGATCGCCCGCTAACGCTGGGTTGGTATCAATTGCCGCAAGACTGATACGATCGACCGCATCGAAATCGGTAATACTATCGCGATTAGCGACACCGATACCGCTATCTGCGATTGCGGTATAGACAAAGATATCAATATCCGTGCTGCCACCGGACAAGGTATCGCGACCAAGTCCGCCTGTTAATGTGTCGGTGCCAAGACCACCATTTAGATTATCATCACCCGCGGCACCCAGGAGTTTATCGGCACCGCTGTTACCGTTGAGTATGTTTGCAGCGGCGTTCCCTGTCAGCGTATTGGCTAAACTATTGCCGCTACCGTTGATCGCCAGTGTGCCTGTCAGTGTCAGTTTCTCGACATTGGCGATCGGTGCCATATCGAAAGTAAAACCCACCTTAATGGTATCGGTACCTGCACCGGCCAGTTCGGTCACCTGATCACTACTGTTATCCAGAATATAGGTATCGTTACCTGCCCCTCCGATCAGAATGTCATTGCCAAGCTTGCCGTCGAGCGTATCGTTACCATCATTTCCCGTCAGCGTGTTCACAGCAGTATTACCAGTGATCGTGTTATTGAGCGTATTGCCGATGCCATTGATTGCTGCGGTACCGGAGAGTGTCAATTTTTCAACTTCAGCAGGCAATGTATAGGTGACACTCGAAGTCGCCGTATCGATGCCTTCACCGGCGAATTCAATGATTTGATCGAGCGCAGTATTAATGACGTATTTATCATCGCCGAAGCCACCATGCATGGTATCGTTACCGGCACCACCATTCAGTAAATCGTTGCCCGAACCGCCAAACATCAAATCATTACCGCCGTTACCGAATATCGAGTCATCGCCAAATAAGCCGGTCAATGTATTATTACCTGTGCCGCCATTGAGCACATCACGAATATTGGTGCCGCGCAACGTGACAGCGCCGGCACCAGCGGTCTGAGTCAGGATATTATTAAGATTATCGTAGGACCAGTTGGTCAAATCAGCGCTATTGAACCCATAGATATTCTGGATGGCGGCAATGTCGAGAGCGGCCAAATGAACAAGCGGGCCACCTAGCTGGCTCATGATCGTCAAACTGGGATCGTCCACCGCTAGTACCTGGTCGTGCAGAATACCGGCAGCGCTCGTCCAGGTTTCGGTGGGATGTTTCAGTCCGAGAGTATGTCCGATTTCGTGCAGAATAAGACCATAATCGAATTGTTCGGCAGTGATAAAGTCGCTATTCAGCAGGACATTTCCCGCACCATTCCAACCGTCGAGATAGTTCGGAAAAGAGAAAAAATTCCAATTACCGAAAGGGTAAAAGCCAACCCCACCGGCACCATCGTATGGGGAGCCGGTGAAATCGTAGGCGGAAAAGGTAATTTCGCTGGCACCGGCGGGTACCTCAATGAAAGTAAGGCCACTGGCATTTCCCCACTCGGCAAGTGCTGTCCGAGTTTGCGCTTCCTGGGTAGCAGTAAACGCCTGAAAGGTGGCAAAAGCAGGTGTCCCAATCACGCCTTCGTCGGTGCCCGGGGCGCTAGTGGCAAAGGAATACGTTACTAGGGTCGGACGATTGGTAACTTCGATACCCCCCCAGTATGAGCCTGTAAGCAATGCTGTGTAATCATTTACAATCGGCATGGTAAAACCCTCATGACCAACAAAAATAAGTATTGTGCACTATCTTATTGGTGTTGTTATGTGTATAAAAAATAAGCGCACTTTCCGCAGCTTTCCATTGAAAACAAATATACTGAAAGGTCAGAATGGTTGTCAAGATACTGAAAAATTATCAGAAAATTACTTAATTCCAGTTTGATTAACGCCACGAAGCAAATATTTAAATGCACCTTCATATTCTCATTTCGAACAATCCGCTTTGGAACAACACTCACGTTATTGAGTTAGACACGTTGCCCAATAGCAAGTTTAGCCATGTATTCGATATCAACAGTAATAGACAAATCATCAGCGTTATACATAATGGCAACAATTATCAAGTCACTCAGTTTTTGCCAACACCAATCACATTGCCAATTCGGGAACCACACACCGATAGAATGTTGTTAGCCAGATTGGGTCTGATAGGATTTATCTCATTAAGTAAGATATAGATTACAAGCATTGCTTTTAAACAGACGACATAAACAAATCTAAACGAGTTGATCTTCCGATCTCTGTAGCAGTCTGTTTATTGTATAAACAATAAAATAAACCCCGGTTACGTTTTATGCTACTGTATGTTTTTCTGCTTGAGGAAGTTCTAAATAACTTACATTTATCATTCTGCAGATAGCGATAAGTCTTGAGATAATCAACAACATCGATTTCTCGCTATGCTCGAAATGACAGTTACTCAGGAGTGTTTTAAGCAGAAAGCGACTAATGAATAATCATCCGGAGTGAAAAGTTATGGTAAAGAAAATTATTAAGGCACTTTGTTTAGGTATGGCTTTGGTCGGCCTACTTTCAGCATGTTCATCCACACAAAAAATAACCAGCTCAGCCAGAACGGCAACCGAACAATTACTGATTACTGAGTCAGTCATGCGCAGCCTGCCCAAGCAACGCGACATGCCCTTCCCTATTCCGCGCGGCTCAGCCATCAAGCTGGATGTTACCGGGATAAGCCCGGATAAGGATATTGTGAAAGGCATTGTAGCAGGGTGGCTGGGACTGCATGGTTATGCTGTTCAGGATGACAATGCGAGTCACCGTATCAATATCGTGGTCAATTCACTCGGTACTGAACTGGCCACCACTTTCTTCGGAATTCCACCTATTCAGGCTTCGCTAATACCCATTTCACTGCCTGAACTCGCGTTTTACAAAGCAGAAAACCAAACGGGATACACACGATTCCACTTCGATATTTTTGAATTACCCTCCGGTCGGTTTCTTGCCTCTTCCTCACCGTTTCTTGCCGACACTTTCTATAACGCATACACCGTATTATTCCTTTTTACATTTAACAAAACTGATCTAATTTCTCCGCCGAGAATGGGAACATTTCGTCAACTTACGAAATAAAAAAATCAAAGTTCATTGTTAAAACCTGGTGAAAGAAATTCTTCGACAAACGAATAAGTAATCCCGCCATTTTTGGCGGGATATCAGGCACCCAACTGAATAATCAATACAGTAACCCACTATTAACAATAGGTGGATTACCGCAGCCTCATCTGGAATCCCTATGTGAGATTGATCGCAGGGTAGTATCAATCCAGCGCTTCGGCATTGTATGCGCCGCACGCGGCCAAATCGGATTCGCCAGCAACAGGCAGTTGTGCTGCCAAGGCACGCAACGCTGTGCGTAAACCTTCTTCAAGCACCGGATGATAAAACGGAAGGCGTAGCATATCCTGTACCGTGAGCGCACGATCAATCGCCAACGCCAGTAGATGCGCCATATGCTCGCCTGCCGGCGCGCACATTTCCGCGCCTAACAATCGGCCACTCCCCGCTTCCGCATAAAGGCGCATGATACCTTTGTTACGTTGGCTCGCACGTGCACGCCCCTGGCGGTCAAAACGCACTTCTCCGATCAGTATTTCTGCGTTATCGAATGCTTGAAAACGACTGCCCACGACTGCAATATCCGGGTCAGAAAAAACGATGGCAAGCGGCGTCCGGCGTTTAAAACAGATTAAATTGGATTGCGTAGTAGCATTTAATCCGGCAATGTGTCCCTCGTCAGCAGCCTCATGCAATAACGGTATTTGCCCATTCGCATCCCCTGCCATAAATACCGGTAGATCAGCAACTTGCATGGTGCCTGTACTGACAGGCGGCATGCCGTATTGATCCAGCGCAATCCCCAGTGTTTCGAGGCCCAGATTCTCAATATTGGGATGTCTTCCCAGTGCAACAAGAACACCATCAACAGTAACTTTCGTACTCCCGGCGCTGACTTGCACACCCCCATTCACAATACTCAGATCAGCTTTATCTCCCAGATATAGCTGAAATTCACGTGTTAACAGCTCGGCTGCAACCGCATTCACCTGTGGATCTGTCAATCCGGCGACAGTTTGACCGCGGCTAAATGCCGTTACCTGAATGCCAAGCCGGGAAAGCGCCTGGGCCATCTCAACCCCGATGGGGCCCATTCCTACGACTGCCATACGAGCAGGTAGCATTTCCTGTTCGAACAAGGTATCCGTGGTCAATAACCGTTCCCCTAGATGCTGCCAGGCTGAAGGTACAATCGGGCGTGAACCGGTGGCAATAATAATTTTGCGTGCATGCAACTCTTGTCCGTTTACCACCAATCTATCAGGTGCAAGCAGGCGTGCACGCCCGGAAATCGCACGTTCACCCAATTCCTCCGTGGTTTTCCGCGTACTGGCAACGAAATCATCGCGCAACCGTCGCATACGCCGCAATGCAGCCGGAATATCGAGGGTAAGATGGCTGGCACCGCGAATACCGAATTCCTCAAAGGTGTTGCGGCGGTGGAAAGCATTTGCCGCTTCGATTAACAATTTGGACGGCATACAACCAACCCGGGCACATATCGTACCCCAAGGACCGTCATTAATAATGACAAAACGCTGCGTACGTTTTCTCACTTCCCGCAGCGCGGCAAGACCTGCGCTACCGGCACCAACGATAATAACATCCAGCATCTCATTCATTGCGCCTTCCTCCAGATTGATAAACCCGAACACCTTACCAAGACACACCCTACCCGTCAAACGCATAAAACTTGCCGGAATCCTCAAATTTCAGGCTGCTGATGATATGCGATACTTTACGCGATTGAGATAATTATCCAGTTGTATTCACACGTGTTTCTAGTATCTGGTGTTCAAAATAAGCCGGTTTTAGTGTGGTAAATATCACAGTTAATTCAATGATCCATCTGAATAATGATAAATTAGTCATACAAGACCCGTTTGCGTTTTATTCTTGCCTAATCCATCGAGGAGAAATAAAATGATATGTCTACGAAAAAGTGTCGTTCTTCAGATTTTTCTGACCATATTAACAATCGGGTATATCCACCCAATCTGGGCAAACAAAGCAACAGGCGTTTTCTCTGCGCAGCAATCCTGCCCGGCTTATGTTTCAAAAAACAAATCGACCAACCCGGATAATGCGCAAATTCTGGCGGGTAACCAATACAACATTATCGAAGTGACTAATCCGAATTATCCCGACTGGTACCGGATTATCCTGCCTGCTGCTAACCCTAAGGAGCGTTGGGTTAGCGCTGCATGCGGTCAAGCCCAGATAACAACTGGCGGCGGAACCGGAGGCAACGGCAACAATAGTTGCAGTGTTGCCGGTCAAGCGGATAGTTATGTGCTCGCACTGTCATGGCAACCCGCTTTCTGTGAAACCAAACCACAAAAACCTGAGTGTAAAATTACCGATCCGCACGTCTATCAAGCCAAACATTTTACTTTGCATGGCTTATGGCCTAATAAACAAAAATGTGGCATAAGCTACGGATTCTGCGGTGAAGTCAAAGGAAAAAAAGATAATTTCTGTGATTATCCGGCGGTTCAATTGGATTCCACTTCGCAAGCTGCATTAGCGGAAGTCATGCCCAGCGTGACAGCAGGCTCTTGTCTGGAGCGTCACGAATGGCATAAACATGGCACTTGCCAGACTAAAGCCATGGAAGAATTTTTTGATTTATCGGTGGATTTGACACGTCAGTTCAATGATTCCGGCATGGCTTATTTTATGAATCGCCGAATCGGTCAGCAGGTCCGTACCGAAGATTTTCTCAATCGCGTAGCCGCCGTACTGGGATCTACCGCCAAGGAGCGTATCAAGCTCAATTGCGACCAAGGCATGTTGGTGGAGATTCAATTGAATCTGATTGCCGACCTAGCCCCAGGCGCCGATCTCGAGAAATTGCTTATGAATGCGCCAGCGCAGAGTAGTTCCAACTGCGGAGAGACTTTCCGGGTTGATGCTATCGGTCAATAGTAATAACTCTTATAAATCGACTGTATAGGTAGATTTATACGCACTAAGCTCAGATCTAATCAGAATGTTATCAAACGACTGGAGTTTTTTGACTAGATCTGAGTTAGTGCAACTGATTTTTACCTGAATCAACATTTTTATTCCCAGGGACCTATTCCAGTACAAATATCTCTATCAAATAATTTCTTATTAAGTTTTTCAGTGCGCTTCTCCATGGCTCGCTTTAGTTTTGATCGGTTGAGCTGTAAATGACTCAACTTAAGTTTAAAGAAACTACTGGAATCGTTTGCTGCCTGAATGTCTTGATCCATCCATATCCAGGCACGAGGATCTGCCGCATTGAGGAAAAGTACCCAGGCGGCATAAGCCTCAGCTGGATCCTTCGTTTTAAGATAGACTTTCCACCAATGGTGAGCACAGGCTTCAATCCATCGAAAACGTGCTGATCTGGTTAGTAGTAAAGCGTGAGCTGTTTTAATTTCACCATCCGGCCAAGCATCTGCAACAGGCAGCGTATTATTTGCAGTAAATCCAGAAAGAACCACGCCACGTTTTCGCTTCCATACAAGTGTGGATTTTTGATCGGATTCAATCATGGCGGCCAACCAATCTGCTTTACCGTTGAGTGAGGCTGCAATTGCGAGATCTAACAAATCTTGATCAGTATTACTGTACTTTAATTCAAGCAACTCTTCACGGAGTGCGATGACTTCTGGTGAATTACGAACACGAAAGATCATGTGCAAGGAATCCTCAATACTTGCTTTGCCCAGATAGCGTGTTGATATCGTTGCGCGGAGAGATCGCCACAAACTCACACCTTGTGGAGGATCATAAGAAAGAAGCGCTTCACAAAGTGCAAGATAAGTGCCTTCTGCCAAGTGAACACGGCGCCTGAAATCCGTTGTAAGTTCACGAGAACCTTCAAGCCAATGCTCAACCATATTCGAGGCATACTTCAGAACAGGTTCGAAATCAGCAGAACTCAAAATCGTAAGGTATAAATCTGCGCCAGATATTCTTGCTTCATCTATTCTAGAAATGGCTACTTTGGTGGCAAGCTGATGCGCTTTTATCCATGCATCATCATCCATAGTTGCCCTAAATGCAGCAGATGGATCATTGGTATCAGTTTGACTTTGGTGTAGTGTAATAGAAAACGAAAAGGGGGAAATCTTGGCAGCATTCCGGTCGAACGATAAGATTGATCCCGGATCAGGCTCACTGACTTTTTCGGCGAATAGAATATATCCTACTATTTCAGCCGCCAATCGTATTTCTTCAGGATGAGCACCACGCAGACGAGCAGCTTCCAGCAACCGCCATGGTGCTAATCGCGGTGCTATTTGATCAAAAGGAAACGCTTGTGTCGCTTCGATAATCGCGCCAGTGCCGTAGTGATTAATCCAGAAATGTTTGTTTGCGCTCCAATGCCAATTTTCTGCCATCAACATCTGTCCAAAGCAAGCTGCATTGGAAAGAGCAAGGGTTTGGAAGGCAATGTGACAGAACTCATGATCAGTTTGGTGTGCGAAACCAGTTAGCCATGACCAGGCGCTGTCACTGTACTCAACTGGATGGATCGATAAAAGAAGGAGAAGTTCGTTCTTTTGTTTAGACGAACCATTAGCATAACGAGTAATCAGTGCATCAACATCTTCCTGGCTGGGCGGCTGTAAAACTTGGCCGATGTCATCCAAAATACATTCTAAGCCCGCACTGATTAATGCATCAAACTGAGCTCGAGCATCAAGTTTCAGTATTTCTACCAATAAAAGCTGATTGGCAACGTAATATTCTTGTTTCCCATCAGGATCGGTGCCACTTAATCGCAGATTTTTCGCTGCCACAGCTTCTTTTTCACCGGCCAAAAGTAGATGATCGGTTACATGAATAGCACTCCAATAACGAGATTCCGCCGGACAAAAAGTGAGACTCTGGATTTTACGGCGCAACATATCAGCCAGCAGATCAGGTGTGCATCGGGCAAAAGAATGCTCTAATTGCTTGAAATTGTGATCTTCAGTGGTATATGAGCCGTGTCTATTGAGTTTGTCGACTTCAATGCAAGTTGCGAGTTCGCGAATTTCGGTAATAAAGGAAGTTGGGGGTTGGAAGTTCGGGTCGAACCAAAACTCTTTAGTTCTTTGCACACGCCGGATTAAAGACGATCCGGGATCGGTTAGAGCAAGGTCGGCATGCTGCCTTTCTAGCGCAAAAAAACTACGACCCGGATTCGGTAAGTAATCCCTTTCATAGGAATATCCGTGATTAATGCGCGGATTGATCATTGCGGCAGCGGTTTCGTCTGACTCCTGGCCGGTCAACCAAAGGAGAAGTGCAGCGATACGATCAGGGATGCCTGGATTTATACCTGACTCCGGTTGCCGCTGTCGGATTTTTTCTGCATGTCCGCGTAAAACCAAGGATGTTTCATCTGGATCGATTTCGTTCAATAAACAGAGCCATTTTAGAGCATCCCAGCCTTCGCAACGATTTCGAATTGCTAGTGTGATTGCTGCTGCTTCAAAAATTGGTAGCGCATCAGCAAGTGGAAATCCTTCCATAATCGAAGGTGCTATTAGTTGTAATGTGCCATCGTACTGATCAACAAGCTCCAGCACTACCCCGGCAATCGTAACATTTCTTGATGAGTCGATGCCAATCCGGCGTATAAAGCCTTCAGATCGATTTTTTTCATAATCTGCGCCTTGATGTGGGTAGACATCTCTGGAGACGATACTGAACCACTGCTTTATTCGTGCGAATATCACGGTCACAGCTGCGTAGTTATCCCGTGGAATGACGCGTAACGCATTAACAGCCCAAAGTCGCGCAGAGGCATGAGTATCACTGTCCGATTGCTCTATTGCGACAAGTAATGCATTTATGAGATTCGGGGCAAGTGCGGCTAATTCTCTGCGGTGGTTATCGGTTACATTCTGAGTTTGCAGCCATGTTGTGACAAGTACTTCTGCTTGAACTGGAGGCTTAGAATCTTGTTCTAGCAAAATAGAAACAGCCGCTCGCAGGATTTCCGCACGTTCGTCAAGTCCCACGATGGGGTCGAGCCATTGCGTGAGTGCGGTATGAAGTGACGTAAAATTAGCTTCCGCCACGGTGTCAAGGTGGGTTAATAGCGCAACACCAAAAGCATGTTCGATTACTGTCGGAGTAAAGTGTAAATTGTCTGATAAGTCAGACTCAGCAAACCGGCCATCGATGATGTCACTCAGGCGTGCATAATTTTCTGATTCGTTAAGATCGGGACGACTTACTGATTCCCCAAGAGATTTAACTGTGTAGTGCTCTTTGATGCCGTCGCGGTATTTCTGTGCAATCGCTTTTAACCAGGTTTGCCATTCATTTTCGCTGAATGACTTTCCGGCACGGACTCCCAAGGTATCACGACCATATTCCCAAAGTAGTCTGTGAACAGTAACTTGGCCTGCTTCGATCAATCTATCGCGAAATCGAACTACAAGTGCGAATAAGCGAGGTGTACGGGCTAGCTCAATTAGGTCTGGGTGTAAATCTGTCTGAGTTAAGCCCTCAAACGCTAGCATCTGGTCGAGTTCACCATCTGGTACTGTATCGTAACTATCCACTTCAATGGGTATCGCCGCAGAATTCAGGCCGCGAAGGCTTGATAGCTTGTTTTCAAAGTGATGCTTGCGCGTGCTGATAATTACTCGTACTTTTGTTGAAAAAGATTCACCTTGCAAAATCTTGAGAAGCGGTAGCCACTGAACAGATGGTTCTTGATTCAAACCATCAAAGAAAATAGTCAGAACAGGCTTCTCATGGGTGGGTCGTTTGAGCAGGTAATCAAGCCGTCGTAACCAATGCTCGGTATTTCGAACTCCACTGAGCTCATAAAGCCGAACAGCTAAGAACTGTTTTACCTTTGTTTCGGAAATACCAGAAAGGGCAACTGCTGAAGAAGACGGAACAACCAAGACGATTGGCTGCTCATCAATTTTCTCGATCAACCAATTAATTGTTGCCCAAGTCTTTCCAACTCCCTCCCAACCAATAACTGCTGCAGGAGAGTCTGCATTTGTCGATGCAGACCACCAATCGTTGAGGGCTTGATGAACTGCGGCGCGTTTAATTCTCTTTGTGCACGCACCACCAGCTGCGTTTTGTCCCAGTATCGCGTTCGATTCACGAGGCAAATTCCAGATTTTACTGAGCTTCTCATGCGATCGGCTTCGTAATGCCTCAAAACCAAGGCACCAAGACTGTAGATTGCGTCGTAACATTTCAATCGCGTTGGCTGAGACTGGTTGAAGTGCGTATGCCAATGTTCCAGCCTCTTCCGAGAATTCAACTTTTACCAAATCAGGTGCAAAAGCACATAGTGCTGCAAGAGGTGCTAGTTCGTGGTCCTCCCAATCAATGATTTCTACAGGCACCCCTTCTTTTTCACCTTTTAGCATAAGTTTTTGTCGGAGTTGCTCAGGAACATTGCGAGTTACTATAAGAAACCAGGCTTCTAATGCAGTGTCTCGAGCCAGTGCATCATCTATTTCACCTAGTAACTCCCGGTCACTCAAGCTAGTGGTATCGCTGTACTTCTTACATTCCAACCGGAAACGTCGTCCTTGCTGGCCTGCTGGACCGGCATCACCGCCATGTTGAAAGCCAGATTTTGCGACCGCAATCGGTACACCGAGAAGCCGACTTATCAGAGCTGCTGCCAATTTCTCCAGTTTGGAGTGCTTCTTTGGATCATTCTGCAGCTCTTTCTTTAAATCATTTTGATTTTTCTGATCTGCTGTGCTTAGGCTCATGAATTCTTGTTAACAATAAATATATCAAGCTCAGTTTTTTTGTCGACAATATACCGCCACACAATTCCTAAATCGGTTACCAAGGCACAATCTGCCCATCAAACGCATAAAACTTGCCTGAATCCTCAAATCTCAGATTGCTGATGACGTGACGCATACCGGTGACACTTTGCTCGGTCGAAATCAATCCATTGGGACCACCCATATCGGTTCTGACCCATCCCGGATGCAATAAAACGGCTGTAATCCGCTGCGCTTGCAAATCAATCGCTAAACTCTTCATCACGATATTCACCGCCGATTTGCTGGAACGGTAGATATAACTGCCGCCACCACGATTGTCTGCGATGCTGCCCATCTTGCTGGTAATCGTGATGATGGTCTTGAGCTGACTTCCGGAAATTTGCTGAATGAAAGCCTCAGCCATTTTAAGCGGCGCCATGGTATTGATCTCAAAAGCATACGCCCATGCGGCATAATCCGTTTTCCCGAAAGTATCGCCCTGCCCCGGCGGATAAACACCGGCATTATTGATCAACAAATCAATCGTCTGATTGGATAACGCCTGAGATAATTGTTCAATCTGCGCATGATTGGCTACATCCAATGCATGAATGGTTATCTGATCCGGATATTGCGCGGCTAAACGATTCAGCGCCTCGGCTGTTACCGGATTGCGGCAGCAAGCAAAAACCCACCAACCGCCCATGGCGTATTGCCGGACAAATTCAAGTCCAATGCCACGATTCGTACCTGTAATTAATGTTGTTCTCATGCATCGAGTCCACTATCAGTTTATCCAAGCCCAGGCCAATAATGACTATCCGGTAACGGTCGTTTACCAAAAATAGCCTGCCCGACCCGCACAACGGTTGCACCTTCTTCAATCGCCAGTTCATAATCTCCCGACATACCCATCGATAACTCGTCGAACGACAATCCCGCCGGCGCTTCCTGGCGCAGCATGGCTTGGATTTCCCGCATTTTGATAAAGCATTCGCGCACGCGATCGTGATCGGATGAGAAGATGGCGAGCGTCATTAAGCCCTTAATGCGTAGCGATGAAAATTGCGGCAAGCTTTGGACAAAATCGCGCACGGCTTCCGGCGGCAAGCCGAATTTGCTTTCTTCGCCAGAGCTATTGACTTGCACATAGACATCAATTGCCCGTCCTTCATTTTGCAGACGTTTATCGAGCTCTTCGGCGACTTTCAGGCTGTCGAGTGCTTGGAATTCATTGGCAAAGCGCGCCAAGTATTTGGCTTTGTTGGTTTGCAGATGGCCGATGATCGACCATTTGATGTCCAGGTCCTTCAGCGCTTCGGATTTTTCGCGTGCTTCCTGAATCTTGTTTTCACCCATTTCAAGGCAACCTGCCGCATAGGCAATGCGTAATCGCTCAGCAGATACGGTTTTAGTGACCGGCAAAAGCCGCACGCTGGCGGGATCGCGGCCAATCCGCTGGCAGGTATCGACGATACGCTGCTGAACGGTTGTAAGATTGGCTTTGATTTCGTTGAGTTGCTGCTCTTCGTTGAGTTCCACTGCATTCTCCTGTTATTCGAAACGTTAACTTTTCCTGGATGCCTGATGAAATACCATTTTCCAATGATTCCCCTGATGTTGCCAAATCGAGGTTCTGATCGACCCTTTGCCGGTGACATTCGGATCATTGCACTTTTGTGCGATATAGTGCGCCAACACCCAATCATCGGCTAACACTCTGATTCTGAAATCAGTCAGTGCCCACTGAATATGCTGATCCTTGCTCAGCAACCAGTTGACCACGTCATTTCTTGAATTCACCGCCCCGCTGCTGCTGATTTCTTCAAAGTCGGCAGACAACAGTTCATTAATCAACGCAGGATTTGCCATCAGATCGGTGTGCAACAACGCAAGCTCGCGTTGTCTGATGTGTTCGGTCAGATCCATCGACGCGATGCCGGTTACTTAACCCGCATTCCTGGCTGCGCACCGGCATCCGGAGCAAGAATAAATAACTCACCCGGATTGCCGCCACCGGCTGCCAGCACCATGCCTTCCGATAAACCGAATTTCATTTGCCGTGGCGCAAGATTTGCCACCATGACGGTATGGCGCCCTTTCAGTTGCTCCGGGTCATACGCGGATTTGATACCGGCGAACACCGTGCGCTGTTCATTGCCGATATCCAGCGTCAATTTCAGCAGTTTCTCCGCTCCCGGCACGTGCTCGGCATTAACAATTTTTGCCACACGCAAATCAATTTTGCTAAAGTCATCAATGGAGATCGTCTCAGCAACGGGTGTAATGGCGTGTTGCTGTTTCTCCGCATGCCGCACCGGCGCATCTTGCGTTGCGGGCGCCAAGCTTTGCGTATTGGCGGCAATCAATGCGTCAATTTGTTTAGCATCAATGCGTGTCATCAAATGTTGATAAATATGGATAGTATGCCCTGCAGGCAGCAATAAGTCTGAGACCGGCTGCCCCTCACCCAACTCGGGCCAAGTCAACGGCTCACAATTCAGAAAAACCTCAATCTGCTTCACCGTTTCCGGCAAGATCGGTTTCAGGTAGCGCGATAGCACATAGAAAAGTTGTATGCCCAAGCTACAGACTCGCTGTAACTCTTCTCCTCTATCAGGATTCTTGGCAATTTCCCACGGCGCCAATTCGTGAATCATTTCATTTGCTTCGTCAGCAAATTTCATGATCTGGCGAATCGCAGATGAAAATTCTCTTTCTTCAAACGCTTTCTCAATGGAATCGGGACGCCAAGTAGCAAAGCGTTCATTCATCAAGGATTGCAATTGTTGATACTGCGCACCATCCGCAAGCCTGCCATCAAACCGCTTACTGATAAAACCCGCGCAACGACTGGCAATATTAATAAACTTACCGACCAGATCGGAGTTGACGCGCGCGACAAAATCTTCCAGATTCAGATCGATATCTTCCAGCGTGCTATTGAGTTTTGCCGCGTAGTAATAACGCAGCCATTCCGGATTCAGGCCTTGCTTCAGATAGCTTTGCGCCGTAATGAACGTGCCGCGCGATTTGCTCATTTTTTCACCATTCACGGTGAGAAAACCATGCGCAAAAATCTTGGTCGGCGTACGATAGCCGGCATTCTGCAGCATGGCTGGCCAGAACAATGCATGAAAATATAAAATATCCTTGCCGATAAAATGATACAACTCGGTATCCGATGCCTGCTGCCAGAATGCATCAAAATCGAGGTGTTCACGTTCGCATAAATGCTTGAAACTACCCATATAACCAACCGGCGCATCCAGCCAGACATAAAAATACTTACCCGGTGCATCGGGTATTTCAAAACCAAAATAAGGCGCATCGCGTGAAATATCCCAATCGGAAAGCTTGTTTTCTCCTGCCTCTCCCAACCATTCGCGCATTTTATTGGCGGCTTCCGGCTGCAAATGATCGGCTTCACGAGTCCAACGGCGCAAAAAATCCGCGCAGCGCGGATCCGATAAACTGAAGAAATAATGCTCCGACGATTTTTTAACTGGTTTGGCGCCAGATACGGCGGAATAGGGATTCTTGAGTTCCGTCGGCGCATAAGCCGCGCCGCAGGCTTCGCAGGAATCGCCATACTGGTCTTTGGCGGCACATTTCGGGCACTCCCCTTTGACAAACCGGTCAGGCAGAAACATGTTTTTGACCGGATCATAGAGCTGTTCGATGCCACGCACTGCGATCAAACCGGCAGCTTTGAGCTTGCCATAGATATCCTCGGAAAAATGCCGCGTTTCCGTTGAATGCGTGCTGTAATAGTTATCAAATCGGATGTGGAAGCCCGTAAAATCCCCGAAATGTTCACTATGTACACGCGCAATCAAAGCTTCCGGCGTAATGCCCTCTTTTTCCGCGCGTAGCATGATCGGTGTACCATGCGTATCGTCCGCGCACACATAGTAGACCGTATGCCCGCGCATTTTCTGAAATCGCACCCAGATATCCGTTTGAATATATTCCACCAAATGACCTAAATGGATGCTGCCATTGGCATAAGGCAGCGCAGAAGTGACCAGAATTTTTCGCTTGTTCATTAGCTGCTCGCAAACCGGATTGAATAAAGGCTAATTGTAACAAACTGTGTACACATTCCTGATATTTGTTACCATCCCTGTATTAAATTATTAACCGCTAACCAGCAGCACAAAGGAGTTCTGCAGTGACCATTTCTGAGCAACACATACAATCCATACTCGGGCAAACCATCGATCCAACCACAGGTAAGGATTACGTTACCGCACAAGCAGTACGCACTATTCAAATTGATCAGAATAATGTATCCATTGACATCGAGTTGGGTTATCCAGCCAACAGTGTCAGGAATAACGTGCAGAAACAGATTATTGAGGCACTGAAGTCAATTCCGGGCATCGGAAATATTCAGGTAGCAGTCAGCAGCAAAATTATTCCACACAGCGTGCAACGCGGCGTCAAGCTCATTCCCGGCGTTAAAAATATCATTGCGGTGGCATCCGGCAAGGGTGGTGTCGGAAAATCGGCGACAGCAGTCAATCTGGCTTTGGCATTGGCGGCAGAAGGTGCGTCCGTGGGTATTCTGGATGCGGATATTTATGGCCCGTCACAACCGCAGATGCTGGGAATCACCCATCATCCGGAATCGCTCGATGGCAAAACCATGGAGCCAGTCCTGGCACACGGCATTCAGGCCATGTCCATCGGTCTGTTGATCGATGTCGAAACCCCGATGGTTTGGCGCGGCCCGATGGTTACCCAAGCATTGCAGCAATTATTGAACGATACCAATTGGAAAGACGTGGACTATCTCGTCGTCGATTTACCACCCGGTACCGGAGATATTCAGTTGACGCTGGCACAAAAAATCCCCGTGACAGGCGCAGTCATCGTCACCACGCCGCAAGATATCGCCTTGCTCGATGCGCGCAAGGGTTTAAAAATGTTTGAGAAAGTAGGCATCCCGATCTTTGGCATCGTGGAAAACATGAGCACGCATACCTGCTCACAATGCGGACACACTGAGCCTATCTTTGGCACCGGTGGCGGTGAGAAAATGTGCCGAGATTACAATGTAGAGTTTCTCGGCGCATTACCGCTCGATATCAAAATCCGCGAGCATACGGATCTGGGAAAGCCCAGCGTCGTCGCCGAACCGGATGGGAAAATAGCCGAGATATACCGGCTAATTGCACGGCGAGTCGCTGTTAAAGTGGCTGAATCTGCGGAAGATCATTCGGAATTGTTCGCCAAGATCATCATGGAAAATGACTAGAAAAGGTTAAAGCATGACGATTAAATCAGATAAATGGATACGTCGGATGGCGCAAGCGCATGGCATGATTGAGCCATTTGAGCCTGATCAGATTCGCCAGAAAGATCATCAGCGCATCGTTTCCTACGGCACGTCAAGCTACGGCTACGATATTCGTTGCTCGGATGAATTCAAGTTGTTCACCAATATCAATTCCACCATCGTCGATCCGAAAAATTTTGATTCGAATTCATTCGTTGATGTCAAAAGCGATATTTGCATCATTCCACCCAATTCCTTTGCACTGGCACGTACGGTGGAATATTTCCGTATTCCGCGCAATATATTGACCATCTGTTTGGGTAAATCCACCTATGCACGCTGCGGCATTATCGTCAATGTCACCCCTTTTGAACCGGAATGGGAAGGCTATGTCACGCTGGAATTCTCCAACACCACCCCCCTGCCCGCTAAAATCTATGCCAACGAAGGTGTTGCGCAAGTCATTTTTTTTGAATCGGATGAAGTCTGTGAAACTTCTTACAAAGATCGAGGTGGCAAATACCAAGGGCAGCAGGGTGTGACATTGCCGAAAATTTAAAGTTTTAGGCGGATGCGGAGACGTTTTAATATTGACACAAAAAAGTTTACAGTTGATCAAACGACTCGTTGCTATCTGGGCGCTCGTTTTATTTTCTACCACGCTCTCTGCCGAAGCACAAAAGCACATCTCCTTACCACGCACCGGATTGGAACCGAACGACATTGCTATCATCGTCAATGATGACGATCCGTTATCCCGTCAAATAGGTAGCTACTACCAGCGAGCACGGCAGATTCCTGAAACTAATATGATTCACCTGCACTTCCCGCCAGAGCGCAGTGTCATGACACCGAAAGAATTCAAGCAACTGAAAGCTATCATTGATCGGCTTACTCCTTCTCATGTGCAGGCATATGCAGTTGCATGGACTGCTCCCTATCGGGTGGGTTGCATGTCGCTGACTTCTGCCCTGGCATTTGGTTTCGATAGAAAATTTTGCGCGAAGAAATGTGAACCGACAGCACCTAATCTCTATTTCAATGCAGCAAGCCTGTATCCATTCAATGATTACAAGTTGCGCCCTGCCATGATGCTGGCTGGAACCTCCTTTGAACAGGTCAAGGCGTTGATTGACCGAGGTATCGCATCAGACCATAGCTTCCCCAAGGGCCGGGCTTATTTATTAAGTACTTCAGATAAAGCGCGTAATAGCCGTGCGATTAGTTTTGCGCAGACTGCAAAAGATCTGGCCGGTGTTTTTTCTATACAGGTACTTGAAACCAACGTCATTTCCGATCATCAGGATGTATTTTTCTACTTTACCGGATTAACTGAAGTGCCTATGTTGCAAACGCTGGGTTTTCTGCCAGGTGCGCTAGCAGACCACCTAACATCAGCCGGCGGCATGCTCACCGATTCTCTTCAGATGAGTAGCTTGCGCTGGCTGGAAGCCGGCGCGACAGCGAGCTACGGTACCGTCGTCGAGCCATGCAGCTATCCGCAAAAATTCCCCTCCCCCGCCATTGCTATGTTTCATTACGCATCAGGTGCCAGTGCCATTGAAGCCTATTGGAAAAGTGTGGCCTGGCCCGGACAAGGCGTGTTCATCGGTGAACCGCTCGCCAGGCCATTTGCGCCGTTATTACGGGAAATTAGCCCAGGCCGGTTTGAATTAAAATTTTTTTCACCACGCCCTGGAAAATTGCGCATCGAGGAGTCACATTCTGCCGCCGGTCCGTTCAAGCTTCTTCTGCAACAACAAGCAACTCACCCGGGAGAAAATCGGTTTCACTTCAGATTTAATGAAAAAGTAGATGGTTACCTAAGATTACAGTGGCATTAGAAAATCACCCGAAAATACAATCATCCGAATAGATGAAGTAAAACATATCGTTTAGTACTGGAATTAGTCATCGTCTAAAAAAATGCAAAACCGATATAAACTTTCTTTAAAAAATACCGTCAAATCCAGCACAATTAATAAATATACAACTTATTGTTTTTAATTATATATATTGATTATGTCAAAAAATAATTTTGACACAAAAAACACTTGATTTACTCGAAATGCAGACTATAATGCGTGCAAATTGGAAATAAATAAACTCACTAAAAGGAGGTCATCATGATATGTATTAAGAACTTTTTTGCTCCAGTTGATCTAGTCAATGTTCATATTCCTGAAACGTAGTGTTTTTTAAGGAGCACACTCATGTCTATACTTTCATCCACACTTCAAAAACCCGATCCATCTGAAGTCCTATTTGATACTCATCCTGAAATCAGTCTAAATTTCAAGCATGTTCAGAATGTACTGAAAAAAGGCTACCAGCGCCCGTTTTTATTGGTTGATAGCAATATTGTCCGGTATAAAACCCGACGATTTAAAACTGCAATGCCACGAGTTCATCCGCATTATGCCGTCAAGGCGAATCCCGACCATCGTGTGCTAAAAGCACTGATTGAAGAAGGCGCCGGCTTCGAAATCGCCTCTATTGCCGAACTTGATTTGTTACTAAGCCTGGGTGTGCCCGCAGCTGAAATATTTTACAGTAATCCGATGAAATCTCGCGCTTACCTTGAATATGCCGCAGCTAAAGGCGTAGAATGGTATGTACTTGATAGTGTGGAAGAATTGCGCAAAATCGTTAGTGTCAAACCCGATGCTAAGATGTATCTGCGCATTGATACCCCGAATATCGGTAGTGACTGGCCATTAGCGGGCAAATTTGGAACGCATCTTGCCGATATTCATGAGATTATTCAGGAAGCTGCAAAACTCAAAGCAGATCTGGCCGGCGTTACATTCCACGTGGGCTCGCAATGCCGTAACCCTCAAAACTGGCGAGTTGGCATTGAGCGTGCAAAAAAAGTTTTTGCCGACATGCAGACTGCAGGATTGAATCCCCGATTGCTTAACATTGGTGGCGGCTATCCAGTTCGCCACGTCAAACCGATTCCGTCGATTGAAGTGATTGCTGAAGTCGTCAATGAAGCCATCGCCGATTTACCCGACAGTATTCGTATCATGGCAGAACCCGGGCGCTATTTGGTGTCTGATTCAGCTTACTTTGTTTGTCGTGTGGTGGGTACTGCAACCCGTAATGGAAAGCGCTGGATGTATTGGGATGCCGGTATGTTTGGCGGCGTCATCGAGATTACAGAAGGTTTACGCTATGAGATACTGACTGATCGTAAAAGCGGTAATATCCCTTGGTCTGTTGCCGGACCGACCTGTGACTCAGTGGATATTCTAGTACATGATCTGATGCTGCCTAGTGATATACAAGAAGGTGATTTTATTTATATTCCCAATGCTGGCGCTTACACGACGGCGTATGCCAGTAATTTTAACGGGTTTCCATTGCCCGATGTAAAAGTGATATAAATATTCACATTCATCAATACATATAGTCATCAACGACCATAAAAAATGGTGAAATGACATAAAGTGTTCATTTCACCATTTTTACTTCGTATCAATTTAAATTCCAGAATTCTTCCAGAACCTTAGAATCATACTTTGCGATCCAATATAACAAAATGGTATTCCATATTGTTATCGCTATCAGCAAAATATTTTTCCCGTTGCGTTTCTTCCCACTCGCCCGGGTCGTACTTTGGAAAAATAGTATCTCCTTCAAAGTCTCTCTGAATTTCTGTGACATACATACGTTGGCATATTGCAATTGTTTGCCGATAAAGCCCCTCTCCTCCAATGATGAAACATTCGCCATTAGTTGCATTGGCTTGTTCACATACCAGCAGAGCATCTTCAATAGAATGAATGACCGTTGCGCCGGGCACTTCAAAATTTCTCTGTTGCGTAATAATGATGTTGGTTCTTCCGGGTAAAGGTCTGCCAATAGACTCATAGGTTTTTCGTCCCATCACGATAGTTTTTCCCATCGTCAGAGATTTGAAATGTTTCAGATCAGCCGGTAAATGCCATGGCAATTTGTTATCCTGACCAATTACACGGTTTCTGGCCATTGCCACTAATATCGATAGCCGCAAAGACGTCATACGGCCACCGGTGCTTTGATAGCTGGATGAGGATTATAATTTTCCAGAATAAAATCTTCATATTTAAAATCCAGAATCTCTCGTGTGCTTGGATTTAGTTTCATAGTCGGCAATGATTTGGGAGCACGCTTTAATTGTTCATGCGCCTGCTCAAGATGGTTCAAATACAAATGCGCATCACCAAGCGTATGCACAAAATCTCCTGATTCAAGGTTGCAGACTTGAGCGATCATCATCGTTAACAATGCATACGATGCAATATTGAAAGGCACGCCCAGAAAAATATCCGCACTGCGTTGATAAAGCTGGCACGATAATCGATTATCTACCACATAAAACTGAAAGAAAGCATGGCACGGCGGCAACCGCATTTTATGTAAATCACCTACATTCCAAGAAGAAACCAGCATGCGCCGTGAATCGGGAGTATTTTTTATTTGTTCGATGACCTGCTTTAGCTGATCAATATGCTTACCATCCACTGTTGTCCAGGATCTCCACTGATGACCGTATATAGGACCGAGATCACCATTTTGATCAGCCCACTCATCCCATATTGACACGCCATGCTTGCGCAGGTAGTCGATATTCGTGTCACCTTGTAAAAACCACAATAATTCATGAATAATCGATCTTAGGTGACACTTTTTAGTAGTGACCAATGGAAAGCCATCGGCTAGGTTAAAACGCATTTGATAACCAAAGATTGATAGTGTGCCAGTACCCGTACGATCTGATTTTTGATATCCATGATCAATAACATGTTGCATTAGCTCGAGATATTGACGCATTATTATTTGACACCCCCTTATTAGAACCAGAATAAATCAAGCTATCCCACCCACAGAAAGTATATAATGATAGCAATTTAACAGTTAATAGCGGCCATTCTTCACGCAATGACTCCCGATATTGCCACTCAAAAAATAATATTTGACAGGAAAGCTTTCAATGCTGGCATCACTTTTCCAAAATATATCACCTATCGATCAATCTATTAAAGCACCGCATATTCTCGTAATACTCCCTAAACTAGAAAAACTGTCCAAGAAGCACAGTGTCACTGGCGAAGAATCGCTGGAAAAATTGCTTCTGCGGCGCGAAATGAAATTGACCGATCTAAGCCGCACTCCGGTCAGTGCAAATCTTGCAAATGGTGAATTATGTGCTTGGGTTATGGTCGACACGAGTGAATCCATATTCGATCAGCAAACTTATATACGTAAAGCAATCAAATTGCTACTCATAGAAAATCCTTCTGAATTACATATTGCCGTTTATGGCACTCCTCACCAGAAGAAGTGTTTTTCTGAGTTAGCTGTTTATGCTGCCTGGGTCAATGGTGCTACGCTACCTGTACGAAAAAACAAACCTGTTAGAAAATCATTAACGAAGATTTTCCTTTATGGTTACAAAGATGCTGAAAACTTTACACTGCAGCGTGCACTGGCTGAAGGCAACTTATTGGCGCGCGGCTTAACCGTATTGCCCGCCAATGAATTAACCCCTAAAACCTATCGTCAGCAGATTAAGAAGCTGGCGGAAAATGAAGGTTGGAAATATCAGGAATTTGATTTTAACAAATTAAAAGAAATCGGTGCAGGTGCTTTTGTCGCGGTTGCACAAGGCAGTGACTCAGAAGATGCCGCCATTGTTCATCTACAACATAATTGCACACAGAATTCACAAAACAAAAGTGTTGCCATTGTCGGCAAAGGCATCTGTTTTGATACCGGTGGTCATAACTTAAAACCACCTCGCTATATGCAAGGCATGCATGAAGATATGAACGGCTCCGCAGTTGCATTGGGCATTCTACTGGCGGCAACACGGGCTGAAATTCCAGTCAAAATTGATTGCTGGCTTGCAATAGCACAGAACCATATCAGTCCACGTGCTTATAAGCAGAATGACATTATTTCAGCGTTGAGCGGACTATCAATTGAAGTAGTGCATACAGATGCTGAGGGACGGATGGTTTTAGCAGATACCTTAACATTGGCAATTAAACTGGAACCAGACTTGATTATCGATTTCGCTACATTAACTGGCAGCATGAGAACTGCTTTAGGTTCACGATATAGTGGAATTTTTAGCAATCGTGATGAGTTATCCCAGAAGGCTATTTCAGCAGGAAAAAAAAGTGGCGAGCGTGTTTGTGTCTTCCCAATGGACACGGATTATGAAGAAAATCTTGAAAGCAATATTGCAGATATCAAGCAATGCGAACTTGGTGGAGAGTTTGACCATATTCTCGCCGCATGCTTTCTGCGCCGGTTTGTTAACGACATACCTTGGCTACATATGGATTTATCAGCCAGCAGTCATAAAGATGGCTTAGGTGCTGTTGATAGCGAAATTACGGGATTTGGTGTAAGTTGGGCTATTGAATTTCTGAGAAATGCTTGATCAATAACACCCTTAAAATGTGTATTGATTTATTGAAATATACTAGCTTCTCGAAAGAACGAGTTTCTGACCTATGGATAAGTTCTCATCGCTATTATTCCACGACTTAATCTGATCAATTGTTGTGCCATATCGTTTGGCGATTTCGTACAAAGTATCACCCTTCTGTACGATATAAACATTTGACTGATAACTTTGTAACTGTTTTCTCTTTTGCGCAAGGTTATCTGCAACATTTTCAGTCACAACTTGGGGAACCAGTATTTTCTGTCCAAGCGTAAGATTTCTATTTCGTGCGATACCGTTAATTGTTTGCAGTTGCTTGACAGTAGTGTCATGGCGAGCTGCAATTTCATTAATATTCTCACCTTTCTTGACATGATAGATCTGCCATGAAACCCTTGGATCCTGGTAGGTTTCCAAATTTTTCAAGAAAATCTCTTTGTTATTCTTAGGTAACAATAAAGTACGAGATGTACCAAGTACTTTAACGACATAGCGATTGTGGGCGGGATTTAATGCAGTGAATTCAACTTCGGAGATATTAGCAAGGCGGGTAACTAATGAGATATCAATGTGCTCATGTATTTTGACTGTATCAAAATACGGTCGATTGGGTACCGGTCGAAGTCGCATACCGTATTTTTCTGAGTTAGCAATAATGTCTTTTACTGCCAGTAGTTTATACACATAATGCTTAGCCTCAACCGGAAGATTCAGATCGTAAAAACTGATCGATCTGCCTTTATGAATACTTTTGGATAATGCTTTACCGACAACACCCTCACCGACATTATATGCCGCTATGGCCAGCATCCAATTATCAAATCTTTGATGAAGATACTGCAGGTAATCCAAAGCAGCGTCAGTTGATGCGATCACGTCACGACGGTCATCGTGCCATACATTCTGCGCTAAGCCTAATATTTTTGCGGTTTCCGGTATAAATTGCCATAAACCTGCAGATCGATTATTTGATTTGATCGAAGGGTTATAAGCACTTTCAATCACGGGTATCAACGCAATTTCCATCGGCATACCACGACGCTCAATCTCTTCTGCAATATAGAATAGATACCGCTCACTACTCGCAACAATACGGTTAAACGCCTCCGGATTCTGAGCATAAGGTGCTTCAATTTTACGTATTGCTTTACTGTCAGGTGGTAGTGCTAATGCAAATCCGCTTCTGATGCGATCCCACAAATTTGCATGATATTGATTTTTGTCTTGTACTAATTTATTGGCAGATGCATTGAACGATATTAGTAAGCAAGTCCAAAAAAGTATTGATATCAGTAAAACAGATAGATCATTTCTTTTAAAAATCATTTATATAAAATAAGGTCTGTCTTCATACAGGGTGACAGCATATATAAATTTTTACGCTTTGCAAACTGTTTTTTATAGAATTAACAATGGTTATATATATAATATATATTAAAATCATAATATTACAATATTTTCTTTAAGTACTTTATGACAAATTACTCTCGAATATTGGATTGCCCCCCAAATGCATGAAGAAGAACTGCTGATTCTGGTTGCCATCCTTTTTTTCGATGATCCACAATCACGTTGGTAAAAATCCCACCACGCACATAAAAACGTGCCGTTAAACGCATATATTTTGGTTTTAAAATAGCAACGAGGTCATCGAGAATCTTGTTTGTAACCGCTTCATGAAACACCCCCTCATCCCGATACGACCAGATATAAAGTTTAAGACTTTTAAGCTCAATACATTTTTTATCTGGAATATAATCCAAAATCAAAGTTGCAAAATCAGGTTGCCCTGTTTTAGGGCACAAACAAGTGAATTCTGGAATTTCCATATGAATATGGTAATCCCGGCTCATCACCGGATTGGGGAATGTTTCGAGTATTTTCTCAGGCTCACTGGTCATTCTTCATGCTCATGTTTAAATTAATTCAGTTAAAATGATAGACTTCGTCGCGTTATGCACATTCCTATTATAACTGCCTTACCTCATAAACAAAAAATTGCGTTTAGCCCATATCAAACTCTCTGGTTTCAAATCATTCGTTGATCCAACTATTATTTCCGTCTCCGAAGATCTCATTGGTATCGTAGGTCCTAATGGGTGTGGAAAATCAAACATCATCGATGCCGTGCGATGGGTTTTAGGTGAATCCAAAGCATCTGCGCTACGTGGCGATTCCATGCGAGATGTCATTTTTTCCGGATCAGATCATCGCAAAGCGATTGGTCGCGCAAGTGTTGAAATCATTTTTGACAATCATTTGAGCAAAGTCACCGGGCAATGGTCCAGTTATGCAGAAATCGCGATTAAGCGTGTGCTTCAACGAGATGGCATCTCAAGCTATTACATCAATAATCTGCAAGTACGACGACGCGATATTTCCGACCTCTTCCTGGGTACCGGAGTCGGCGGTCGGGGTTATGCCATCATTGAACAAGGCATGATCTCGCGGATTATTGAAGCCAAACCGCAAGAATTAAGAAGTTTCCTGGAAGAAGCTGCGGGCATCTCGCAATACCGGGAAAGACGACAGGAAACTTCTTTACGTCTCATAGAAACCCGGAAAAATCTCACACGCTTAGAGGACATTTGCCGGGAATTAGAAACGCAACTGCAGCATCTGGAAATTCAAGCAAAAATCGCCCGACAATATCAAGCACTGCAAGAAAAATTGCACCTATCCCAATCCTTATTGTGGCTACAACGCAGAAATGATGCGATGAATCAACGCATTAATGCAGAGAAACAAATTCAGAAGCTGGAAATCGAACTAGAAACTGTACTCACAAAACAGCGTCATGCTGAAAAAGAATATGAAATAACGCGTGAAAAGGAATACGCAATCAGCGACAAGTTGCTGCAAGTACAAGGACAACTTTATACCGTCGATGCCGAAATCGCCCGCTTAGAGCAAGAGATCAATCACTTAAAAAATAACAGCGAACGTCTGGTACAGCAAATTCGGGAAGTTGAAAAGCAACAGCAAAGAAACAATCAGTTGCAAGAAACTACCTCGGAAAGTTTACGTCATTGGTGTCAGGAAAAAATACGGGCTGAGTCAGTTCATGCAGAAAGTATCTTTAGCAATGACGAAGAAAGTAAAAAACTACCCGATATTGAGGCGGATTTTCTCAGATGCCAGGAAGAATTAAGCAAATGCCGAGATAACTTGCTGATTACCGAACAAGCCAGTCAGCTTGAAGACAGTCACCTCACTCATGCCACAAAAAATATTCAGCAGCTTGAGACACGTTATTCCCGTTTATTAAAGGAGCAAAGTGAGCTTGTTTTCGTTGATCCGTCCAAGTTGGCTGAACTACAGTCAGCAATGGATGAAACTGAACGCACATTGCAAGAACAAGACTTGAAGCATCAGGATATAGAAAATCAATTATCCGTTGCAGTGCAGTACAAACAACAGGTTACAAGCAAAACTCAAACACTGCAGCATGCATTATCACAAGCAACAGCACGCTTCGGTGCGTTGCAGAATCTGCAACAAAAATTGGAAAATAATCAACATTTAACTACTTGGCTAAGCAAACATCAATTGGATGACTTACCTCGCCTGTGGCAGCACATACAAGTTCAGCCCGAATGGGAAAATGCCCTGGAAGCCGTTTTACGCGAACGGCTGAATAGTATTGAAGTTGAACAATTGACTTTAATTCAAAACTGGATGGACAGCTTGCCATCAGGGAAATGGGCAATCTTTGAAAAAATTCAATCGGCGATACCTACTGATACGCAGCAATCCATACCAAATCATCTAGGATGTGAGAAATTACTGGCTTACGTAACAATCAATCAGCCTGAGGTGCAATGTGTATTGGAAGATTGGTTATACCATGTGTATGTTGTCAACGACGTTCAGGAAGGCCTCGTCAAGAGATTGATGTTAAATTCCGGCGAAGTATTTGTTACACGCCAGGGGCATATGATGACACGTACCAGTTCCACTTTCTATGCGCCGGACTCCCAATTGCATGGCGTTTTATCAAGACAGCAGGAACTAAAAAATATCCAAGGGGAAATTGAGCAATTGGAATCTCAACACCACCATCAACATGATTTGCTAGAAACAGCGAAACAACAAAACGCTCAATTGAGTAACACAATTCAGGAATTACATAAAAATAGTAAGCAAATACAACAATATCAGCATGAATTGCAGCTTGAGATCGTAAAGCTTTCACAGATTAATGAACGCACAATTCACCGCAATCATCAGATTGATTCGGAATTAATTGAGATCAAACAAACATTGGATAGCGAGATCTACTCACAGGAATCTGCAAAAAACAGATTAATAGAAAATTTAGCGCAAATAGAGGCATTAAAGAAACTGACTCAACACGCTCAGCTCGCTTGGGAAGCTGTCAATTATTCGCTGACAAATCAACGGCAAAAAATCCAGCAATCAACGAAACAAATGCAGGAAGCCGCATTTCATGTTAAGACATGTGGCCATAAAATAAATGAAATAGAACATACTGTAGAATCTATTCATGAAGATTTACAAAAACTGGCGGAAAATCATGTCAATCTACTTAAGGAAAAAGATAGTCTGGATGAAATTCCTCTCAATAACCTGCTGGAAACCGGCAAGATAAAACGTCAATCAATTGAACAAGCCGTATCGCAGACACGCCAGGAAGTCGAAGATACTGCACGTCATTTGCGGGAAATAGAGAATACCCGCATGGCATCCGAACAGAAATCGTACGTATTAAGAGACGCCATTAATCAAACCCGGCTCAAAGAACAAGCTGCTCAAATTACGATGAGTCAGTTTGATGAGCTGATCAACGATGCCAAAATCGATACAGAATTATTATTACCATCATCAGGAGAAATGAATGTTGCGACATTACAAGCAGAGATCAATCGGTTGAACGCAGACACTACTGCATTGGGATCCGTCAATCTTGCGGCATTAGAAGAACTTGAAACCACCCGTATACGCCAATCCAGCTTACTAAATCAGTTACAGGACTTAAATGAAGCGATTACAACTTTGGAAAATGTCATTCAGCAAATTGATCGTGAAACTCAATTACGCTTGCAAGAAACTTTTGATCTTGTCAATAAGTACTTAAGCGAAATCTTTCCGGTTATATTTGCAGGTGGACAAGCCAAGCTTGAGTTGAGTGATGGTAAAATTTTGGATGCAGGATTGCTGTTGATGGCACAGCCGCCGGGGAAAAAAAACAGCTCTATTCACTTATTATCCGGCGGAGAAAAAGCCCTCACCGCGCTGGCACTCATCTTTTCATTATTCCGGCTTAACCCCGCTCCATTTTGCTTACTGGATGAGGTGGATGCACCACTTGATGATAGCAACACCGGACGTTTTTGCGAATTGGTAAAGAACATGTCAAAACAAACTCAATTCTTGTTCATTAGCCATAATAAAATCAGCATGGAGATGGCACAGCAATTAATTGGAGTTACAATGCAGGAACAAGGTGTATCGAGGATAGTAGCGGTCAATATCGCAGATGCAATCAAAATGGGAAAGCGGATTAAACAGCCGGCGATCTAGATTCGTAGTTGATCATATAAAGCCGACATGATCTAATTCATGCGCTGTAGATCAAGGTATTTTTAGGAGATAACATGGATATAATAAATAATATGAGTGACTTGCAGATAAGTTTGATTATCATCGGCATGATCGTTATTGTCGGTGTTGTTATTTTCAACTGGCTGCAACAACACCGTTATCGACGTAAAGTACAAGCAGCATTTGATCATGAACACAGTGACATCCTTTTGAATACACAAGATTCTGAAGATACTGCGCAACGAATTGAACCTAAGTTCAATACCTTTCCCATTTCTGATGATCAACTTGATCCATTCGTGCCAACCGAGACAGCCTCATACCATGAGCCTAAAAAAGTATCCATCACACCCAGCCCATCCGTTAATATCTCGACGAATATACCCACGCATTCATCAACAACTTCGCCGCTATTGGATTATGACAATACCACTAACTACATCGTCAATATCCGATCAGAATCAATCATCGCCAATACTTATATCGCCAAACTGTTGCAAAGAAAATTCGACTTCGGGAAATCTGTTTGCTGGTTGGGTCAGCGACATAAAAATGAGCCATGGGAAGAGATAACTAACGAGACCAATGTTGAAAGTGATGGTTATGTACATTTAAAGGGCTGTCTACAACTTGCTGATAGAGCCGGTCCGATCAGCGAGGTCAATTTATCCAAATTCCGCGATTTGGTACAAGATTTTTCTTCACAAGTTCATGCCATCGCAGAATGTCCGGATATTGTCAGCACGCATGAAAAAGCTGTCATACTGGATAAATTCTGTGCTGAAGTGGATGTCATGATTGGTATTAACATCATTAGTAAAGACGATGGCGCATTTGTTGGCACTAAGATCCGCGCATTAGCGGAAGCCTCTGGATTTAGGCTTGAATCGGAAGGAATATTCAAGTATCGTGATGACAGTAATAATATGCTGTTTACACTGAATAATTATGAATCATCTCCGTTCTTACCCGAGAATATGAAATCACTGACAACACATGGCGTAACCTTCCTGCTGGATGTTCCAAGAGTTGCCCATGGAGAAAGAGTATTCGATCAGATGACTCACCTCGCAAAAATTTTTTCCAATACACTGGGCGGCATTATGGTGGATGATAATCGTGTTCCACTGAGCGATAGCGGCATTCAGAAAAGTAAGCAACAGCTAATTGAAATACAAACTTCAATGAAAAAGAATCATATTGATGCAGGCAGTGCAAGTGCTATGCGCCTATTTGTATAGACAAAGTAACTGATAAGTTCATTATCGATAAATGCAATGCAATTAGATAATTAATCATGCATACAATCATTTTAAACTTAGTATGGAGATGAACGTGGACCAATCTTCAAAGATGAAACAGCCTTTCTCACCCATTGAGGTCAAACTGGAATCAGGAAAAGATTACTACTGGTGTACTTGCGGTCAAAGTAAATCCCAGCCTTTTTGCGATGGTTCTCATAAAAGTACAGCATTTACTCCCCAAAAGTTTAATGTGAATGAAAACAAAACAGCTTGGTTATGCACATGCAAAAAAACCGGTAACGCTCCTTTTTGTGATGGGACTCATCGTGCAGTAAATAGTACATTCTCATAAACATGTAACAACAATCGACATTATTGAATGGCCATAAAGCTAGAATAAACGGAATTTAGAATCTGATTATCAATTAACCGTTTAATGGTTTAATCACACATAGTGTATTCATGGAAACAGAACTAAAATCTCTTGAAGAAAAGGTTTTTCTGCTTTTACGCTTGTATCAGGACACTCGTACAGAGAATAATC
The DNA here is from genome assembly GCA_017984435.1 of Nitrosomonas sp. Lineage (GTDB taxonomy): Bacteria > Pseudomonadota > Gammaproteobacteria > Burkholderiales > Nitrosomonadaceae > Nitrosomonas. The sequence goes on along the minus strand of JAGNZK010000006.1, from coordinate 8,862 downwards.
AATTGCGTAAAGAGCTCGCAGATACATACGCTCAGAATGAAAAACTTAATGAGAAAATACACGTTGCAGCTAGTCGACTTGAAGCACTATTATTAAATATGCCCAATGATGAATAATAAGACATTGAATATCAACATCATGGGACGGGAGTTTTGTGTGAATTGTCCCGAAGAAGAAGAGGAAGAAATTCAATTGGCTGCGGCCTACTTGGATAGCAAAATTCAGGAAATCAAAGCAGAAGGAAAGATTATTGACTCTGATCGTATTGCAATCATTGCCGCTTTAAGTATCACACACGAACTGCTCATGCTGCGTAATGGAACTGGCTTTGACATGAATGAATTTAGGCGTAGAATTGTGTCGTTAAGGCAGAAAGTTGATGAAGTAATGGTCAAGAAAGAAAGCTAGGATTTTTTGTAAATAAGGTTAATCCCTGCGGTGTTTGTTAAGATCTATATTCTTTGAACCAATTATTAAGAAATGGTTGTGGACTTTAGTGATACTGGTGTGCGCACCTATAATGGATGTGCCTAATGTATCCGTGAAACAACCGCCTTGGACCTTAGGTTCAAGATGAAGATCTGACGGCATAGGCGGGGAGCTGTTACGGGACAAGAGATGTTTATCATCTCTTGTCCTTTTTTGTTTTCTACCTGCTATTTTGTTCATTAGGGCGGATTCCATTAAATGCGACAAGACGATAAAGCTAAATCAACTTTTTATTCAAGAACATTTTTGTTTGATATTGGTCGCGTTTTACTCGATTTTGATTTTGAGTCATCATTGGTAAAATTGATACCGGAGAGGATGGACAATGCTAAAGAACGTATCCAACAGGTACTCGGACAAAAAGATACACTGGAAGCTGGATTAATCGACCCAATAAGCTATGCGAAATGGGCACTGACAGTCCTAGAAAGTGATGCCACTGTGGCGCAGTTTTACCAGGCATGGCAACAAATTTTTACTGTTAATAAACCGATGTGGCGTTGTATTCGTCAACTTGCCAAAAAAAATCACCAGCTAATTCTGCTATCGAATATCAGCGCGATTCATTGCCCCTGGATATTTACAACTTACCCTAAATTTTCTTATTTTAAGCATAAAGTATTGTCATTTGAAGTCGGTATTCTGAAACCTGAATTAGCAATCTATCAATACGCAATCAATACGTATCGGCTTGATCCGTCATCAACAATCTATATCGATGATCAGCCGCAGAACATCACATCAGGTAAGAAACTAGGGTTTCAGTGCTGGCAATATGATTTAAAAAATCACCAGACTTTTGAAACCTGGCTTGAGAAAACTTTAGCTACTGGTTAACTCAAAATTATGGAATGAGCCGGATTAAGTTTCGTTTTTCTCAAAACACATCAAATGATGCCACCGATAACTCGCTATCTCAGCATTAGTTTGAAATCCAGCATGCTTTGCCATGGCATATAGATCCGTAATCGTTTCAGGAAAATCATTGCCGCATATATGTTCACATATCAGATCTAAGCCCTCCGTGGGAATGACATGCCACTCACGTCTCAGCCAATCGCAATAACGCTGCAAATAAAGCACATGATCTTCATCTTCATTCCGCACTACATCAATGAGCAAAAAAATACCCTGTACGTTTAGTTTCTGATAAACAGTTTGAAAGAAATCTTGTTTGGCGACACTCGATAAATGATGCAGCGCAAAGCTGCAAAAGATCACATCAAATTTATCTTGAATTTCATTAATACCATCCAGCAAATCCTTCTGGTGCAGTTCAACCAGACAATCGAGAACATTCAAATTAGACTTGGCATGCGCCAGCGCCATAGGAGAAAGATCATAGCCCGTGTAGTGACTGATTTTATTTTCTTTCAATGCAGCAGCCATATGACGTGCACTGCCACATCCGAGATCTAATAATGTAAAAGGATGATCAACGCAACGCTGTGTTATAAAAGTATATACATCCCGATATAGCTCTTCATGAAACATGTAATTATGATCAAGCACTTGATCATACAATGCCCATGTATTAAAAAATTCATTATGTTTATTACTATCTCCTTGCATAAGATGCCGCGATATGAGGCTTTGTTTGGGTTTGCTGAAAATCATTTCTCTGCCAGAAAATGCTCAACCATCGCCTGTTTATAATCGATCTGGCCAAACGAAACATCTTTTAATTGACCCTTGCGATCGAACAAAATACAAGATGGCGTTCCTTGCAAAGCAAAGCGTTCAAAAGTTTCAGCTCTCATGGATTTCTGCTCCATATAGTGCCTGACTTGCTGAAGCACAGATTTTCTTTGTTCATCACTCAACTTCTCAAAATCAGGAAGAAATTGGCTTGCATAACGATATACCCGTTCATCCGTAACAGGTTCGGTTTCCGCCACCACGCGATCCATGCCAACTGCAAAAGGTATTTTCCATGCGAGCTTGCCTTGCGACAGCTTGCCATATCGATCGAGGGCTTTAAATGTTTCACCGATCACTTCGCTTGTTGAGACCAATTTCTGCAAATTCTCCAGCGTATTTTTATCGTAATCTTCAAATGCGGTGGCCAAACCAATCACAACCAATCCCTGCTGCTGGTATCTGTCATGCAAATCAATCGCTCTGGGCAATGAATAAATAAAGCAACCTGGACAATTTACCTGAAAAACTTCGATCAATACCACCGAACCAACCAGATCGTTTAACGCAATGGGTCCGCCTTGCACCCAAGTATCCACTGAGACATCAGAAAGTAAGTGATTATTCATTGTTAAAATAGTTAGAATGAGCAAATAAAAACTCTGGAATATTACAGAAGCTAAGCCTTATCGTGCAGAATTTTGACTGAGAATAGCATATCCATTTCAACAACTGATTGAAATAACTAAAGTTAAATTTTTTATTCCAAGCGAGATGCTGTTGATACTTTTCGGCAATTATTTAATAAATATAGACAAACTCGTAATTGCGGTTCCCTTTGTTCTTCGTCTTCCAATGGGTGAGCAGTTTTCTGTTATCCGCTTATATTAATTGTGCGGCACTCTTGGAAGACTGTTCTTCGAGGAAAACTCATATTTTCTATCGTCAATGTATTGTGGCATCATGTGTGCCATGTGCTATTCGGAATCTATTTTTTTTGAAAAAACCTGCTATGCTCTTTAGCAAGTGGCATTATTTCATCCACTTTCTGATCCTCAGTCTCGTCACGTCAACTGGATTTGCGGTTGAAATTTACCGCAGTGTTGATCATCAAGGGCGTGTGACTTACTCTGACAAGCCTTCTGCCGGCGCCCGGCAAATCGAGATCCTTAGTCAGCCCCGTCGCCAATTGCATCAAGTCGTCAAAGTCTATGACGGCGACACGATTATATTAGAAGATAAAAAGCACGTCCGCTTATTGGGAATCAACACGCCCGAAATAGAAAGCCAACAGCGAGAGGAAGAGCCAGGGGGTGTTGCCGCAAAAAAGTGGCTTCAAGCTCAATTACAAGATAGTAAGGTTTATTTGGAATTTGATCAGGTGAAGCGGGACAAATATAAACGCTTGTTGGCGCATGTCTATCTGCCCGATGGCAGACATCTTAACCTTGCTTTGCTGGAAAACGGATTAGCGGCGGTCAGCATCATTCCACCCAATTCACTGCACACCGATAAACTGATCCAAGCGCAGCAACACGCCGAAAAACTTAAACTGGGCATCTGGTCAATACCGGAGTATCAACCCCGGCCAATTGCACAGATTTCCAGTCACACCAAAGGCTGGCAACGTTTTACCGGAACTCCTATAGCCATTAGGAAGAGCCGAAAATACACGCGTCTGATTTTTACTGATAAGATTGACATACGCATCGCCAACGCCAACCTCAAACTGTTTCCTGAACCGGCAACCTATCTGGAAAAACCACTTGAAATTCGTGGTTGGGTGGCGCGTAACAAAGACCATTACACCATGCTGATTCAGCATCCCAATGCACTGATCATCCGGTAATTTTCCAGGAAACACATGCATTATGTCTGAGTAACCTAGTACATTCGAAATAAAGCTTCTTCCCCAAAAAGGTGGGGAATTAAAACCGGAGAAGATTAGATCACCACAAAATCGGCATTGGTCATCGTCAATCCGCTACCAACAATGGCAATTTGTACCGCAACGCCTGCACCATTGCCATTCGCGTCGTATAACAGCGCACCCGTCGTACTGTTATATATGATGAAATCATCAGCATCTACCGCTTGCGTACCTACCCTGAATCTGCTGGCTACTAAAGCGCCGATCGTTGTTAAGGCTGTAAATACAGCATTCTCAAGCTGGATAGTGTCATTCACCACGTTATAGTCAGTGATCGTATCCACATGACCTGTCGTCGTAAACTTGAAGACATCATTCCCCGCTCCGCCAGTTAAGTTATTGGTGCCTGTGCTGCCATCAAGGGTATCATTACCAGCACCTCCCACTAATTGATTGTTGGCAGAGTTTCCCGTGATCTTGTTAGCTTGACCATTTCCCGTGCCATTAATAGCCAATGCGCCTGTCAAGGTAAGATTCTCTACATTTCCCGGTAGTGTGTAAGTTACGCTACTATTGATCTTGTCAGTACCTTCTCCAAGTTTCTCGGTAACGATATCGTTTGCTTGGCTAACTACAAAAATATCATTACCCAATCCACCCATCATAGTATCTGCACCTACGCCGCCATTCAGCGTGTCATTACCGATACCACCACTCAAGATATTATTCTTGGTATTGCCGGTTAAGCTATCGTTGTAGTTACTGCCAATTAGATTTTCGATATTCGTTAACGTATCCAACCCAGCTCCGATAGTATTCTGCTGGGTGGCGGTAACCAAGGAAATAGTTACCGCAGCAGTTGCAGCGACATAGTTCACGGTATCGTTGAGAGATAACGTGCCAGTCAGAATATCGTTTCCTGCCGTACTAAACAATGATAATCCATTGTTAACGAAAAACAGCATATTACCAACAGAGTTACCCACAAAAGCATCTAAATCGTTATCGTGGTCAATATCGACAAAGATAGGGCTGGCATATCCTCCCACATCACTCAATCCAAACGGATTGGCGACAGCAACAGCAAAGACTGGGTTACTGGTCGTTCCCGTATTTCTAAAAAACAATGTATCGCCGCCACCGTTATAGTGACCATTACCCACGAAAGCATCTAAATCTCCATCGCCATCAATATCGACAAAAGTAGGACTGGCATATCCTCCTACATCACTCAAGCCAAACGGATTGGTGATAGCAGTAGTAAAAATCGGGTTGCTCGCTGTTCCTGTATTCCTGAAAAACAGCGTATTACCATCATAATTACCTATAAAGGTATCCAAATCACCATCGCCGTCGATATCAGCAAAGGTAGGCGCCGCATGGTCTCCTACATCACTGAAGCCAAATGGATTGGTAATAGCGGCAGAAAAGACTGGATTACTGGCTGTTCCTGTGTTTCTAAAAAATAGCGTGTCACCGGCGCCATTACCCACAAAGGCATCCACATCACCATCGCCATCAATATCAACAAAAGCAGGGCTACCACCTACATCACTCAAACCAAATGGGTTAGTAATTGGAGCAGCAAAGAGAGGGTTGACTGTTCCTGTATTTCTAAAAAATAACGTGTCGCCAACTGCATTACCCACAAAAGCATCCAAATCGCCATCGCCATCGATATCAACCAACGCGGGATTCGCATAAGAACCCACATCACTTAAACCAAATGGGTTAAACGTAATATAGTTAAAAATAGGATCAGCCATACAATTACTCCTGAATAAGTACTAGGATTTAATACATTTGTACATCATTCACCACTTGCTGCAACAAGCATTGATATAATTTCCATTCAATGGGTTGTTGGTGATAAGCGGGTTAAACATGCGATGATAAACCCGTTGACATTGAGCGGCAAGTTCTTATGGATTGAATCGTCCCGGTATTTCCGGAGATAAAATGATTTGAGAGGAGGAAGAGATGAAGAATCAAATCAGTTATTCACCGGAAGTACGAGAACGAGCGGTAAGGTTGGTATTTGAGCAGCAGAAAGATCATGAATCGCAGTGGTCGGCGATTAAATCGATCGCATCAAAGATTGGTTGTACGGCGGAGACGTTGCGCACTTGGGTAAGGCGAACAGAGATTGATCAGGGAATTCGAGGCGGCATGTCGACTGCGGATCGTGAACGGCTCAAGGAATTGGAACAGGAGAATCGAGAATTAAATTACTCCAAAAGTAAATACGCAGTTTCCTGCTAAATGACCATTTACACAAAATTATTTACACCCTCGAAAGCTCTCAACAGATTTACCACCTCATCTTCACTTGCTTAACCGATTGTTCCTTGAATTCGGCCGTGTATTCCTGCTTCGGTATCTTCTTCATCGTCTTCCTCACATATGTAACGTTAATTGTACGTCACCCTTGGAAGACTATTTTTCGGGAGAAGCTCATTAGAATAATCTTCTAAACTCAATCTAAACTTCTACAACCAATTGTCGATATAGAAGAACGCGTGGAGAACCAATTGGTTAATGAAACTGATTAAAGATTGATTGTCTCTAATAGTTTATAAAAAATAGCTGTTATTTACGGAGAAAAAAATGCCTGACAAAAATTTAAAATTCTTGGTAGTGGATGATTTTTCTACTATGCGTAGAATCGTTCGCAACCTTTTAAAAGAACTTGGATTTGTCAATGTTGATGAGGCTGAAGACGGTGCGGTTGCATTACGCAAGTTGCAAGATGGCAACTTTGATTTTATTGTGTCAGATTGGAATATGCCCAATATGGATGGGTTAACTATGCTCCAAAATGTACGCGCTAACGAAGCATTAAAAAAGATTCCTGTACTTATGGTAACTGCGGAAGCCAAAAAAGAGAATATCGTAGCTGCAGCTCAGGCTGGTGCAAGTGGTTATATCGTTAAACCCTTTACTGCAGCAACGCTTGAAGAAAAATTAAACAAAATCTTTCAAAATATGGAGAGTAAAGTTTCTGTTTAAAAATTCAGAATCTTTTTTCATAACAAATTATCGAGTCCAAAATGAATATAAAGCATTCTATGAAAGCAAAAGTTGATAATGTTTCTCAAGAAACGACTAACCCTAAGAAATCTATTAAATTGACTGATACATCAGTTACATTTGCTATGAAAGATATCGAAGGAAATAAATTAATAGCAACTGACAAGAAGGTTATTGATCAGATTGGACAGTTAACTCGAAACTTACACGATAGTTTACGTGAATTAGGATACGATAAACGTCTCGAATCAATCGCAGCCGGAGTACCTGAAGCGCAGGATAAGTTATCCTATGTTGCTACTAAAACTGAGCAAGCTGCTGAACGCACGCTCAATGCTACTGAGATTGCAATGCCTATTCAAGAAAGGCTTTCAACAGATGCAATTCATTTATCGAAACAATGGAAACAAGCTCTAGAAACACAGCAAACTAACCCAGATACAGAGAAATTCAAGTTATTACTAATTAATACACTTCAGTATCTTGATAAGATTCCTGAACAAGCCAATGCTACAAATGCACAATTATTAGAAATTATGATGGCGCAAGATTTTCAGGATTTGACAGGCCAAGTAATCAAGAAGATTACACATATGGTACAAAGTCTGGAAAAAGATCTGATAGATCTTTTACTCGCAAATGTTCCAACCAAGAAGAACCCTATCGCAGATGAAGGACTCATGAACGGACCGGTCATAAACCCAGAAAAACAAAGTAATGTAGTATGTAATCAAGATCAGGTCGATGACTTACTAGCCAGTCTTGGATTTTAAAAAACTGAGGTAAGCTGGAAAAAGAGGAATCCGACGTTTCTATAAGATACTGGAAATGGAGGACTGAGATGAAACAGATACCAAGAGGGATTTACACGCAGGAATTTCTGGCGCAGGCAGTGAGTCTGCATGAAGCGGATGGTTTGACGATATCTGAAGCGGCAAGGCGATTGTCATTGCCGCCAGGAACGCTGAAGAACTGGATACATGCAGCACGCCTGGGCAAATTAGATGATGTTGGCAAGAATCAGGAGCCGTTGACCGAGCTGGAAATGGAGTTGGCCCGGGCCAAGCGCGAACTAGCTGAAGTCAAGATGGAGCGTGATTTGCTAAAAAAAGCAACGGCCTACTTTGCGAAGGAGTCGAGGTGAAGTACGGTCGAATGGAATCCCTGCGACAACACTATCCGGTAGCGTTGATGAGCCGCGTTTTCGAAGTTTCTGAGAGTGGCTATTACGCCTGGCGTGATCGCCCTTTATCGGCGCGGACACAAGAGAATGCCCGTCTGGAAATCGAGATTCGAGCGGCACACCAGCGCACCCGAGAGACCTTTGGTCCGGAGCGGAACTTCACTGCGACGGCACCTAACCGGGTATGGGTGAGCGACATCACTTACATTATGATGTGGTCCAATAGACCCGGACACTCCAGTTAAGAGAAAATAGTCTTAATTGGAGGAGGAAATGGAAGCGAGGAAACAATATACAAAGGAATTTAAACTGGATGCAATCAGCTTGGTATTGGATCAGGGGTTTACGATAGCAGAAGCTGCCAGAAGCCTGGGAATTAGGTCGAACATGCTTGGGCGATGGATCAAGGAGAGCCAGGCGGATAATAATGGTCAGGCATTCCGAGGTAATGGGAAGCTGACGCCGGAGCAGGAAGAAATTCGACGGCTTAAGATAGAAAACAAACAATTAAAGCTTGAGCGGCAAATATTAAGGAAGCTCTGATTAAGTCATTTATTTCAGTTTTGGTAACAAAGCTATCGACAAAGTAGCTAATATTGGCATTATTGTGAGGTTAATAGCTGTAATTTTTAGCAGATTCCACACTATTCTG